>JAUNNN010000015.1 GCA_030531435.1 Lachnospiraceae bacterium
GGACCACCAGATACAAATACTGTTGGAACATTAACTCTTGCTGCAGCCATTAAAAGACCAGGTACATTCTTATCACAGTTTGGAACCATAACAAGAGCATCAAACTGATGAGCCATTGCCATACATTCTGTTGAATCTGCTATAAGATCTCTTGTTACAAGAGAATATTTCATTCCTGTATGTCCCATAGCAATACCATCACATACAGCGATTGCTGGGAATACAATTGGTGTTCCACCAGCCATAGCTACACCGATTTTGACTGCTTCAACAATCTTATCAAGGTTCATATGACCAGGAACGATTTCATTGTATGAACTAACAATACCAACAAGTGGTCTGTCCATTTCTTCCTTAGTATATCCAAGTGCATTAAATAATGATCTGTGAGGCGCCTGTGCAGGTCCCTTTGTAACTGAATCGCTTCTCATTTATATTTCCTCCAGACAGATTAAATTCTGTCGACTATTAAATCACCCATTTTATCGCATCCAACAAGTTCAAATCCATCAGACATAATATCCTTTGTTCTATATCCGTCTTTAAGAACCTGCTTAACTGCATTATCAATTGCATCTGCTTCTTCACTAAGATTAAGTGAATATCTAAGAAGCATTGATGCTGAAAGAATTGTAGCAATAGGATTTGCAATATTCTGTCCAGCTATATCAGGAGCTGAGCCATGTGATGGCTCGTATAATCCAAAACTAGTATCGTTAAGTGAAGCTGATGAAAGCATACCTATTGAACCAGTAACCATTGACGCTTCATCTGATAAGATATCTCCAAACATATTCTCTGTAAGAATTACATCGAACTGCTTTGGATCTCTTACAAGCTGCATTGCACAGTTATCAACTAACATATGCTCAAGCTCAACATCTGGATAGTCCTTAGCCACTTCATTAACAACTGCTCTCCAAAGTCTTGATGAATCAAGTACATTTGCTTTATCAACACTTGTAACCTTTGAGCGTCTCTTTCTTGCAATTTCAAATCCCTTAATTGCAATTCTACGAATTTCATTCTCATCGTATGTTAATGTATCAATAGCCTTCTTTACGCCGTTTTCTTCAACTGTTTTTCTTTCTCCAAAATAAAGACCACCAGTTAATTCACGCATAATCATCATATCGAAACCATCGCCAATTATTTCAGCCTTAAGAGGGCATGCTTCTGCAAGCTCTTCATATAAATAAGCTGGACGAAGATTTGCAAATAAATTAAGAGCTTTTCTTAACTTAAGAAGGCCTGCTTCTGGTCTCTTCTCTGGTGGAAGCTTATACCATGGAGATGTAGATGTATTTCCTCCAATAGATCCCATAAGAACAGCGTCACTTGATTTTGCAATCTCAATAGTTTCGTCTGTAAGTGGTACGCCGTGTACGTCAATAGAAGCACCACCCATTAAAATATCATTATAATTAAATTCGTGTCCGTATTTATCTGCGACTTTATCAAGAACCTTCTTAGCTTCTCTTACTATTTCTGGTCCGATTCCATCACCACTAATACATGCAATATTTGCTTTCATGCTAAACCTCGACTTTATTATTTATCATCTGATGCGCTAGCTGATGCAGGCTTTTCAGACTGTACAATAGCGCTCTTCTGCATTGGAATTCTGCAGTTTTTGTTGTTACCAAACTCAACGATTACTGTATCTTCTGTAATATCAATAATAATGCCATAAAAACCACTTGTAGTAAGTACTGTATCGCCTACCTCAAGGTCTGCAAGCATAGCAGCGATTCTCTTCTGTTCCTTTTTCTGTGGTCTTGAAAGGAAATAGAACATTGCGCCTATGATTACCACATAAACAACAAGCATAAGAGTTCCCTGTGATGCCATACCAGGTGTTGTTAATATTGCTGACATAAATAATCCTCCTAAAAATAAAACAAAATTGTGCAAATAAGCCTATTTACGCACTATTGAAAATAATACAATATTTATGCATATTTCACAAGGTCTATATACGAAAAATGTATATTATTCACCCTGCTCCATTGAAGCAAGCATATCATTCTTGTACTGCTTGTATCTGCCCTCTTCAATTGCAAGCCTTATTTCTTCCATCATATTATTGTAAAAATAAAGATTATGCATAACACAAAGTCGCATTCCAAGCATTTCTTTTGCTTTTAATAAATGTCTTATGTATGCTCTTGAATACTTTCTACATGTAGGGCACATACAGCCTTCTTCTATAGGCTTTGAATCAAGCTCGTACTTAGCATTAAATAAGTTGATTTTTCCTTTTTTAGTATAAAGATGTCCATGACGTCCATTTCTTGTTGGATATACACAGTCAAAGAAATCTACGCCTCTGTCTACAGCCTCAAGAATATTAGCAGGCGTTCCAACACCCATAAGATATGTTGGCTTATCCTTTGGAAGAAATGGAATAACTTCTTCAATTATTTCGTACATCTGCTCATGCGTTTCACCAACTGCAAGTCCACCAATGGCATAACCATCCAAATTCATATCTGCAATGGTTCTTGCATGTTCTGCTCTTATATGTTTATGAATTGCACCCTGATTAATTCCAAATAAAAGCTGATTTTTATTTATTGTGTCATCAAGACTATTAAGCCTCTTCATTTCAACCTGACATCTTTCTAGCCATCTAGTTGTTCTGTCAACAGAGTTTCTAACATATTTTTCATCAGCAAGGGCTGGGGCACATTCATCAAATGCCATAGCAATTGTTGATGCAAGATTTGACTGAATCTGCATACTCTCTTCAGGGCCCATAAATATTTTTCTGCCATCTACATGAGAGTTAAAATAAACGCCCTCTTCTTTTATTTTTCTAAGTGAACTTAAAGAAAAAACCTGAAATCCACCGGAATCAGTAAGAATAGGCTTATCCCAGTTCATAAACTTATGTAAACCGCCTAGCTCTTTTACTATTTTATCGCCTGGTCTTACATGCAAATGATATGTATTTGAAAGCTCAACCTGAGTTTTTAACCCCTGTAAATCTTCAGTAGATACGGCACCTTTAATAGCCGCAGCGGTACCAACATTCATAAACAAAGGAGTCTGTACAGTTCCATGAACAGTTGTAAACTCAGCTCTTTTTGCATTTCCGTCTGTTTTTAATATCTTATACATAGAAATCCTCTTTCCTATTTACTAAATCAATATAATACCATTTATCGTTTTACAAAGGAACAGCAATTATAGTATATTATCATAAGAAAACATATTTAGGAGACAATTATGGCAGGCTCAATATTTGGAGAGAAATTCAAAATTTCAACATGGGGAGAATCACACGGTGCAGCACTTGGTGTAGTTGTTGATGGCTGCCCTGCAGGACTTCCACTTACAGAAGCAGATATTCAAAAATATCTTGATTTAAGAAAACCTGGTCAGTCTGAATACACAACTTCACGTGGTGAAGACGATATGGTAGAAATCTTATCTGGTGTATTTGAAGGCGTAACTACAGGAACACCTATTTCAATGATTGTTAGAAATAAATCTCAGCGTTCAGCTGACTATTCTGAAATTGCTTCATATTACAGACCTGGCCATGCAGACTATACATTTGATGCCAAATATGGTTTTAGAGACTATAGAGGCGGCGGACGCTCTTCTGGTCGTGAGACAATAGGACGTGTTGCTGCCGGTGCTATCGCAATAAAGCTTTTATCGTTATTTGGTGTAAAAATCACAACATTTACAAAGTCTATTGGACCAATTGATATAAATCCAGCAAACTTTGATGAATCAAGAATTCTAACTGATAAATTAAGAATGCCAGATGAAAATGCATCTATAAAAGCTCAGGGATATCTTGATAAATTAAGAAGTGAAGGAAATTCATGTGGCGGAATAATTGAGTGTCACATAGATGGAGTTGTTCCAGGACTTGGCGAACCAGTATTTGATAAGCTTGATGCAAGACTCTCTTACGCTATTATGAGTATTGGCGCTATTAAAGGAATTGAATTCGGTGACGGATTTGACGTTGCAAGAATGACTGGTTCTGAAAACAATGACTCATTTGCATCAAAAATCTCAGGTTCAAACTTTGATTTAACTACTGATGTTTATAAGAAAACAAATCACTCTGGTGGTGTACTTGGCGGAATGTCAGATGGTAGCCAGATTGTATTCAGATGTGCAGTAAAGCCTACACCATCTATAAGTGCCCCACAAAGAACAATAAATAAAAACGGTGAAGAAATCACCGTTTCTATAAAAGGTCGTCACGATCCAATTATTGTTCCTCGTGCCGTTGTAGTTGTTGAATCAATGGCCGCACTTACAATTGTAGATGCAATGCTTATGAATATGGGAAATGTAATTAAATCTTAAGAAGTGTAACTGTATTTCCCTTTGCGACTTTTATTTCGGGACCATTCATTATGAGGGTCCCTTTTTCTATGTCTACATTAAAGAATGTAATTGTATCTGACTCATGATTTAAGCTTACAACATGCTTACAATCAGGGAATACTGCTATATCCTTTGGATAATCTCCACTTATTGGCAATACAAGCTTCTTTGTAAGTGTGCCCTCCTTATCATCGATAGCAAATACACCTACGCTATTATCTCCTGCATTTGAGCAGAAAATATATTTATTATCCATAGAAAGCTTCATAGCACATGCAGCTGCATTAGATGTATGATAATCATTTAATGTTGAGATTTTCTGAACCTTATCAAATATAGGGCGTCCATTCTCTTCTTTATATGAATAAACAACTATTGAGCTGTTCATCTGATTAATTACATATGCAAACTTTCCATCTTTTCTAAACTTAATGTATTTTGGAGCTGACTCCTGCTCACATCTTATTGCATCAACAAGCTTAAGCTTTCCAGTAATTGTACTAAAGCTATAAATCTTTACATGGTCAAGTCCAAGGTCACATGCACAGAGATATTTATTATCTCTTGTCATCTTTACGCAGCTTACATGAGGTCTGAAGTTTCTGTCAGAAACATTACCCATGCCCTGATGGAATATTTCATCAGTTATCTCTCCAATAGCACCATTCTCTTCAAGCTTTAATACAGTTATCTTTCCATCATGGTATCCAGCAACAAACATATACTTATCTGTATAGTCTGTAGAAATATAACAGCCTCTCATACCATTAATAGAAGCCATATTAATAAGTTCAAGGCCGCCATTATCAAGCATTTTAAATGCTTCTACTCCAAAATCTGTTATAGAATATATGTATTTCTGATTATGTGAAATAGTTAAATAAGAAGAATTTTTAATTGTGATCTGTTCTCTTTCAGATATTCTTCCTTCATTCACATCTACATCGTAAATACGGATACCTTTATCGTTTTTTCTAGTATAAGTAGATACATATGCAACATATCTATCTTCTGAAGACTTTTTAGCCATTTTACACCTCAATAAAACATAGACTTTTCAATATAATAACATATTTAAAAAATTATTGAAATATTCATTGACTTTTAAATAAACATACCATATTATTGTCGATAGTTGCGTTGTAGGAATAACGCCATTCACTATGGCCATGGACGAAAACACACGGGGTAGGGAACTATGAGTAAAAGATTAATCGAACTTAGTAACATATCAAAGTCATTCGACGGTCAGCTCGTCATCGATGAGCTAGATTTATATATCCGCGAAAATGAATTTATAACTTTGCTTGGACCATCAGGTTGTGGTAAAACTACTACTCTTCGTATGATAGGTGGTTTTGAAACTCCTGATAAGGGAACTATTTACTTTGATGGAAGAGATATTACTAATATGCCTGCAAACAAGAGACAGGTTAATACAGTATTCCAGAAATATGCTCTCTTTTCTCATATGACAATTGCTGAAAATATTGCATTTGGTCTTAAATTAAAGAAAAAGTCCAAATCATATATTGATGATAAAATAAAATACGCTTTAAAGCTTGTAAATCTTGATGGTTATGAAAATCGTATGCCTGATTCACTTTCTGGTGGTCAGCAGCAGCGAATTGCCATTGCAAGAGCTATCGTTAATGAACCAAAGGTTCTCCTTCTTGATGAGCCACTTGGTGCCCTTGATCTTAAATTAAGACAGGATATGCAGTATGAGCTTATCCGTCTTAAAAATGAGCTTGGAATTACATTTATTTATGTAACACATGATCAGGAAGAAGCTCTTACTATGTCAGATACTATCGTTGTAATGAACCAGGGTTATATCCAGCAGATTGGTACTCCTGAAGATATTTACAACGAACCACAGAATGCATTTGTAGCAGACTTCATTGGTGACAGTAATATAATATCTGCTGTTATGATTGAAGATAAACTTGTTGAGATTTTAGGAGCGAAGTTTGAATGTGTAGATACAGGTTTTGGTAATATGAAGCCTGTTGATGCAGTAATAAGACCTGAAGATATCGATCTCTTAGAGCCAGGAAAAGGCTCTCTTGATGGTGTCGTAACTCATATCATATTTAAAGGTGTACATTACGAAATGGAAGTCACCACTCCTGATGGCTTTGAATGGCTTGTCCATTCAACTGACATGTTCCCCGTAGGTACTAAGGTTTCTATTCACGTTGATCCATTTGATATTCAGATCATGAATAAACCTGAGTCAGAGGATGAGGAGGCAATTCCAATTGAAGAGTAAGTCAAAAGTATTATCAACACCTTATACAATCTGGGCAATCGGATTCATAATTATTCCACTTATTATGGTATTATATTATGCCTTCACAGAAAAAGATGGTTCTTTTTCTGTTTCTTATGTTGCCGCAATTTCAGACCCAACAAATTTTAAAGCACTTATGCTCTCTATTGTACTTTCACTTATTAGTACAATTATTTGTTTACTACTCGCCTACCCTCTTGCAATGATTCTTGCATCATCTGGGGTAGATAGATCTGGGTTTATAGTTTTTATATTTATTCTCCCTATGTGGATGAATTTCCTATTAAGAACACTTGCATGGCAAACACTACTTGAGAAAACAGGCGTTATTAATAGTGTACTCAAGTATTTACATTTAGGACAAATCAATATTATAAATACACCTTATGCAATTGTACTCGGTATGGTTTATAACTTCCTGCCATTTATGGTTCTTCCAATTTATAACATACTAGCCAAAATTGATAAGAATGTATTAAATGCTGCAAGAGACCTTGGAGCAAATGAATTTCAGGTATTCTTACGAATTACTTTTCCGCTAAGCATTCCTGGTGTTATATCAGGAATCACAATGGTATTTGTTCCTGCCCTTACAACATTCGTTATTTCTGATCTCTTAGGTGGAAGTAAAATCCTACTAATCGGAAATGTAATTGAGCAGGAATTTAAGCAGACAAATAACTGGCATGCAGGTTCAGGTTTATCCTTTGTACTTATGATTTTCATTGTTGTTAGCATGCTTATTACAAATAAATATGATAAGGAAGGAGGCGCAGTACTATGATGAAGTTCCTTAAAAAGTTCTATATTGTACTAATATTTATATTTTTATACGCCCCTATTCTTACATTAATTGTTCTCTCATTTAATCAGTCAAAAACAAGAGCTAAATGGGGTGGATTTACAACAAAATGGTATGGCAGTCTTTTTAGAAATGATCAGATTATGTCTGCTTTATACACAACAATCGTTATTGCATTACTATCATCTCTTATCGCTACAGTACTTGGTACAATGGCAAGTATTGCGATAAACAGCATGAACAGAAGAATGCGTTCTGTATATCTTGGTGTTACTAACATACCAATGCTTAATGCAGATATTGTTACAGGTATATCCCTTATGCTTCTTTTCATAGCATCAGGATTATCAATGGGATTTGGAACAGTGCTTCTCTCCCACATTACATTTAACATACCATATGTAATTTTATCTGTTATGCCAAAGCTCAAACAGACAAACCAGTCTGTGTACGAGGCGGCTCTTGATCTTGGAGCATCTCATTTACATGCATTCTTCAAGGTAGTATTCCCTGACATAATTCCTGGTGTATTATCAGGATTCCTTCTTGCGTTTACTATGTCACTTGATGACTTTATTATTACACACTTTACAAAGGGCCCTGGTCTAGATACTCTTTCTACAAAAATCTACACTGAGGTTAAAAAAGGAATTAAACCTGAAATGTATTCTTTATCAACAATAATGTTTGTATCAGTTTTAGTTCTGTTAATTGTAGTGAATTATATTCCTTCAAAAGGAAATAAGAATAATTGATATATATATTTTATCAGGAGGAAAAAATATTGAAAAAATTCATTAGTGTACTGCTTGTTGCAGTCATGACTGCTGCTCTCCTTACAGGATGTGGCAAAGATTCTTCTTCAAACCAGGTTGTTGTATATAACTGGGGTGAATACATTGATCCAGATGTTATTACAATGTTCGAAGAAGAAACAGGAATCAAAGTAGTTTATGAGGAGTTTGAAACAAACGAAATCATGTACCCAAAGGTTGAGGCTGGTGCATCTCAGTACGATGTATTATGTCCATCTGACTATATGATTTCAAAGCTTATTGAAAATGATATGCTTAAGGAAATCAACTTCGATAATGTTCCAAACTTCAAAAACATTGGTAAACAGTATGTTGATATGTCAAAGGATTTTGACCCTGAAAACAAGTTTTCAGTTCCATACTGCTGGGGTACAGTTGGTATTCTTTACAACAAAACAATGGTTAGCGAACCAATAGACAGCTGGTCTGTTCTATGGGATGAGCAGTATGAAAACAATATTCTCATGCAGGACTCAGTAAGAGATGCTTTCATGGTTGCAGAAAAGCTTCTTGGATACTCAATGAACTCAACAGATCAGAAAGAGCTTGAGGAATGTAGAGATATCTTAGTAAACCAGAAACCACTTGTTCAGGCTTACGTTGTTGATCAGGTTAGAGATAAAATGATTGGTGATGAAGCTGCTATTGGTGTTATTTACTCTGGTGAAGCAATCTACACACAGCGTGAAAATGATAATCTTGAGTACGTTATTCCAAAGGAAGGTACTAACGTATGGATTGATTCATGGGTAATTCCAAAGAATTCTAAAAACCCTGAAAATGCCGAAAAATGGATTGACTTTATGTGCCGTCCTGACATCGCTTTAAAGAACTTTGAATACATTACATACAGCACTCCTAACGATGCTGCAAAAGAGTTAATTGAAGAGGAAGATATTAAGAATTCAGAAATCGCATTCCCTGATCTTACAAAGTACAATAATCTTGAAACATATGTGTACCTTGGAGAAGAGGCAGACGAAGTATATAACACACTTTGGAAAGATGTAAAATCTGAATAAAACTAATACATAAAGGAACAGCACTGAATATTCAGTGCTGTTTTTTTGATACATGATAAAAGATAAAGTTCACGAAGCACACTTTTCTTTTAAATCAAAAATAAGTAAGTCCTACCTAGGTCTTTCTGGGAATCCTACCTTCTTCTGTGCCTTACGCAGTGTCTTATTAGATACATACTGTGCTTTCTCAGCGTTGTTTTTAATTACTGTATCAATATAAGCCTTATCTTTTTCAAGCTCTGCAACACGGTCCTGAAGTGGCTTAAGAACAGATATAACTGCTTCACCAACGGCCATCTTAAAGTCTCCGTATCCCTTACCTTCGAATTCCTTTTCAACCTCAGCTGGAGTCTTATTTAAGCATGCTGAGTATATATCAATAAGATTCTTTACTCCTGGCTGTTCGTCTCTATATGCAACACAGGCTTCAGAATCAGTTACTGCTCTCTTACACTTTCTCATGATTGTATCTGGATCATCCATAAGATAAATGCTGGCATTTGGATTTTCATCTGACTTTGACATCTTCTTTGATGGATCCTGAAGAGACATAATCTTCGCACCCTGCTTACCAATGTAAGCTTCAGGAACAGTAAATACATCACCATAAATTGAGTTAAATCTCTGAGCAATATCTCTTGTAAGCTCAAGGTGCTGCATCTGATCAATACCAACAGGAACGACATCAGCCTGATATAAAAGAATATCTGCAGCCATAAGTACAGGATAATCAAAAAGTCCTGCATTAATATTATCTGCATGCTTAGCTGATTTATCCTTAAACTGAGTCATTCTGTTAAGCTCGCCCATGTATGTATAACAGTTAAGAATCCAAGCAAGCTCTGCATGACCTGTAACATGTGACTGATAATAAATACAGTTTTTCTCTGGATCAAGTCCAGCAGCAATGTACAGTGTAAGTAATGCTCTTGCTCTTTTTCTAAGTTCTGCTGGATCCTGTCTTACTGTAATAGAATGCATATCAACTACTGAATAAAAACATTCATATTCATCACAAAGGTTAACCCAGTTCTTTAAGGCTCCAAGATAATTACCAAGAGTAAGATTTCCTGTTGCCTGCATTCCTGAAAATAATGCTTTTTTGTCTCCTATCATAATAGCCTCCTCATTTGCTAATAGATTTTAAAACAAGTACAGATCTTCCAAGAACACATAGTTCATCGTTATTTTCTGAAAGATCTTTATTTATATCTTCTTCACTAACACCATCTGATGTTGTGAATATAAATTTCCATTTCTTGCCCTTTGTAAGCTTAGGAAGTCCAAATAAATGATTTTCCCAATGCATATTATATGCAATATACAGCGATTCTTCACCATCTAAATATTCACCTGCATATAATATACCAACATGCTTCATAAAACTGTCAAATCTTGATTTCCATGCCATATCCTGATGATAAGATACATCTGGGAATCCAAGAGATTTATGGTCTATAAGCTTTGGTTCTTCTTCAAGATGAAGCATTTTATTATCTTTTCTAAATGCAATTAATTCTTTTACAAAGTTAAAGAATTCTTTATTGCTTTTTGTAATATTCCAGTTAAGCCAAGTAATTTCATTATCCTGACAATAAGGATTGTTATTTCCTCCCTGGGAATTCATGAGTTCATCACCCATTAAAAGCATTGGTGTTGACTGAGACAAAAGCAGTAAACACATAGCGTTCTTCATCTGCCTAAGTCTTAATGCCTGAACGTTTCTTTTTCTGCTTGCACCCTCAACTCCACAGTTCCAGCTATAGTTATAGTCTGTACCATCTCTATTATCTTCGCCATTTAATTCATTATGCTTATAATCATATGATACAAGATCGTTTAACGTAAATCCCTCATAGCAGGAAATATAGTTTATTCTATGTATATTTGTTGGATTATATCTATTTGCTACTACAAAATTATATAAAGAGCCATCATCACTCTTAAGAAATCTTCTTGCATCTGTCAAAAATGCCTTGCTGACTTCAGCGATGCTTTTATTCAAAACAGTAACTGAAGGTGAAATTTCCGTCTCACCTATATATTCAAAATAAAGCTTTGCTTCACTAAGTACAGGATCTGAAATAATAAGGTTTTTAGGAATATTCTCACCCATAATATGAAAACCGTCTATATGGTAAGAAAGTCTCCAAAATCTTAATACATCAATTATAGTTCCTCTATTTACATTCTTTGGGAAATAGAACTGCATAACAACCTCAATACCGGCCTTATGAAGCTCATAAACCATTTTCTTATATTCATTTACAAAATTATCTGATAAAGCATAATTAGCCTTAGGGCAGAAATAATGGCCTTCCTTGTAGCCCCAGTAATTAATCTTCTCTTTTGCTTTATTTTCTATAACTTCACCGTTTTCATTAACAGTGAGTTTTCCAGCATACTTTGGATGCCCTACAACAAGTGCATCCTCATCAGTATCTATTTCATAGAACTCATATGATGGCATAAGCTCTATCTGGTTAATCCCAAGTTCTTTAAGATATGGGATTTTTTCAATTATTCCAGTATATGTTCCATTGCCTTTAACTTTGGATGATTTATGCTTTGTGAAGCCTCTAACGTGAAGCGAATAAGCAATAACGTCACTGTATTTATGATTAAGTGTTTTATCGTCATTCCACTCAAAATTATCAACATAAACCTTGCTTCTTTCAACTGTGGCATCACTTAATTTAGCACTATATACTCTTATTTTCTGATGATTTCTTTCATATGGATCTGATACAACTTCTCCATCAACAACGTATTCATATGAACACTCAGCAATACCATCAGCTGAAACCTTAACACTGTATACATTGCCAGATACTTTATATAAAGACATGTCAATATCAGCAATACAAACATTTAATGTGTTATAAATACGCAAATAGAGACTTTCCTTAAACTGAAAATACGCAGTAAATACAACACTTCCATCACATAGAAAAGCGCCTGCACAAATACCGTTTGATTTTTCAATTTTATCTACCATTTTTTTAGTTGACATAATTTTCCTTTTTATCATATCGCATACCATTTAATATTATCATAAACACTACATAAAGTCTTTAAAAATCTACACATTTTTCTAGTAGTATGATATATTATGGTAGAGTGTTACGGATTATTCTTCTCTATTATTTGTCAAAAAGAATATTCTTAGTTCCACTAATTTAGCTATAACTATTCATTCTAAGGAGAATAAAATGTCAGATAACAATAATGCAGGTTACCCTGAAGAAGAAATGAGCGTTGATATTCAGCTTGAAGATGGACGTAAAGTAACATGTGACGTCGTTACAATCATTGAAGTGGCTGGAAAAGAATACGTTGTGTTACAGCCAAAGGATCAGAATCCAACAGAGCCAGAACAGGAAGTATGGTTCTACAGATATTCTGAAGATCCTGATGATCCTAACGTTGAGCCAGTACTTGAATATATCGATGACGATGATGAATATGAGCTTGTACTTGACGCTTTTGAAGAATATCTCGATAATCAGCTTTTTGATGAATTATAATCTATGATGGCCAAAGGTTAATTCCTTTGGCCATTTATTTATCTTCTATTTCAGAAATAAATCTAGAAACTGGTTTCCCATTTTTATCATCCCCAATTCCGCATACATATAAATACCTTTTAGCTCTTGTCATAGCAACATACATTAAACGTCTTTCCTCTTCAATTTGTTCCGGAAAAACTGCTTTATTATGGGGAAACATATCCTCCTTTAATCCAACTATAAAGACCACATCATACTGAAGCCCTTTCGATGCATGAGCTGTCTGTAAAACTACACCCTTATTGTTCTGAACATTTATAGCTTCTTTCTTATTTTTTAATTCATATATATATGTAAGCCACTCTCTTACTGATTTAAAATCCTTACTTTTACTAGAGAAGTCTTTTTTGAAATCATCTATATATTCATCACTAATACCATAGCTTTCTTTATTTTTTTGCATATATCTTTCATATCCAATACCCTTAAAGATATAATTTATAACAGCATATGGAGAAAGCTTTCTAAGCATTAAGACATCTTTTATTAAACTAAGTCCATTATCATATGAAGCTAGCTTTTCTTTTAAATCTGCTAAGTTTATCGTGTCTTCTATAAAAACATCTCTTGGAATATTTCTATACATTTTGATTATTTTAAAAAAGTGTTTTCTGTTATTGTTTCCAGCTGCAATTTCAAGAAATGAAATAATATCAAGTGCCCATGTTGAATCATAGAATCCACTTTTTATTTCTGATTTATTATATGAAATCCCATTCATAATTAGCTTCTCTTCTATGGTGCTTACACACTTATTTGTTCTATACAAAATAGCTATATCATATAATTCTATTCCATTACTAATTAGTTTCTTTATTTCAGAAATAACGTATTCTGCCTCGTCCTCCACAGCTTTATATTTTGTAATTTGAACATATCCATCATCCTTATTTATCTTTTCAGCTATCTGGCTTTTTTCAATCCTATCAATATTGTTTGAAATAAGTAAACCTGCCTTTTTAATTACTATTTCAGCACACCTGTAATTCCTTAAAAGATTAACTGTAATACATCCATTAATGTTAGCAAAGTTTCGCATTATTTCTGGGTTTGAACCCCTAAATCCATATATTGACTGGTCATCATCCCCTACAGCAAAAACATTCATCTTTTTCCCAGCTAAAAGCATCAGAACCTCATACTGAATCTCATTAATATCCTGAAACTCATCAACTAAAAAATATTCAAAACGATCCTGCCATTTTTTTAATATATCTTTATTATTGCAAAATAGCTCATAGGTCTTAATAATCATGTCATCAAAATCAATAAGCCGCTCTTTATTAAGCTTACTAACATAATCTTCATAAATAGTCTGTATATTATTTCTATCTTCATCCTCAAGATTATATGAAGAAATAACGCTTTTATAGTCATGTATAGAACTTTTTATCTGACTTATTTTTGACAACACTTCACTAATGAAGTCCTCATTATGAGCTTCAGATATATTATGTGCTAACGCTATTTTCTCAATATATTCAATTTGTTTCTTAGGAGTTAAAATACTGTCACTTGAATAAGAATTGTAATACTTTAGTATGTGATAAAATACTGCATGAAATGTGCCAAATGAGACAGGATAAGATTTATCTCCGACTTGTTTTTGAAATCGTGCCTGCATTTCGGTTGCGGCCTTTTTAGAAAATGTTATTACAAGGATTTTGTCTGGAGGAATATTTTCACCTTCAATAAGATTAATAATCCTTGAAACTAACGTATGTGTCTTTCCGCTTCCCGGGCCAGCAAGCACAAGCATCGGCCCATCTCTATGAGACGCTGCCTCTGCCTGTTCTTTGTTTAAACCCATATAAACCTTTAACTAAGTTTTTCTATTGCTGCTTTAATTCTGTTTATTGACTCTTCTTTTCCAAGAAGCTCCATAAGTTCTGTTGCACCACCAGGTGTCATCTGCTTACCAGATACAGCAGTTCTTATTGGCCACATTACAAGACCAGTCTTATATTCTTTACTTGCTGCATACTCAGAAAGCTTTGCAAAAAGAGTATCATTTGTGAAATCGCTTACTTCTTCAAGCACTGGTAATACTTCATTTAAGATTGTAAGAGAAACCTCTGGATTACATTTACTCTTCTTGTTGTTATACATATCAATATCGTACTCAGGCATTGCCTCAAAGAAATCAATATGCTCTTTAATATCTGGGAAAATCTCAATACGAGTTCTTACCATCTTAGCAATTTTTTCAAAGTCCATATCTTTATGGATTACATCCTTAATGTATGGAAGTGCAAGTGGATAAAAATCCTCATCGCTCATTGCTTTAAAATATTCACCATTAAGCCATTTAAGCTTTGTATAGTCAAATACAGCAGGTGACTTTGAAATATGCTTATAATCGAACTTCTCGATAAGCTCTTCAAGGCTCATTTTCTCAACGTTGTCTTCAGGAGACCATCCAAGCATTGCAACAAAGTTTACAACTGCTTCTGATAAAAATCCCTGATCAATAAGGTCTTCATATGATGAATGTCCACATCTCTTTGAAAGCTTTTTATGCTCTTCATCAGTAATAAGTGGGCAATGAACATATACAGGAACATCCCATCCAAAAGCCTCATATAAACGATTATATTTTGGAGTTGATGATAAATATTCATTACCTCTTACAACATGAGTAATTTCCATAAGATGATCATCAATTACGTTAGCAAAATTGTATGTTGGATAACCATCAGACTTAATAAGAATCATATCGTCAAGCTCTGCATTATCAACAGTAATTTCGCCATAAATATCATCAACAAAAGTTGTTGTACCCTCTGCTGAGTTATTCTGTCTTATTACATAAGGCATTCCTGCTGCAAGGTTAGCTTCAACCTCTTCTTTTGTAAGCTTAAGACAGTGCTTATCATATACATGAATAACCTTCTCTTCACCATCTTCACCTTTTATAGTCTGAGTAAGGTTTTCAAGTCTTTCCTTTGTACAGAAGCAGTAATATGCCTTGCCTTCATCAACAAGCTGTTTTGCATACTTAAGATACAAACCACTTGATACTCTTTCAGACTGTACATAAGGTCCATAACCCTTATCAATATCTGGACCTTCATCATGAACAAGTCCTGTTCCCTTAAGAGTTCTGTAAATAATATCTACAGCACCCTCAACAAGTCTTTCCTGATCAGTATCCTCAATTCTAAGGATAAAGTCACCGCCTTCATGCTTTGTAATAAGATAAGCATATAAAGCTGTTCTTAAATTTCCTACATGCATCCTTCCTGTTGGAGAAGGTGCAAATCTTGTTCTAATTTTTGCCATTTTATTATCTATTCTCCTAAATTAATGATGGAAAAGTCTAACTCCATTACATACCATTGCGATTCCATATTCATCACAGCAGTTAATAACGTCTTCGTCACGAATTGATCCACCTGGCTGTACTACGTACTTAACACCACTCTTTACACCACGCTCAATACTGTCAGAGAATGGGAAGAATGCATCTGATCCAAGTACAATACCTTCAGCCTGTGAAAGCCATGCTTCCTTCTCTTCACTTGTAAATACATCTGGTTTAACTTTGAAGATATTCTGCCATGCGCCTTCTTTAAGAACATCCATGTATGCTTCACCAATGTAATTATCAATAGCATTATCACGTTCTGCTCTCTTGATTCCATCTACAAACTGAAGATTCATTACCTTAGGGCACTGACGAAGAAGCCAGTTATCAGCCTTCTGTCCAGCAAGTCTTACGCAATGAACTCTTGACTGCTGACCAGCACCAATACCAATTGCCTGTCCATCCTTTACAAAGCATACAGAGTTTGACTGTGTATACTTAAGTGTAATAAGGCTAATCATCATATCATTCTTAGCTGAAAGTGGAATGTCTTTATTCTTTGTAACTACATTTTCAAGTAATGACTCATCTATCTTAACTTCATTACGTCCCTGTTCAAAAGTAACACCAAATACATCCTTATGTTCAACAGGTTCAGGCTTGTAATCCTTATCAATCTGAATTATTGCATAAGCACCTTTTTTCTTCTCTTTAAGAATTTCTAAAGCTTCTGGCTCATATCCTGGAGCAATTATTCCATCTGAGAACTCCTTTTTAATAAGCTTTGCTGCTGAAACATCACACACATCTGAAAGTGCAATAAAATCACCATATGATGACATTCTGTCAGCACCTCTAGCTCTTGCATATGCACATGCAAGTGGAGAAAGCTCTTCTAAATCTTCTACGAAATATACCTTTTTCATAGTATCATCAAGCTCTTTACCAATTGCAGCACCAGCTGGGCTTACATGCTTAAATGAAGCTGCTGCAGGATATCCTGTAGCTTCCTTTAATTCCTTTACAAGCTGCCAACCATTTAATGCATCAAGAAAGTTAATATATCCTGGCTTTCCGTTTAATACAGTAATTGGAAGGTCTTTTCCATTCTGCATGAAAATCTTTGCAGGTTTCTGATTTGGGTTACATCCATATTTAAGTTCTAACTCGTTCATAATAAGCTCCTTATTTATTTTTATTTACGATTCTTGATTCAACTTCACCTGTTTCGATATTTATAAATCTTACAAATAATGAAACTTTGTTATCTTCATTCAATGAATTCCAAATCATATCCTTAAATTCATCAATGCTTCCTTTTATTTCAACAACCTTTGGTTCTCCTTCAAAGCTTGGAAGTGGATTTCCATCATTCATATATGTATGAATAAATCTGCCTTCTCCAGCCTTAGGATTCTCGTAAGCATATGTAAATCTGTTGCATGATGAAGGATCACCATTGTTACTCTTGAGAATTGACATTGCATAATTGTATACGCCATTTTCAATGTGCATAATTCCTGAAATTCTAGGTGTGTAGTTAGGACCATCTGGCTCAAATTCACGGCTTCTTAATGACTGCTCAAAAGTCATCTGCTTGTCCATTCCTTCGTATATTGTATCTGTCTGGTCACCATTAGTTACAATAGTCTTATTTCCAAGTACTCTGACTGGTGCATATATAATAAGTGATGGATCTGTAAGCTTTGATTCGTCAAATGCTTTTGTTCTGATTCCGTCACCATCTTCAACAAAAACTCTGTTTCTACTGTTTTCACTTCTTCCCATAATAAAGTAAGCAGTTACAGCATACTTTCCATCCTGAGACTTTCCAATTACAATTCCTCTACCAGGATAAGAGTTACTACTAAGTTCATTTGCAAGATTTCTTATTTCCATGTCTCATTCTCCTCATTTTTTAAGCCCTATAAGGCATAATCATACCAAATAATATTATCATTATGATACTTATTTAACAAGGTAAATTCATCATAAAATCCTTTATTTTTACTATTATTTTTACCATGCCTTGACTCTAAAAATTACTGATGATATAAATAATCTGTATGTACTTT
This sequence comes from Lachnospiraceae bacterium, assembly GCA_030531435.1. Taxonomy (GTDB): domain Bacteria; phylum Bacillota; class Clostridia; order Lachnospirales; family Lachnospiraceae; genus UBA2868. Next base: position 18,243 of record JAUNNN010000015.1, read on the forward strand.
TTACAAGGAGGCAAATATGCCAAATATAGACTTACTTGAGAATTCAATGCAGATTGCACCGCTTAAGCTTATAGTTCATGAAAGTGCTAGACAGCTTGGAAATGAGGTCAACAATTTCCTCGTTACATCAAGAAAAAACATGAATAAGCCATATCATGGTTCTCCTGCATATATTGATTATGATCCTGATACATTTTTAATTAACTTTGACTGCCCTCGTTTTGGTACAGGTGAAGGCAAAGCTGTATTAAATGAATCAGTTCGTGGTAAAGACTTATTTATTATTGCAGATCCATGTAACCACTCTCTTACATATAAAATAAATGGTTATACAAATCATATGTCTCCTGACAACATTTATCAGGATATAAAAAGACTAATTGCTGCAACAGCAGGAAAGGCACATAGAATAACTGTTTTCATGCCATTCCTTTATGAATCAAGACAGCATAAGCGCTATAAGAGAGAGTCCCTTGACGCAGCACTTGCTCTTGAAGAATTAACAAGCATGGGGGTTTCAAATATTGTTACATTTGATGCTCATGATCCAAAGGTACAGAACTCAATACCATTATCAGGTTTTGATAACTTCATGCCTCCATATCAGTTCTTAAGAGCACTTATTAACTACGAAAAAGATCTTATTATCGATAAAGAACATCTTATCGTTATTTCTCCAGATGAAGGTGCCCTTGACAGAGCTGTATATTTTGCAGGTGTACTTGGAGTAAACATTGGTATGTTCTATAAAAGACGTGATTACTCTAAAGTTGTTAACGGAAAAAACCCTATTGTTGCTCACGAATTCCTTGGCGATGCAGTAGATGGCAGAGACGTAATTATCATTGATGATATGATTTCATCTGGTGGAAGTATGCTTGATACAGCAAAACAGTTAAAGGAAATGAACGCAAAGCGAGTATTTATTTGTACTACATTTGGTTTATTTACTGATGGTCTTGAATTATTCGATGAAGCATATGAAAAATGCTATTTTGACAGAGTAATTACTACTAACCTCACTTATCATACAGATGAGATTAGAACAAGACCATATTATGTTGAAGCCAACATGAGTAAGTTTATGGCATCTATTATTGATTTTCTTAATCATGATATTGCTCTATCAACTGTTAGCACACCAACTGATAAAATTCGTGATGCTATCGAAAAATACAACAATAGAAAAGATCCTGTTCTTGAGGAATAATCATTTAATAAAGGGAAATGCATCTTTATACCAGGTGATATCCCCATCAAGAATAGAAATAACATCAAATCTAAAGCTTCCGTTAATCGGGAGCTTTTTATATTTAATATAATTTAAAGAAACCTGGCTGATTTTTTTCATTTTAGACTTGGTTACTGCTTCGTATGGGCTTCCATATTTGGCAGTTTTGCGATATTTGACTTCTGTGAATACATATGTGTCACCATCTTTTAGAATAATATCTATCTCTCCTATTCTACATCGAAAATTTCTTTCAATGACATGAAGGCCTTTTGATATTAGATATTCACAGGCAATAGACTCGTAGTTTTCTCCTGTCCTACGATTATTTAGTTTTTCTTCTGACAATTATAACTTTCCTTTCAGTTTTTCCATGTCATCCACAAATACAAGTATCTCAGCAACAACCTCATAGAGCTCTGGTGGAATATAATCACCTATATCCAGCTTCGACAATGTATTTGCAAGCTTTGTATCCTGATGAACAGGTACTGCTGCAGCATTAGCAGCTTCGATAATCTTCTCTGCTACCTTTCCTCTACCTGTTGCAACAATCTTTGGTGCTACATCATCAGGATTATATTCAAGGGCTACAGCCTGCAATAATTTTAATCTTTTTTCTTTATCATCTGCCATATCTTATGCCCTAACATCAAACGAATACTTCGCCGCTATACGGCTAACACTGTCTGGATCTTCTTTCATAAACTCATCCACAATATTTTTCTTCTTACTATCCTTATCCTTCACAGTAACATTTGTTGACATATTGTACCCTTTTTTAGTAAGTCGATCATTTAAAAGCTCTATATGCTCCGCAATAAAATCAAGTGTTGCTTCATCCTGCATAATAAAATTAGTCTTAACATTGGTACCATTTGTCATTGCCACATAAACATCCATTGGTCCAAGGTTCTCCATATCAAGATGGAGCAATGCAGATAAGTTGCCATCTTTTTCTTTTAGGCTTTTTTTGTTGGTATAAACGTACAAATCACCATGGGCAGATTTATTATTCATAAGTAATGGAATTTGAATATAAGTCACTGCCTGATTAAGCTGATTCATAAAATTAACATTATCATTTAGGTTAGATGCTGATTTCATTATTTCAGGATTATCTCTTCCAGCATCCTTCATAATCTGAACTGCTGCATCTGCCTGTTTTAGTATTTTCTGGTATAGATCTTCAACCTTATTATTATCTGTTACCTGATCTGGCTTCAGTAAAAGCTGCTTTTGTAAAGCATTTTTTAAACCTGCTCTAAAATCATCATTAGAAAGAAATTTTGATAACATTTGTTTTCTTTCATCTGGCACATTGCTATCTTCTTTATTAATTTCATTAATAAGATTTTTGGCAAAATCAAGCACTTCACCAAAATTAAGTCTTGAGGATGCCGTTTCATTATTTACGCTACTATCAGACTTAACATTCGCATCTAATGGAACACGTCCAGATTCGTTTGTTTCACCATCTGTTATTTTATTTTCTATCGCAACATTGCTTTCTGAAGCTACAGAATCCACAGATTTTTCAGTCTCATCTGCATTTCCTTCAATATTTTTTAATATTGAATCAACCAGCTTCATGACATTATCATTAACTGGTTCTGAAAGCACTTCTGATGAAGTATCAACAAGATCTATTATCTGGCTTGCAATATTTAATCCATTCAAATTAAATGTCGGGGTTGCTGGATTATTAATATCGCCTGTTTCATTATTTATAATAGATTCGTCTGCAACATTTTCTCCACTAACTGGCTGTTCTGGATTTTGAATATTTGAATCTACTGCAGCAGACTGATTAGCACCATTTCCAGTTACAGCATTTATAAATGAATTAAGAATATTATTAACCGTCGATAAAGGCTGGGATTTTACATCAGGTGTTATTTCATTATATATATCGGGATTTGATTCTTTAAGAACAGCCTCCATTTCATCCACAAGCCCATTCGCAAGATTAATTACATCATTCTTTATCTGATGTTCAAAGCCTTTATAGTTTTCAAACTGATTAATTGTTAACTCATCTATTGGAAGGCCAATTTTAGTCATCTGAACTATAGTAGCTGGATCTGCAAAAGGATTTTGATTTATCTGCTTTGACATATCCCACAAGGCATTTTTATTAACAGACATACTCTCATCCATCATTGTGGATACCATATTCACATATTGCACTGTTTCTGGAAGACCAGCAGACTGAAGCGCACTTGAAACTGCCAGAGAATTTGTAAGATTAGTATATAACGGACGAAGGGCTGTATGACCACCTTCTGTAGAGCTAACCTCAAATGAAATTGTCTGACCAAGAATTGCATTAAGATTACCCTCTAGCTTGGCATTAATCATCTGATTATTTCCAAGTAGAAGCTTTATATCATTTCCATTAACTTCAACAACCTGACCAGAGAATGTCTGCCCTGTTGTTAGGCCTAAATCTTTTACATTTACTGTAATAGCAGATTCCTGACCGCCTTTAATAACAGTGCCTGCGTTTTGGCTCTGGTTTGTATTAACAGATGTCTGCGCTATGGAATTATTTGTCTGAATTGAATTAATTGCCATATATTAAATAAAATTCTTTATAAATGACCTTCTGTGTATTTCACACGGTCCAAGTTCTTTTAAAGCCTGAATATGCTGAGCAGTACCATATCCTTTATGCTTTGCAAAACCGTATCCAGGGTATTTATCGTCAAATTCTACCATCATACGATCTCTTGTGACCTTTGCAACAATACTTGCCGCTGCAATACTCGCTGATTTTGCATCACCTTTTATTATTGGCACCTGCTTAATATCAACTAAAGGAATTGTCACTGCATCATTTAATAATATATCGGGCTTTACAGATAAATTATTAACTGCCGTTCTCATCGCTTCATAAGTTGCTTGTAAAATATTTATCTCGTCTATTCTCTCCCATGAAGCTTCCCCTATTGAGACAGCTACAGCTTTTTCCATTATTTCATCATACAATAACTCGCGTTTCTTTTCAGATACTTTTTTTGAATCATTAAGATATAGAATGTCGCAATCCTTTGGTAATATTACGGCACATGTAACAACTGGTCCAGCTAATGGGCCTCTACCAACTTCATCTATGCCACATATATATTCATAATCAGCATATTCTCTTTCATAAGAAAACATTTCATATGTTCTTTTAATTTCAGCTTCAAGCTTTGCTTTTTGTTTCTCTGTCATTTTATTTAATCTTTCTAATTCTATCAAAGGGATAAATAACAGCCGATGCTTTACCCAGTATTTCGCTTTTCTTTATATTTCCCACTTCTGAATATCTGCTATCTATACTTTCTACCCTATTATCTCCAAGAACAAAGTATTCATCATCCGCTAAAACTATTTCTCCAGCAGCAAGGCCTGGATTCTCTACTCTATCCTTACATACATCTTTTATCTCTTTACCATCAATATATATCTTCCCTGCAAGAATTCTAACACTCTCTCCAGGGAGACCAATTATTCTCTTGATAAGAAGCTCCTTCTCTGAATAGCTCTTAAAGCAAATAACATCAAATCGCTTTGGCTCGCCTATCGTATATGACAGTTTATCCATAATTATATTATCTCCGTCATATAATGTTTCCTGCATAGATACGCCACGAACTACTGTTTTTCTTCCAACATAAGTAACAATTACATATGTTATCGTAAGTACTATCAGTAGAAATATTCCCATTTTGAGAACAGATGTCATACCTGAATTTATTTTTTTACGTTTCTTTCTCTTTGCCAAATCTATGTCCTGCTTATTATATTTATATATCTAACTAATTATGGGGCTTCTATAGATATTCTTCCTAATCTTCCTGATCTAAAATCATCAATAATTATATCAGATGTCCTATCAAGGTCAGCTTCGCCTCCCTTTTTAAGACACTTTCTTTCATTTGCAATAGCCTCAAGAACCTTTAACGTATCAAGAGTTTCATCAACAGAATATCTTTCTGCAATCACCCCTGGCTTAACTTCTTTTAATGTATTTAACATCGCATATGCTACCTCTGATGACTGAAGTATTTCATCATTCATAGAGCCAATATATGCTATGTGTTCCCCTGTGAGCTCATCCTCAAACTTAGGCCACAATATTCCTGGAGTATCTAATAATTCAATATTATTATTTAATCTAATCCACTGCTTACCCTTTGTTACACCTGGTTTATTGCCCGTTTTAGCTGATGCACGACCAGTTAAGGCATTTATAAAGGTGGATTTACCTACGTTTGGTATACCTGCCACCATAGCCCTTATTGGACGATTTACAATGCCTCTTTTCTTATCTCTTTCTATTTTCTCTTTACAGCATTCCAAAATGACATTTGTAATACTCTTTACACCGCCTCTATTTCTTGAATCAAGCTTGACGCAGCGGATGCCCTTTTCCTTATAATACTCAATCCATTTATTATTTATTTCTTCTGAAGCAAGGTCAGCTTTATTTAATATAACAAGTCTCTGCTTGCCCTTTGCCAATTCATCTATATCAGGATTTTTAGAGCTTGCAGGAATTCTTGCATCTAAAAGTTCAATTACTATATCAATAAGCTTGATATTTTCCTGCATCATTCGTTTCGCTTTGGTCATATGACCTGGATACCACTGTAAATTCATATATATTTCCTATTCAATCCTTCTCTTATCATAGGAGCCGCACTTCAATCTCATCCATGCTTTTCCCTCTATCATAGTAACCTTTACATTACCAACATTTGCAGATCTTGAATCTTCACTATTGGAACGGTTATCACCTAATACAAAGTACTCATCATTTGCCAGTACTATTTCATTTGTAGCAACTCCACCCTCTCTTGTATCATCTGCCACATCATTTTTTAGTACCTCGCCATTTATATAAACCTTTCCCCCTGATATCTGTATTGTTTCTCCAGGGAGGCCAATTACACGTTTAATATAAAAATGTGAGTTTTTATTTCCGTTTGGTTTAAATACAATTACATCAAAACGCTTAGGTGCTGACATACTATATGAAACTCTGTTTATAAGCACCTCCTGGCTATTACATAGAATAGGTTCCATTGAAGAGCCAACCATGCTTGTTTTAATACCAAAAAAGGCTATTCCAACGTATGCCAAAAAAACTGCCGCGAATACTATAGCTACCCACGACAATATTTCATAAAACAGCTGTATATTGAATTTTTTCTTTTGTTTCTGATGGAATGTTAACCCATCTCTTTTCTTCTTTTTCATATATAAAAGTATATATTAAATTAAAGTAAAAAAAAAGAGTTTCGAAACCGAAACTCTTTCTTCACATAGCTAAAACTATCTAACTAACTCTTTAACCTTAGCCTTCTTACCAACTCTGTCTCTTAAGTAGTAAAGCTTAGCACGTCTTACTTTACCCTTTCTTACTACTTCGATCTTCTCAACATGTGGTGAGTGAAGTGGCCATGTCTTTTCAACGCCAACACCGTTTGAGCTCTTTCTTACTGTAAATGTCTCACGGTTGCTTCCGCCCTGTTTCTTAATAACTGTTCCTTCGAAAACCTGTACTCTTTCACGGTTTCCTTCCTTGATCTTTGCGTGTACCTTTACAGTATCACCTACAGCGAACTCAGGAACTGAATCCTTAAGCTGCTCTTTTTCGATCTCTTTAATGATCTCCTGGTTCATAATTACCTCCAAACCTGCATACCATGTATGCGTCACAATTTTATTTACTACGCACCGTTTTATGGACATTCTTAACACGTATGCCAGAGGACTGTCTTTTTCAGTACAACGTGTAGTAGTTTACCATAATTTATCAAAAGATGCAAGTTTATATTTGAAAATCCTATAAAATCCATCTTCCTTTTTTATCTTTTGTATGAGTCTTTGTAAACTCATCATATAAATCTGGTCGTCGTTCTTTTGTTCTTTCAAGCGACTGTTCGAAGCGCCACTTTTCAACATTCTCATGATGGCCACTCATAAGTATTTCAGGCACTGCCTTGTCATGCCACACTTCAGGTCTTGAATATTGTGGGTATTCAAGTAAACCATTAGAAAAACTTTCTGTCATTGCTGATTCATCATTATTAAGAACGCCTTCAACAAATCTTGATACAGTATCTATAAGTACCATTGCAGGAAGCTCGCCACCTGTTAAAACATAGTCTCCAATTGATATATAATCAGTAACCGTCTCCTCAAGTACTCTCTCATCTATGCCTTCATAATGCCCGCAAAGAAGAATTAGTTCATCCTCTTTTGCAAGCTCCATGGCAAGGGTCTGATTTAACACCTGTCCCTGAGGGGTTAAATATACTGTTCTTATTTTTTTATCTGTACCTATCTTTTCAGATATCGCCTTATGGCACTGATATACAGGTTCTGCCTGCATAAGCATACCAGCTCCACCACCATAAGTATAATCATCCACCTTATTATGCTTATTAAAGGCGTAATCTCTTATATTCACAGCATCTATCGATATAATGTTATTTTTTATTGCCCTACCTAAAATGCTTAATTTTAATGACTCAAACATTTCAGGGAACAATGTCATTACATGTATGTTCAAAACTAATCTCTAAGACCATCCATTACATGGACTGTCATTTTACCTTCTTCAATATTTACATCAAGGATACACTGCTTAATTGCAGGAAGAAGCAGCTCGTTTCCATCATCTTCCTTTACAACATATACATCATTGGAACCAGTCTCAATAACGTCTGTAATAACCCCTATATGACCATTTTCATCATATACATCTATATCAATAAGGTCTGCAATAAAATACTCGTCTTTTGCGAGCTTTACTGCATTCTCTCTGGTTACATATAGAGAGCATCCCTTATATTTCTCAATATCATTTGGATTGTCATAACCCTCAAATTTAACAATAACAAACTGTTTAAAAAATTTTACTCCTGATACTTTAAGAGTAATCTGTTCTTTTTTTGTATCAAGAATAACTTCTTTAAGTTTTTTATATCTGTTTGGATCTGATGTTGTCGGAAATACCTTAACTTCACCATGTACTCCATGAACAGAACTAATAACACCAACTTGTAATATATTTTCCATATGCCTCCAAAAATCCTTTACGGATTCATGTGAAATATAAAGGGATGCTTCAATAAGAAGCATCCCCAATCTCTTTATTCCTGGACTATATCCACAACAACCTTTCTAGATTCTTTTGCGGATGCTGCCTTCACAACGGATCTGATTGCTTTTGCAATTCTGCCCTGTTTTCCGATTACTTTGCCCATATCAGGCTGAGCAACCTTTAACTCTACGACGATTTCCTTGTCGTTTTCTGTCTGAGTAACTACTACTTTATCAGGATTTTCTACAAGAGATTTTGCTATAACTTCTACTAGCTCTTTCATCCTAACCTCCGTAGTTATTATTTCTCAATACCTGCAGCCTTGAAGAGTTTTCCAACGATTTCTGTTGGCTGAGCACCTGCAGCAAGCCACTTCTTAGCAGCTTCAGCATCAATGCTTACTGAATTTGGCTCTGTGTTAGGATCGTATGTTCCGATCTCATCGATACACTTACCATCTCTAGGTGATCTTGAATCAGCTACAATAATTCTGTAGAAAGGAGCCTTCTTCTGTCCCATTCTGCGAAGTCTAATTTTTACCATGTTTCTTTTCCTCCAAAAATATATAATATATTATTTTTAACACGCCATTTGCAAAGCAAATAATAGAGTGCATGCTACACAAATTTAGAAGGGAAGTCTAAACTTTCCTCGTTTGCCGCCACCTAACATACCTGGCAACTGTTTCATCATTTTCTTTGACTGTTCAAACTGTTTAACAAGTCTGTTAACTTCTGATATATCCACTCCAGCTCCCTTAGCAATCCTATGTTTTCTCTTAGGATTTAGTATGTCTGGATTCTGACGTTCTTTCTTTGTCATTGATAGAATGATTGCCTCTGTTCTTGCAAGCTTCTTATCATCTACTGCTGCTTCAATATCGCTTGCCTTCATTCCTCCCATTGGAAGTCCTGGCATCATACTAAGCACGCTTGAAAGGCCGCCCATATTTTTCATCTGATTCATGCTCTCAAGGTAATCTTCGAAATCGAACTTTCCCTTTTTGAGCTTTTCAGCCATCTTCTTTTCTTTGTCCTCATCTATTTCCTGAGATGCCTTTTCAATAAGAGTAAGCACATCTCCCATTCCGAGGATTCTTGAAGCCATTCTGTCAGGATAAAACTGTTCAAGATCTGAAAGCTTTTCGCCCATACCAACATATAGAATAGGCTTTCCTGTAACTGCTTTTACAGATAACGCAGCACCACCTCTTGCATCGCCATCAAGTTTTGATAATACAACACCATCAATAGTGATTTTCTCATCAAATGTCTTTGCAACATTAACTGCTTCCTGACCTGTCATTGCATCAACGACGAGAATTGTCTGATGAACTGAAACTGCTTCTTTAATAGCAATAAGCTCATTCATCATATCATCATCTATCTGTAAGCGACCTGCAGTATCTAAAATAACCACATTGTAGCCGCCTTTAGCTGCATGCTCAAGTGACTTCTTTGCTATATCAACTGGATCTTTACTACCTTCAATGGCGAAAACATCAACTTCCTGCTTTTCTCCATTTACCTGTAACTGTTTAACTGCCGCTGGTCTGTAAACATCACAAGCAACAAGAAGGCACTTTTTACCTTTTAATTTAAGCTTTCCAGCTATCTTAGCTGTTGTAGTAGTTTTACCTGCACCCTGAAGACCACACATCATAATAACTGTTGTAGCCTGTCCTGGTTCAAGCTTGATTTCAGTTGTTTCTGAGCCCATTAATGAAGTCATTTCTTCATTAACGATTTTTATTACCATCTGGCCTGGGTTAAGGCCATTCATAACGTCCTGGCCAATAGCTCTCTCTTCAACTGTTTTAACAAACTGCTTAACTACTTTAAAGTTAACATCCGCAGAAAGTAATGCCATCTTGACTTCTTTAAGAGCAATCTTTACATCCTCTTCAGTAAGTCGGCCTTTACTTCTTAAGCCTTTAAACACATTTTGTAATTTATCTGTTAAGCCTTCAAATGCCATTTATAACTGTTCTTTAATCTTTTCTATATAATCTTTCGTAACACTGTAGAGCTTTTCATCTTCCGATTCCTTAATCTCTACTAACAGTGCTTCCGAGTACTCTTTAATCTTTTGAAAACGCTCCACTAAATGAAGCTTCTGTTCATATTCTTCTAAAGTTTTATTGCATCTCTTTATCTGATCATGAACACCCTGTCTGGAAATCCCATAGCTTTCTGCTAGTTCTGAAAGACTTAAATCCTCATATACCGCATCCTGATATATGCTTCGTTGTCTATCAGTTAACAAATCACCATAAAAATCAAATAACAGATTTCGCTCGATTATTTTTTCCATAACAAATATGGATTATACACTAGGGTTTTATCGGTGTCAAGTAAAGATACTTTACATACAAAATAGGTATAAAAGAACACGCAACAATTATTCTGTGCGTGTCCTTAAACTTTTATATCAATTAAATATTTGTTCTAACTACCTTTGGCTTGTAGCCATCTTTTGCAAGTGCGTCAATAATATCGTTCTTATGCTCAGTACCAAATGCTTCAAGAGTAATTCTAAGCTCAACTGCTGCATTTCTGTTTGTAGAAACAAACTGGTTATGCTCAAGCTTAATAACGTTACCATTCTTCTTAGCAATTACATCAGATACTTTACTAAGCATACCTGGCTTATCAGGAAGGAGTACAGATACTGTAAAGATTCTGTCTCTCATAATGAGACCCTGCTGAACTACAGATGACATAGTAATGACATCCATATTTCCACCTGAAAGAATTGAAACTACCTTTTTATCCTTTAAATCAAGCTGTTTTAAGGCTGCAACAGTAAGTAACCCTGAGTTCTCAACGATCATCTTATGGTTCTCAACCATATCAAGGAATGAAACAATTAAGTCTTCATCTGGAACAGTAATTATCTGATCAAGGTTTTCTTTAACATATGGGAAAATGTTTGATCCAGGAGTTTTAACAGCTGTACCATCTGCAATAGTATTAACCCCATCAAGTGTCAGAACCTTTCCAGCTTCAATAGAAGCTTTCATACATGCAGCACCTTCTGGTTCAACACCGATTACTTTAATCTTTGAGTTCATAAGCTTAGCAAGTGTTGAAACACCGCAAGCAAGACCGCCACCACCAATTGGTACAAGAATGTAATCTACTAATGGAAGCTCTTTGAAGATTTCCATTGCAATTGTTCCCTGACCAGTTGCTACTGCAAGATCATCAAATGGGTGAATGAATGTGTAACCATTCTCCTCAGCAAGCTCTAATGCCTTAGCGCATGCTTCATCATAAACATCACCATAAAGAACAACTTCTGCGCCATAGCTCTTTGTTCTATTTACCTTAATAAGAGGTGTTGTTGTTGGCATAACAATAACAGCCTTTGTACCATATTCCTTTGCAGCATATGCAACACCCTGAGCATGGTTACCAGCTGAAGCTGTAATAATACCCTTGCTTCTCTCTTCGTCTGTAAGTGTGCTCATCTTATAGTAAGCACCTCTTAATTTATATGCTCCTGTAAGCTGCATGTTCTCAGGCTTTAAATATACTTTAGCGCCTGTCTGCTCTGATAAAAACTTTGAATATACAAGTTTTGTTTCAAGAGTTACTCTCTTAACTATTTCTGCTGCTTCTTCAAATCTGTCTAATGTTAACATTTTTATTACACCTCAAACATTGCTTTCACAAAATCTTCTGAATCAAATTTCTGAAGGTCGTCTATTCCTTCACCAACACCAATATATTTTACTGGAACAGAAAGTTCTGACTGAATTGCTATTGCTATACCGCCTTTTGCTGTTCCATCAAGCTTTGTCAAAATAATACCATCAATCTTAGCGGCTTCGTTAAATTCCTTTGCCTGCATAAGCGCATTCTGTCCTGTAGTTCCATCAAGGACAATTAGATTCTCACGATACGCATCAGGATATTCACGTTCAATAATCCTGTCAATCTTTTTAAGTTCTTCCATAAGATTTTTCTTATTGTGAAGTCTTCCTGCTGTATCAATTAACAAAATATCTGCATTTCTTGATTTTGCTGCATTAACAGCATCATATACAACTGAAGCTGGATCCTGACCTTCGTTTCCTTTAATAATATCTACTCCGGCTCTGTTTGCCCATTCTGCTAACTGTTCTACAGCAGCGGCTCTAAATGTATCTGCCGCTCCAAGAATCACCTTTTTACCCTGATTTTTATACTGGGCTGCAAGCTTTCCTATGCTTGTAGTTTTACCTACTCCATTAACTCCAATAATCAACACTACTGATTTTTTATTTTCAAACTCATAGTCATTTTCAGCAGTATCCATCTGCTCTGAAATAGAGTTAATAAGTAATTCCCTACAATCTTCTGGCTTAAACACATGCTGTTTTGTAACATCATCTTTAAGCTTTTCAATTATATTTTCTGTTGTTTCTACTCCAATATCAGAAGTAATAAGAATCTCTTCAATTTCTTCATAGAAATCATCATCTATAGATGCGAATCCATGAAAGACAGAATCAAGATTATATGAGAGATTATCTCTCGTCTTTGTAAGACCTGATTTAAGCCTTGCAAAGAATCCCATCTTTTCTTCCATTATTAATCCTCTAATTCTTTATCTACAAGATTTACAGATACAAGGGCTGATACACCTTTTTCCTGCATTGTAATACCGTATAGTCTGTCAGCCTCTTCCATTGTTCCACGTCTATGTGTAATAACAATAAACTGAGTATGCTTTGTAAGCTTATGAAGATATCCTGCAAATCTGCCTACGTTTGATTCATCAAGAGCAGCCTCAATCTCGTCAAGGAGACAGAATGGTGATGGTTTCAGATTCTGAATTGCAAATAAAAGTGCAATTGCTGTAAGTGCCTTTTCACCACCAGATAGCTGCATCATGTTCTGGAGTTTCTTTCCAGGTGGCTGAGCGATAATCTTGATACCTGCTTCTAAAACATCAACATCATCTTCAAGCTCAAGCGTTCCTTTACCACCGCCGAACATTTCCTTAAATACTTTGTCGTATTCTTTTTCTATTTCAATGAACTTCTCTGTAAACTGCTTACGCATTGAAGTATCAAGTTCATCAATAATTCCAATAAGAGTTTCTTCAGCCTTAATAAGATCGTCATGCTGATTCTTTAAGAATGTATAACGTTCCATTAATACCTTATAATCCTCAATTGCATTTACATTAACATCACCAAGACGCTTAATAGCATCCTTTAATGCGTAAATACCTTTTTTGATTGCAGATACATCTGTAAGACTTTCATCTCTAAGGGAAGCTGCCTGAGATAATGTAATCTCATATTCATTAAACATGTAAGAAACAAGACTTTGCTGTGAATCTTCAAGTTTTTCCTTCTGAGCATTAAGTCTGAATACTTCTTTATCAAGATCACTTGATTTCTTAGAAAGTTCTTCTCTTGTATCAAAGAATGATTTCTGCTTAACAGTAAACTCTTCTTTTTCAGCAATTGCTTTATTTAATGCTTCTTCATCTTCTGTTTTTGATGATACAGAAGCTTCTATTGTCTCTCTAATTGCTTTAATATCTGCTTCCTTTGCAAGAATATCTTCCTGCTCAAGTGACTTCTTATCAGCAAATGACTGTTTCTCTTCTGTAATTCTCTTAATTTCTTCCTGTACTCTTGAAAGATTCTGATTTGAGAATTCCTGCTTCTGGTTGATGTTAGCAAATTCAAGATCAAATTCAGATGTCTTTAGTACCTGTTTAGACTCTTCGTCTCTTAATGTTTCAAGTTCCTTACCGTATCTTGAAATCATTTCTTCAAGCTCTTTTTCTTTAATTTCAGATGAAGAAAGATCATTATTTGTTTTATCTTTATCTGACTTAAGATCATTTACCTGAGACTCAATATCTGTAGTTTCAGTTTCTAATGATCTGTAGCCTTCTTTCATTTCCTCAATCTTTGTATTTGCAGAGTCTACATTTAACTGAGCTGTATTCTGTTTAATATAAAGTTCCTGCTGATATGCCTTTAACTCTTCAATTTCATCACGAACTTTATTTCTATTTTCTTTTGTTGTTTCAATATCTTTTTCGCAGTCTTTTATTGTCTGCTCAGCCTTCTTAACGGCCTCTTCTAACTCCTCGATTTCTCGACGTCTACCAAGAAGATTACTGTTATTTCTAAATGAACCACCTGCAAGTGATCCACCAGGAGCTAGGTATTCACCTTCAAGAGTTACAAGACGTAATTTGTAGCCATGCTTCTTTGTCATTGAAAGAGCATTATCAACATGATCAACAATTGCTATTTCTCCAAGAAGCTGTGAAACAACGTCATCATACTGCTTATCTGCCTTTACTATTTCAGATGCGATTCCTATGAAGCCCTTTTCATTTCTGATATCAGAATACTTGTACTCGCCTCTTGGAACAACAGTTGTAAGAGGAAGGAATGTTGCACGGCCAAGCTTATTCTCTTTAAGATAAGCAATCATCTTCTTTGCAACATGCTCGTCTTTTGTAACGATATTCTGAATATTACCACCAAGAGCTGTTTCGATGGCTGTTTCATATTTTTTATCTACAGAAATAATATCTGCAACAACACCAATAAGTCCGCCATCAGTGTCTTTCTTTTCCATAACGCTCTTTACAGAGCCGCCATATCCATCATATCTTTCTGTAATATTTTTCAGTGCTTCAAGCTTAGACTGTTCTTTATTAAGACGATTTCTCGCATCAATTAATGTACCGTCTTTTTCTTCAAGCTCTCTTCTTAAAATATAAAGTTGCTCTGATAAGTGTTCCTGTTTTTTATCAGATTCTAATATCTCAGTACTAATATCATTAAGTTCTTTTGTAAGTTCACTTAATAATTTATCCTGTTCAGCTTCTTCAGATTTTGCTTTTAAAAGCTTTGACTGAATTTCAGCTTTTCTAATATTAAGCTGAGACATAAGGGTGTCAAACTGACCCAGTTTTGTTTTAATTGAAGTTCTCTCATTGATATTATTAATAATATCGTTTTTACCAGTTTCAATGCCTGTTGATAATTCTTCAATTTTTGTCTGTATTTCAGCAAGTAATGCCTTTGCGCCATCTCTATTAGTAGAAAGCTCAGCTATTTTGGCATCTATCTCTTCTTTTTCTTTATTTAAAGCAACTGCTTCTGAATTAAGTTTTTCTAAAGATGCATTAAGAGCATTTTCTCTGTCCTCATAATGACCTGCATTATTCTTAGATGAATTAATTTTCTCTTCTAATACTTTGATTTCACCTTCGAGTTTTTCTCTTAATACGCTGTTCTCAGAAAGGTTCTTTCTCTTTTCTTCAATTGATGCATCAAGTTCTTCTATCTTTGCTTCAATATCAGCATATTCAACCTTTATGCTCTCGAACTTACTCTTTGTTTCTTCAAAATCGTTTGTTGCAACTTCAAGTTTTGATGCAAGTTCAGTAAGATCGCTTTCAACTCTTTTTGATTCTAATAAGAAAAGATTTACATCTAAATTTTTAAGGTCTTCCTTTTTCTTAAGGTAATCCTTTGCCACTTCTGACTGCTTTTCAAGAGGTTCAACCTGTTTCTCAAGCTCAGTAAGAATATCATTAACTCTTACAAGGTTAGCTCGCTCATTTTCAAGTTTCTTAACAGCAGTATCCTTACGTCTCTTAAATTTAACGATACCTGCAGCCTCGTCAAATAATTCACGTCTTTCTTCTGGCTTTCCGCTAAGTATTTTATCAATCTGGCCCTGTCCAATGATTGAGTATCCTTCTTTACCGATACCTGTATCATAGAACATTTCATTGATGTCTTTTAATCGACATGGTGCACCATTGATTAAATATTCACTTTCACCAGATCTATATACTCGTCTTGAAACTGTAACCTCTTCAAAATCAATAGGAAGGGCATGATCTGAGTTATCAAGAGTAATTGAAACGTATGCATATCCCATAGGTTTTCTCATTTCTGTACCTGAGAAAATAACATCCTGCATACTTGATCCACGAAGCTGTTTGATTCGCTGTTCACCAAGAACCCATCTTACAGCATCGGCAACATTACTCTTACCAGAACCATTAGGTCCAACAATACCAGTAATTCCATTATGAAAATTAAATACTATCTTATTGGCAAATGATTTAAAACCATGTACCTCGATACTTTTTAAATACATTTATTTCTCCTTAAGAGATGATTCTTTAGCCTTAACCAGCGCCGCATACGCAGCATGCTGTTCAGCGCTTTTTTTTGTTCTTCCTTTTCCTTCCCCTAAAAATTCATCCCCTACATATACAGAGACAACATATTCTCTGTCGTGAGCTGGTCCGTTTTCGCTAATTAGCTCATATCTTACGCTTAGGCCCTTATCCTGAGCATATTCCTGCAGATTTGTCTTTGAATCTACGAATTCAATTTTGTTGTTCATATCTGTTAAAACAAATCGCTTTATTATATCCTTAGCAATTTCAAAACCGCCATCAAGATACACCGCTCCAATTATTGCTTCAAATACATCAGAAATAATTGAATCTCTGTTTCTTCCGCCTGTATTCTCCTCGCCCTTTCCAAGAAGAATATACTTTCCCAAATCAAGCTCTGTTCTTGCAATATAGGAAAGTGTAGGTTCACATACTAGTGATGCTCTAAGCTTTGTCATATCACCTTCTGGCATTTCTGAAAAACTTTGAAATAAGAACTCACTTACAGAAAGCTCCAGTACTGCATCACCGAGAAATTCTATTCTTTCATAGCATTGACTCTTTTTTGCTTTTGTTTCATTTATATAGGAACTATGTGCCAGCGCAACATTTACAAGGTCCTTATCCTTAAAACAATACCCAAGCTTTTCTTCCAGTTCCTTATATCCCGAAAGAATATTCATATATTTTCCTCAACACCCTAAAGAAGAATGTGCAAGGCACATTCTTCTTCATGCATCCTATCTAAAACAATATTTAGCTTATTGCTTTCTTAATCTTATCAATTGCATCTGCAACTGTTACAATGCTCTCAGCATCTTCTGTTGCGATTTCAACATCAAATTCTTCTTCAATACCCATAATAATCTGGAATACATCTAATGAATCAGCTCCAAGATCATCAACAAACTTTGTCTCAAGTGTCACTTCATTTTCATCAACATTTAAAACTTCTGAAATGATTTTTTTAAGCTTTTCGAATTCCATAACTAATACACACCTTTCAAAATTATATATTTATTTTACTACTAATCTTCTGATTAATATTAGCTTCTTTAAATGATACACACTGAAGAAGTGTTGTAGTAACTTCTTTTGCCTTTGAGCTACCATGAGTCTTTACAACAAGTCCATTAAGGCCAAGTAATGGTGCTCCACCATACTCTGATGCATCAAATCTTTTAAGAGTTTCTTTAAGTTTTCCTTTAATAAGAAGCGCTCCAATTTTCGTAGTGAAACTAGCCATCATTGTTTCTTTTATTGCTGAAAGAAGCATCTTTCCTGTTCCTTCGTAGAACTTAAGGATAACATTTCCAACAAAGGCTTCGCATACAATTACATCAACATCACCATTTGGTATGTCTCTTGCTTCAACACTTCCAACAAAATTTATATCAGGACAGTTTTTAAGAAGTGGAAATGTTTCTTTAACAAGCATATTTCCCTTTTCTTCTTCTGCTCCTATATTTACAATTCCAACTTTAGGATTCTTTACGCCAACAACATTCTCCATATAGATGCTGCCCATCTTTGCAAACTGAAGAAGCTGTGTAGGTCTTGCATCTACATTTGCTCCGCAATCGATAAGTAATGATGCTCCCTTTGCTGTAGGAATAAGTGGAGCTAATGGGGCTCTTTCAACACCTTTAATACGACCAACTATTGTCTGACCGCCTACTAAAATCGCGCCTGAATTTCCTGCTGATAAAAATGCATCACATGTACCATCTTTAACAAGCTGCATACCCCTTACAATTGAAGAATCCTTCTTTTTTCTAATGGCATTAACGGGTGGTTCGCTCATCTCAATCATTTCTGTACATGGGATAAGTTCAAGTCTATCATGTGGATATGATCCAGCTGTCTCAAGGCATTCTTTCATTGCCTCTTCATTACCACATAAATAAACCTTAATTTCTGAAGATTTATTAAGGGCATCAACAGCTCCTTTGATTATTTCTCCCGGTGCATTATCGCCACCCATTGCATCAAGTGCAACATTAACCATACTCTACCTACTTTCGAGCTTATTCTCTTTAGATACTATACAAAACAACTATAAAAAATTCAATAAAACTACTTAAGCATCGACCAACATTTATAGCAAAGAGAGATGTATCTGTCTCCTCCACTCATTTCAACCTGTTCGCCAGTTTTTACAAGTCTTCTTGATGCATTAATTCTGGCATTAACTGTTGCCTTACGGCCACATGTACACACAGTTTTTATTTCATCTAAAGACTCTGCAATTTCAACAAGTCTCTTACTTCCTTCATAAAGATGAGAAGTGAAATCTGTCATAAGGCCATAACAAATAACAGGTATCTCATACATATCTACTACTTCATGAAGCTGATTAACCTGTTCTTCTTTTAAGAACTGCGCTTCATCAACAAGTATGACATGTGATTTATATCTAAGATATACATCTACCATATTGTCTGTTTCAGATACTGGAACAGCCTCAGCACTAGCTAGACCTACACCTGATCTGACAACATTTTCACCATCTCTTGTATCCATAGCGGGTTTAATAAGTAATACCTTAAAACCCTTCTGTTCATAATTATATTTTGTCATTAATAATGATGCTGTTTTGGAGCTTCCAATTGCACCATATTTAAAATAAAGTTTACCCACTGCTAAAACCCTAAATAACCTAATAAACCTAGATAATCATACTATATGGACAGAATAATATCAATTGTTACAATAACTTATTAACAATAAATAATTTGTTTATATTAAAAAGAAGGTTGCGGTTGTTACATTCTGTTGTTCTTGTGACATTCATGTTGTATACTATCCATATAGGTTAAGCTTATAGATTACTTTCTATTGAGCCATGTAAAATATAAGGAGTATCAAACTATGAATCTACTTGAACGCCAGCAGGCAGATAAAAACAGAATTGGAATGTTTGGATCAGTTGCAATTAGTATATGTATACTAATTATTACTGCGCTTGGATATTTTAACAATGTTACAAGTTCTTTAACCATCCGTCTAATTGTTTCTATACTTGTAATTATATTTAATGTAATTACATACAACATCTATAAGGAAAAAGAAATATATAAGCATTTTGCATGTAGTTCGCTTATTATTTTATTCCTTGTTTCCATGTTTTCTGCTCCAAATCCAGCAATGTATGCCATTATTTATCCAATAGCAATATTTGTTATGATATTCACTGACACAAAGCTTGTATATGCAGGTGGTTCATTAGCATTTGTAGTTTTAATAATAAGTCATTCAATATTAATACGCGGGGGCTCATTAGATGTTGCAGACCTTGTAATCGAGGTTTCATTTGTTCTTATCTCATGCATTCTTATTGCCAAAATTACATCCATTAATATTAAGCACTCACAAGAAAATGTAGATGCAGTTAAAGAACAGGCAGATGCTCAACTTGAAGTTTCAAAAAGTATAGTAAGTCTTGCAAAAGAACTTAATCAGCAGTTTGAAGATGCGAAGGAAGTATCTGTAAATCTTAACGAGCAAATGAATACAAGCCATGACTGTGTATCTGAAATTGCGCAGGCAAGTAAATCAACTGCTGAGGCAATTGAAACGCAAACAAGTCAAACATCTGATATTCAAAAAAGCATGGAGGAAGTTGGTGCTGAAACAAGAAGTATCAATGGTACTCTTGATAAAATGAGCGCAAATGTCCAGGAAGGTGTAAATCTTATAGAAATACTTAAGGAACAGTCTGATCTTGTTGCACAAATTAATCTAGAAACAAATGAAACAACAAAACAGCTAAATGAAAGTATTCAGGATGTACAGCGAATCACTGAAACAATCATTGGTATTTCAAACCAGACTAACCTTCTTGCTTTAAACGCATCAATTGAAGCTGCAAGAGCTGGTGAAGCTGGCAAAGGTTTTGCTGTTGTTGCTGACGAAATCAGAGCTCTTTCAGAAGGAACAAAAAATGCTACAGAAAAAATCATTCAGATTATTTCTAAGCTCACTGAAGATGCAAATCTTGCCGCAGAAAGCATGGTTAAATCAGCAGAATATGCCAACAAGCAACATGAGTTAATTAATGATACACAGCAAAAGCTATTTGAAATTAAAAATGATACAGACTCCTTGGAAAATGGAATTGGTCAAGTTAATGTAGCTGTAGATAACGTTATAAACGCAAACGTTCTTATAATGGACAGCATCAGTAATATTTCTGCACAGAGTCAGCAGGTTGCTGCAACAACAGAATCTGTATTAACACAGAGTGATCTCTCACTTACATCACTTGGCGATATGAATCAGTTACTTTCAAAAATAAGTGATATCTCAAAAGATATGGAAGAAACTGCGAAATAATTTCATTTATTCCAAGCATAAAAAATAAGGCGCATACAATTTGTATGTGCCTTATTTTTACTTATATTCATATCCTCTATCTGGAGTGCTATTACATTTCATCAGTTCAAAATATATAACGCCATTAGGATTTATTTCTAGCTCAAACTCTACATTTCCATTTGATATAAGGATATCTGATTTTATGAGAGGTGTTGCAGCGGTTTTTAATACATCTATCTGGTCAGCTGATAAGCTTCTTGGCTCCCCGAAATCATGCCATATTTTTAATGGGTTGCATGTACTCTCGTCAACAATTTTCTGTATTAAGCTATACTCCCCAGCTTCTCTTTCTATTGATACGGGAAGCTTCACAGTTTTCTCATCTGATTTATTTTCACAGATGTTCCATGCAATGCCTCGAAGTGTACCATCATTAGCCTTGACTACAATCAAATCGTCATCTCTAAATATACACTCGCCCTTTAGCTTTTTATAAAAGGCAAATGTGTAATATGTTGGCTTTGGAATGCTGTGATTTGCAACCATACCAAATCCACCATGAAATGGAGCAAATGGAACACCCTTTTCTTCAAAAATATCCCCAAAAGTCCAGTAGGAATATGATGTAGTATCATCTCCTAATCTGCTTAAATGATGTGCTAAATAAGCTGCATTAAGGTTTGTATCATGAATTACACAGTCTGGTGAATAGCTTGTATTGTATTCAGTTATATGGATTGGAAGTCCTGCATATTTTGAATAACTGTCAACAATCTTTCTTGTTGTCTTTAAATTATTAAATCTAAATTCTGGATCTTCAAGCTCAGCATATGAATAATGTCCTTTAAAAGTATGCTCTTTAGTCGTATAGTGATGTCTTGTTATGAAGTCAACTGGTAAATTCTTACCATCAATAAACTTCATAAACTCATCAATCCAAAGCTCATCCTCTACACCACAGATTGCAGGTCCACCAACTTTAAACCTTGAATCTAATCCCTTAATTGCATTAAAGGTTTCTTCAAAAAGTTTGAAGTATTCCTGCATATTTGCATCCTTCCAAAAACCTGGAAGATTTGGTTCATTCCAAACTTCAATCGGCCAAGTAATAACCTCTTCTACTCCATATCTTTCCATTAAATGCTTAAGTGTAGCTGTTACTAAATTACACCATTTTTTATAATCCTTTGGTGGGGTAACATTACCCTTCCAGTAAAATATTGTCTGAGTATCACTTGAAAGCTTATCTGGCATAAAACCAAGCTCTAAAAACGGCTTTAAACCCACTTCTTTGTAGCTATCCATTACAAGATCTAAATACGTAAAGTTATACTCAACCTTTGTTTCATCATTTTCCTCATATTCATGATAAATTGCCATATCATCAGAAAAGAGACCATGCCCTCTTATATGAGAAAATCCTATACCATCCTGCACGAATTTAAGCTGCTCCATATATTCCTTTTGTAAAGCAAGCCCCATTCGTCCAGTGCCAACACAGTAATCAACATTATTATTAAAAGGTATTATATTTTTATCTGATATATGCTTCATAGACATACTCTCCTTATATCTTGAATGTAAATATTTCTATCAGTCGCCTGGATAGTTATCCGCCTTTTCATGAATTGGATTATCATTTTTCTCTATACAGGTTTTACAATAGTCTGCATGGTTTATTTTCGTTCCATTTACAGTATATTCTACTCCTGTCATTTCATATGCATCCTCTGAATTAGCATCCTGGCCTATAGTAAACTCGATAAGTCTTCTATTTAACATCATTGGATTATCCGCATGCTCATTTAAGTAATAATAATAGAACATTCTATCCTGACGATCTTCATCTTCTGCATAATCTTCTATACTTCTTCCAAATTCATTTTCTAAATTACCTGTGATCATGTAATCTACAGTTGCCGCATAATTACCCTGATCAACTGGTGCATTATTAATAGTGAGTTCGCCTTTATCACCAGCTTTTTTAATAAGCATAAGCGGCTTAGTAAACATTTTCTTTCCATCATCCCAGTAATATCCATGATCAGCCATAATCACAACATTGGCAGAATCATAAACACCCATTTCCTGCATTTTTTCAAGATAATTTTCAACCATCTTAAGTGCCCCTGCAGCCTGTTGTACTGGTCGCTCATAATTAACATCGACTCTGTTACATTTTTCATCGTTATTGTATGGATAATGTGCTCCATACGCATATATCCATTTAAAGCGCTTATCACCATTTATTTCTGGCTCTTTACTGCAAATATTATTATTCGCATCTACATTATCCGACTCATATTCTTCATAATCAGATTTAATTACTTTATCATTATTAAGCTGTTCTTCAAATCCATCTACATATCTTTTGAAATAGTTAGGAAAGAACTTCATACCGCCCATTTCAATTATGTGGAATAAAAATTTGCCACGACTTGATACAGATATATCAAGGTCCTTCTGATTTGAAATAGATGACTTAAGTCTTGATGGGACTGATGACATACCATAAATATCAAGTGCATATCCATTTTCAATTAGAGCGTCATAATACAGTCGATCAAAACTATCAATAAATGAGTAAACTGAATCATACTGATTTCTGTTATATGTTCCTGACGCTAAATATGCTAATGAACAATCAGTCGTTGCATATGCACCAGTACAATTTCTATAGAATGTAAATCCATCTAATTTTTCCACAAGTTCTGGATAATGCTCAATAATTGAGTCCATATACTCGCTATCAAACATATCAAGCAAAAATACAACAACATTTTCATCACTACCAAATGTCACTAGATTTTCATCCGAACATACTGATGAACTTGCTTTATGCTTATTACCAGAGCTAAGCATTAATACAACCCCTGTAATAGTCAGCATAATAATAACGAATGCAGAAATAGAATTCGTCACTTTGAAGCAGTATTTTTTTATAAAAATATAAGCTGCCAATATAGCCGCTAACACAATGAACCAAACTATAATATCGCGAACATAGTATGATTTGTATAATCCATAATCTGTAAACTTTCCGTTTAATACACCAATGTCTATTCCAAGGAAATTACCCTGAATATACGTACACAAACCAAGTCCAAATGCCAACAAGCTTATTACATCTGCGATCTTTGATGGGATAAAAAATAAAACTATTTCTACAATCAAAAAAATAACAATACAAAATAAAATTAAGAATGGAAGAAAGTCTTTAAGTCCAAACCAAAACTCATTTGAATTTGTGATATACATTTCGTATGGCGCATACAAAAAGAGCATAAATAACGCCAATACTATGCTTAAATGATATGATATATTTTTTTGAAATATGCTCTTTATTATTTTCATCGTATGATTTTTTCTATCTGCTTATCAGTTGCAATTGGATAGATATCCTTTATATGATCAACGATTGCCTTCTTAGATTCTGATCGTGCCTCATTGTAACGACTTGTAACATGTTTATATCCATACACCTCTTCTGGCGCTGAATAAACAGCAACATGCCAGCCATAAAACTCACCCTTTTTGTTCTTCTTCTGGGTAAAATCACGCATACATAAATATGTCTGCATCATAAGTCCAGTTAATGTTCCATCAAAGTTCTTCTCTCCGCCTTTTGAAAATCCGGCTTTAAGTTTAAGTTCGTAAGATGCTATTCTAGCATCTTCCTCTTCAAAGAAATCCATTATCTTTTTCTGGCGCATTGATGCCTTACCATCTTCATACAGTGCGTCAAAATCATAACCATCACGTCTAAAATTGGCAAAATACGGGAACCATTCTTTTGAAATAAACCCCGCCTTTTTATCGAAGAACTTACCATATATTATCTGCCCTTCTGTAGCGATTATTTCACGCCACTTCCATGGGTCTTTTTCATGGTCTGTCCACCAATAGTCAGGTACAGTTCTCTCTTCAACTGAAAAACCTGGAATGTCATTTGAGAACAATGGTAAAAAGCCAATTTCATTTATATATTCAGTTAATTGTTTTACAGAATGAATACAATAAGGATCATCCTCAGTAGTTCCGCATGCAATCCATTCATTACCAGTACTTATCATCTTCCCACCAATTAATATGCATTAAGATCTGGATCCATAATTATCGCGCCAAGGACAGACTGGACATATTCTTCAAATGGAATTCCATATTTTTCAGCCTGTGCCTTCATATCCTCTACCATCTCAGGTGGTACAGTTTTTAATACTTCATTTATATCTAATTCATTTCCCATGTTTTTACTCCTGTTTTAGAATAATAT
>JAUNNN010000095.1 GCA_030531435.1 Lachnospiraceae bacterium
TAACAATAACATTAACTTTATAATAAGTTAATTTTTTTCGAAAACAACATGTCGAAAACAACTAGGCTTTATACGAGAATGACTTGTGTTTTTCATCACGATATGTTACTTTGAAATCAATCGATTTTTAGGGAGAAATATCAATGAATATACCAAAGATTCTTGAATTAACAATTTTTATTGTTGATGAATACTATAAAAATAATACTTCACACTTTCTAAATTGTATGCATGATGAAGTTTTATGGCTTGGTCCAAGTTATGTTCAGAAAATAAAAACTAAAAAAAAAGCTTATTGATACCTTTTCAAAGGAAAGCAATAATTTGACTTTTGAAGCTACTGACTTCCAAGCTGAATGTATTTTTCAAACTAAAAATCATTGTGAAATATTATTAACTTTCATTGTTGATACATTTTATACAGATGATACCATTGTACGATGCAATCAACGAATTCACTTTTCATGGCAAGATACTGAAATAACTGATAAAAAAGGGAACACAACTCTCGAACCAAGAATCCGAGTATGCAATATATCTAACAGCCTCCCCTATGATTCTCGTGACACAATATATCCCGTTCACTTTACTTCGCTCCCAATCGCTAAAGGATTTATAACCAGCTCCAATGGTGATAAAAAGATAAAAGTGCGTGGCAAAGGAAATAGCGCATTTTATATATCTGAATCCCAAATTGTATACATATCAAATTCAGATCATTACGCCACGATTCACACCATTAATAGCGATTTTGAATGTGCCAATTCCTTAAGCGAGCTAGAAAAAGAAATGCCATCATATTTTGTAAGATGCCATATTTCATATATGATAAATCCAATGTTTGTAAAATCTATTAAAAGATTTCAAATAGACTTAGAAAATGGCGTTCAAATTCGCATACCCGAAAAAAAATACACAGCAATTCGAGATGCAATAAATACTCGACTATACAAAAGCCTTAATAGTAAGAATTAACAACTTATAACTATACAAAATCCTTTCGGATTTATTCTATCCCTTGACCATTGCGATTGCGTTTCTTGTTCTGCTGTTGCTCCTGCTTCTCTCTGGCTCTTTTTTCATTGCCGAGCATCCTTTCAAGATCAGTCTTGTTATATTCAAGTAATTCAATGGATGCAAGTGTTGTAACAGCTTTAGCATAAGGCTTCTTGGTTTCCTCTAACTGAGGTAGCAATGCATCAAGTTCTTTCTGCCATGCTTTAGGTGTAATCTTCTTATCCGGTTCACGAATCATACCCTTAAGTTTTTCACGATAAACATCATAGTAAGTAAGCTCTGCAATATGGCTTCTCTCATATTTCTTTCTTGCAAAGCCTTTAAGTGCCCATTGCTCTTTATGATTCTTGATATATGGCTCATATTCCTTATAGGCTTCAAGTAAACTTTCAAGATAATCAATTTGTGAACCGACTTTCTCTCGCTTGGTAACAATGGCATCATATTCCTGCTTGGTATCTGCTTTTAATTTTGCCATTTCATCAAATGTAGTAAGTCCT
The DNA here is from genome assembly GCA_030531435.1 of Lachnospiraceae bacterium. Classification (GTDB taxonomy): domain Bacteria; phylum Bacillota; class Clostridia; order Lachnospirales; family Lachnospiraceae; genus UBA2868. The sequence goes on from JAUNNN010000095.1 coordinate 1,518, forward strand.
CTGTCATGAACAAAATTCTCCA
>JAUNNN010000061.1 GCA_030531435.1 Lachnospiraceae bacterium
TGACTGCTTTTGGTTATGTGACCATTTCTTTCAGCGTACTTTTCTAAAACATAATGGAGAAGGTAGAGGCGGACGAGAAGCTGATAGAAAAAGTAAAGTCAATTGATGAAAAATACCCTGAGATGACTGCAGAAAAGATGGCTGCGATTATTTCTTTGGCAAAGGAATTAGACATCACTATAACTGAAGAAGATTTCCAATTAGGTGAAGAGGGAGAACTTGATGATGATGCTCTTTCACAGGTTGCAGGTGGTGCAGTTTGGACTCGTTCTTGGAAATGGTATGACGAAAGTAAAGATTGTTTTAAGATGATTTAGAAAAAGGGAACAGATTATTATAAGGAGGAACAACAAGTGTTAGAAGAATTAAAGAAAAAACTGTCGGAAGCTAAGACACAGGAAGAAAAAGAAGTGATTTGGGCATCCTACACAGAGGAAGAAAAGAAGGCTATTAGGGATGAGTTTGAGGTAACATCTGCAAATGAGGAGGGAGAGCTTGATGATGATGCTCTTTCAATGGTTGCAGGTGGTGGTTTTTGGCCTTGGACGTGGTTTTAATAGTAAAAAAAATTATATAAAAAAGAAAGGAATGGATTATTATGAAGGAAAATATTAAGGCATTTATGGAGAAGGTACAGGCAGACGAGAAGTTGATGGAGAAAGCAAAGAAGATTGAGGAAAAATATCCTGAGATGACTGCAGAAAAGAAGGCTGAGATTATTTCTCTGGCAAAGGAAATGGACATTGCTATAGCTGAAGAAGATTTCGAAATTAACGAGGATGGAGAGCTTGATGAGGATGCTCTTTCACAGGTTGCAGGCGGATTTTTTATTACACTTCCATGGTGGAAATAGAAAAAAGCTGTGAAGCTATGAGTAAGGATATGGAAGATGGTATGGAATTGTCAGTTGATGAGCGGGACTATGCTGTAATACTTTAGGTGATTAGTTTTTGAAAGGGAATTGCCAATGGAAACTAAGCTCAAGAAAATATTTGATTATCAAAGGTTTGAGGAAAACACCAGACTTAAAAATATGTGTGATTCTGTAGAGAAGAAATTTGCTGAACTTGAGTCTTTGTCAGATGACGAATTATATATGGTTGCGGCAGGCAGAACATACAATAGCCCAGGCAACCATAACCCATTGAATAAAAACAAAAAATTATAAAAAGCAAGAAGCGGATTGCAAATATAAAGGGGCTGTTTTTTTACCAATGACATGATGTCGGAGTCAAAACTAGCATTTTAGTATGACCCATTTTCAAGGTACTAAAGAGGTCACCTTTTGACCCCGGCATCATAATATTTTTTTGAGTGGATTTTAGTTATGAATTTTGCTAATATGTAGTTAGTTATAAGGAAGGAGATGATTGTATGAGCATAGCAGAGCTTACAACAAAAATCGAAGGTCTTTCAATTGATGATTACAATATGGTAGTTATGCTTATTGACAGATTATCATCAAGAACTGAAAGTTATGAAAAGAAGAGTGCAGATGAGATAGTAGCTGAGCTTACTCAGTCAATGAAAAAGAGTGATCTGGGATATACAAAGTCAGCCCGTAGTGTATCTTCGAAGATGAAGGAGAAATATGCAGTTTAATGTTGAAATTTCTGAATTGGCCGAAGAACAGTATGATAACATTCTAGATTATCTAGCAAATGTGAAGAAAAATCCTCAAGCAGTGAATGGAGTTATTGACGATTTTGATTATGCCGTTGAACAACTTGAGAAGATGGCAGATACATTTGGAAGATGTCAGGATAAGAGACTTAGTGCAATGGGATTTCATAAACTTCATTTTAAGGCACATAGATATTTATTTGTTTATAGAATAAATGGTAACAGAGTAATCATTGAAGGTATGTATCATGAACTTCAGGATTATGAAAATGCAATAGGATAAGGAAATACATATACTCAATATATACTTCTTATAAGGTTTTGATATATTTAACGGAAGAAAAAACGTGATATAATGCTAATATAGACATAATAAATAAGCAAGGCGAAAGCAGTAATCGAAAAAGGTTGCTGCTTTTTTTATTGCAGGAGGAAGTGATGAATAAGAAGATGTCTATAGAAGCCATTGAAAATGGAATAATCCATGTATTAAACCAGTATCCCACAATAGAACTGGTAGAAGCAGCCGGAAAATATTTAGGAAAAGGATTAATGCTGGAAAAGAAAGAAGAGATCGTAGCTGTAACCGTAATAGTATACGGAGGAGCAGTGAGCCGTAAGCTGATACAGTATGCTGAACCACTGTATGAATTCAGGGAAGAATTAAAGGAGGCAAAAAAATATGAAGAGGATGAACTGCCCTATGATAATGACTATACTCTTGGATTGGTGGTTTGTCATAATGGGTCAATATTTATGTATGCTGCAAGCGAGGCTATTAACAGTGATTACTATAATTTGGTTGTTGCGGATTACATTAAGGATGGATATAATGATTATGAAACTCAAATAAAAGCTATTAATGAACTTCAGAAGAATTTCGATATAATATTTAAGGAGGTAGTTGCATTATGATGATGGAAAATGATGTATATGAAATTCCTGAAAAATATAAAAAAATGTCAGCCTCCGAAATAGCGGCTGAAAAACAAAGATTATTTCAGGAAATCAAAAGCAAGCCAACAGAGAAGCGAGTTAAAAAGACTGGCTGTAAAAAAAGTATAGTATTTAATTTTGGCTAAAGAGGTGATCCTTCGGGGGCACCTTTATTTATTATTGGCGGGGCCATAATAGGTGAATTGGCAAAATAGTGAAGATTTCTTATCAGTGAATTATAATAGCTTGAAATAGTGTATTAAAAACAATACATACATTCGGATGTTGTATCTCTATTTGTTAAATCAAAGCCGCTTTCTATTATCGAGTTATCAAGGCAGTTACTTGATTGGAATTATCAGTTCATAGCAAAAATCCTCTTGTGAAATGTGAGTACCAACATAGGTTGCAACGTGGGTAATAATTCGTGATGGTCCTATTGGTTTTAGTTCGCGTATGGCAATTTCTTTTCTGAATTGTGAAATCATATCATATAGAATGGAATATTCACCATAACAGATCATAGAAAATGCATGACATCTTGGAAAAGTCTGTAGGTTGGAATCAAATGAATTAGTAGGAACAACTGGGATGCAAACCGTAATTTCATTCTCCGGGTGTTCACCGTCAAAAGCATGTGGCGCGTTACTTCTGGCGAATAAAAACATAGGTTCTTGTCCAAGCATCTGATAACCTTCCTTGATGGCATTTTGATGAGTAATATAGGCAAAGGTTTCAGCACTTTCTAGTGTATGATTGGATTCTGTTTTGTGGTAGCATGTGATTTCAGGTATATCAACAAATGAAAATTTACTTTCTTTTGATTTGGTTGTTCTTATTTCTAAAGTATTTAATAAACGCTGTAAGCGATTCACTTTTTCACGCTGTGTCTTTATGAATTCGGACATATCAATATTTTGATAATAGATATCTGTTATTTCATTTCTAGAGAGATTTAATTCCTGTAGTAACTGATATTGTCCAATCTGTGCGATATTTTGTGCATCATAATAGCGATAGCCTGTCTTTTCATCAATACGGAAAGGCGTTAGAAAACCGCATTCTTCCATACGTAGTAAAGTGGTGCGACCAACGCCACAAGCGCGTGCTGCCTCTCGAATAGTAAATAAATAACGTTCCTCTGGATATTTCATATATTTCGCTCACTTTCTATTGACCTGTCCATAGATGGATATGTTAAATTATAAATTAAGAAAATAAGCAGGTCAAATGTCAATTATATATTTACCTACTATGGGTGTTAAATACTATTAAATTCGGAGGAAACAGGGATGAAGGATAAAATTATCGAACTTTCAAAAAACGAAGAGTTTGCAAAGAAAATGAAAGATGTAAAGAGCAAAGAAGAGGCTCTATCTGTAATGAAAGAGTTTGGCATCGAAGAAGATTCTTTAGAAATATTTATTGCAGAAGTTAAAAATCTTTCAGGCGATTCACTTCAGGAACTTAGCGATGATGAGCTTGATGGAGTAGTAGGTGGAAGTTTTTTTGGCGACATTGGAAATTTTTTCGAGCGTTTAGCTATCTTTACTGGTCTAGTTGGGTATACTGGGGTAAAAGAAGGGGTAAAAGAAGTCAAGAAATTGCTATAAAAATGTGAGGAAAAAAGTAACTATGGAAGAAAAACAAAATATTCCAGAGCAGACAAGTATGGAATTAGCAGACGAGGATCTTGCAGAAGTTTCAGGTGGAAGAAAATATGCTATACCAGGGGAAGATACTACACCCTCTACATCCGTTATTTATGATCCAATTCCTGATGTTCCAAAAGATCTTGACCCTAGTTTATTGCACTGGTAATGGATTTATGCTATTTATTGTGAAAAACAGTAATATTACGGAGGGTTATACATATGAAGTTAACAGGTGAGATAGAAAATAAAGTAATAAATACTGATACAACAGAAGATAAAAAACTACTTATGAACTAACAGATGAGGATTTAGAAGGGATAGCTGGTGGAGGCAATAGGAACCCGGCGGAACAAAAGGGATATGTATGTCCCGTGTGTAAATTTGATTTTCATGTATCTTATTACCAAATTGCGATAGATCAAAAAGTAACCTGTCCTTTTTGCACTACCAGTATAGTTTTACCCAAGAAAGAATCAACTTCAGCGCTCTTGGTAGCAAAGGCTTTTTTTGAGACAAACCTTACAAAGAATTAAAAATAATTAGTAAGATATTTTTATATTATGTCAGATGGAAGCTGAACACTTGATGATATATATGATGGCGTTGTGAAATGAACTTCACAGCGTCTTTTCTTGTCACACGTGATGGGTTTAAAGAAAGGGTTTATAGTGATGAATAAAGTAAGAGATTTTTTAAAAAGACATTCTATTTTAGGAGCGATATTGCTTTATGTTGCAGCTACTACAATTATACAGGTATTTGGAAGTGTATTTGACATACTCATAGAGAGGAACCTGAATAGTTATCCAGGAAGTCTTGTGAGCATTTTGCTTTCATTTTTGACGCTTTGGATATTTAAAAGAATTTTTAAGCCTGATTATGATGGGGCCTTGCATTTAAATGGTATTCTTAAAGGTCTTTTATACATATGGCCTTTAGAGTTGTTTTTTATAACTCTAATTTTTGCATTTAATCCAGATAATGATGTAATTACATATCTAGTGACAGCAGTTTGGGCTGGTGTAAATGAGGAAGTTTGTATAAGAGGCGTAGCACTTGCGTTTCTTACATACCATTTTAGAGAACAAAAACATGTTCCATTGATTTTATGGGGAACAAGCTTGGTATTTGCATTAACACATATACCTAATATGTTCATAGGCGGTTCCGTATCAGGAACGATTTTGCAGACTATAAGTGCTTTAGGTCTTGGTGCCATGTTTGCAGCATCATTTATGAGAACTGGTACACTATGGCCGGCAATAATAATACATAGTCTAAATGATTTCCTTGTTTTCATGGCATCAACAGGAACTACTTCTGAAACAGTTGGGGTAAATTCATCAGCATTTGATCCAAGCTCATTTTTGGAAGTATTGCCAATATATTGTGTGTATATAGCAGTGGCATTCTTCTGTATCAGAAAGACGAAGAGAGAAGAAATTGTTAATTTATGGAATAAAAAGTGGGGAAATGAAAATGAATAGTAAAATCAGACCATTAATAAATGCTGTTGTAAGTGTTTTTATATGTTTTGTATTGTATAAAGTAACAGGATTTGGCTTATCAGCGCTTAATATAAAAGGCTTTTTGGGTAACTTTATAGGAGAATTGCTCTTTGCAATTTATGGAATAGTTGCACTTTTAATTCTTAAAAAGATTGATGTACTTAAATTCAAATTAGAAGGATTTAAGGAAGGTCTTTTTGCTGGTGGCATCATATTTGTGGCTTGTTTTATTATTATGCTTGGAGTGGCCACAGGGCTGATACCTGTTACAGCTAAAGCTTCTGATATCACGATATATATACTGCAGATGCTTTTGATTGGTGTTGCAGAAGAAGTATTATTCCGTGGTATTTTACAGAATTCAGTTATGGATTATATCGGTTATGATACTGTAGGTAAAATTAGATTAGCCATTATTATTTCAGGTGTGATTTTTGGTCTTGTTCATTTATCAAATGCAACTCTTCCTGGAGTAAGTTTCGGAGCTGCTATGCAGCAGGCAATTTCAGTAATTCCAGTAGGAATAATCTTCGGGGCAATTTATTATAGAAGTAAGAAGAATATTTGGACAGTTATTATTCTTCACGCAATTAATGACTTCTATACACTTATAGCATCAGGAACTTTAGCTGGTGCTTCACAGAATGAAGCACTTAATACAAGAACTAATTCGGTTTGGGGGACTTACTTAGTCTTTGGCCTTATAGCTATTTGGTTAATGAGGAAGAAGAAAATAGAAGCATTAAGGATGAATATCTAATGGAGTATTAAAGAAGGGTTTTGACAAAATGAAGAGAAAAACAATTGCAGCATCTATTGAGGCTTCCACCATTATGCTAGAAGCCTCAAAAATCGTTAGTATATTAAAACGGAATTGATAGTTGTTGAATGAAGAAGAGTATGGAGAGCAAATTAAAGGTTTCGATTATTACACCATTTCATAATGTACCGCGCGAGATGTTTGAGAATAGCTTTAATTCAGTTATTAATCAGACATATGGACTTGAAAATTTGGAGTACATTATTGTTATTCATAATTGTAGTGATGATTATAGAGAAATGGTCCTTACAATGACATAGGATTATGAGTGCGTAAAAACATATATACTAAATAATGAATGGCACTGTGCATCTAATCCAAGAAATTATGCATTGGATAAGGCTACAGGAAAATATATATTGTTTCTTGATGGGGATGACTATTTATCAGATGATTGCGTAGAAAAAGCAGTTTCAGCAGCAGATAAGAATAATGCAGATATTATTTCATTCAGGGCAGGAATAGAAAATGATAATCATGATGATTCTTTTGACTTAAAACTATATACTTTGATGGACCAGACTCAGGATATGATTGTTTTTGAAAAGGATACACCATCGTGGGATCCTGGTAAGTTTCTTAATGGCAAAACGTTGTCTGTAACATTCAAAATGTATAATGCATATATCATCAGAGATAATAATTTAAGATTTAATTCAGAAATTGTTGTGGCAGAGGATAATGAATTTAACCTTAGATTTATTAATCTTGCAAGGAAGTTGGTATTTTTGCCAAGATATATTGGATATACATATGTTATGAATGGTGGAAGCCTATAAGTGTATTTAATTCGTATATAAATATATAAAGATGATATTTTGGAGGGGCAATATGAATAAGAATGATGAATTAAAAGCCAAGCCTAATAAAGCCGAAACTATAGAAGATAATAAGGTTGTGATAACTGATGATGAACTTGAAGGAGTTACAGGTGGTCGCACTAGAACGACCCAAACATCAAGACCTACATGTACAGGATTTGCATGTCCAGTATGTGAACAATTCATACCTGTATCGATGTACCAAATCATGACATCTTCGATAGTTTATTGCCCTTGCTGTACCACCGCTTTTGACATTAAGAAAGAGAGTACTTCTCATCTACCTGACATAGACTCACTAAAGCGCAACTAATAGGGATAATTACAATAACATTCTTTATAAACACTATCATTACGGGTGAAATCATACAATGGTTACACCTTATTTTGAATTAGATAAAAGACCAAATCCATTGGAGGATTAAGATTATGATGAATGATAAAGAATTAAATGAATTTGTTTTAGATGATGATTTAT
>JAUNNN010000016.1 GCA_030531435.1 Lachnospiraceae bacterium
CCTGTGACAGGCAACTAGATTAGTTGTAAGTCAGGCTGAGAGGGGCGCAACACCAATACAGTGAAGTTCGCCTCTTGCAAGCATAGGCTTAAGCATATTTCCTGCATCAAGTGCACCATCTGTTTTTCCAGCACCTACAATTGTATGAAGCTCATCTATAAAGAGAATAATCTGACCATCTGAATTTTTTACATCTTCAAGAACTGCCTTTAATCTCTCTTCAAATTCACCTCTATATTTTGCACCAGCTACAAGGGCGCCCATATCAAGAGCAAATATAGATTTATCTTTAAGGTTTTCTGGAACGTCTCCCGCAACAATTCGCTGGGCCAGGCCTTCTACTACCGCTGTTTTACCAACACCAGGCTCACCAATTAATACAGGATTATTCTTTGATTTTCTTGAAAGAATACGAATAATATTTCTTATTTCTGAATCTCTTCCAATAACTGGATCAAGCTTTTGATTTCTGGCTCTTTCAACAAGGTCCTGACCATACTTTTCAAGCGTATCATAAGTTGCCTCTGGGTTATCAGACGTAACTCTCTGATTTCCTCTAACAGTTGAAAGTGCCTGTAAAAAACGCTCCCTTGTTATTCCATACTCATTAAGAATTGCCTTTACCCCTTTATTAGGATACTTTATTAGGGCAAGAAATAGATGCTCTACACTAACATATTCATCGCCCATTGGTTTAAGCTCATCTTCAGCATTTACTAATACTTTATTAAGGTCATTTCCAATATGCAACTGTCCGCCCTGAACTTTAACTCTGGCAGAAAGCGCTCTTTTGACATTATCAGTAAAATGGGTAAGATCAATATCCATCTTTTCAATTAATCTTGAAATCAGGCTATCTTCCTGACTTAATAATGCAAATAAAAGATGTTCCTGTTCTATTTCCTGATTGCCATATTCGTATGCTATCTTTTCACAGTTCTGGACTGCTTCTACGGATTTTTGTGTAAACTTATTTATATTCATAATATTATCCTCCTATATCTAATATAGTTTTAATAGCCCATTATCCTCTTAAATTCCAGACATTTTCAGGGCAAGTCTCATATGGACTTTTATGATTACATGTACAATATAATCCTTTTGTTAGCACTCGTCAATAGTGAGTGCTAATCTAATTTGTGAAAAAAGTGTGAATATAACATTCACACTTAATCTGCGTAATTAATACCTTCCCTACGACTACTCAGTAATTTTTCTAATCTTAGATCTAATTCTTTGAAGCGCATTATCTGTAGATTTTTCATCTCTTCCAAGAACTTTCGCAATTTCCACATAGCCCATTCCAGTAATATGAAGACCTAAAACCTGCTTTTCAAAATCGCTTAAAACTTCATCTATCTTTTTTTCAAGATGATTTATATTTTCCTTATCTATAAGAAGCTCCTCTGGGGAGGAAAAAAGTGCCTGTATCTCATCCATTTCCTTATCTGAATCCTGGGAATCCGAATACAGGGAAATATATGAATTAAGTGGGCTGTGCTTCATACGACCTGATGCCTGAACAGCAGTGTACATTTGTCTTGATACACATAAATCAGCAAAAGTAGCAAAGCTGGCATCACGGCCCAAATCATAATCACGAAGAGCCTTAAAAAGACCAACCATACCTTCCTGTATGAGATCTTCTGTATCCCCTCCTAAAATAAACATAGACCTTGCCTTTTTTTTGACAAGATCTTTGTATTTATTCATTATATAATCTGCAATTTCTTTTTCACCATCTCTAAGCCTTAAAATAAGCTCATCGTCTGTGAATTCATCGTAATTTTTCACGACATTCTCTGCCTCAAAATTTCGTATGCCAAAACTCCTGCTGCCACAGAAGCATTTAAGGATTCTATTTCACCCTTCATAGGAATAGAAGTAATATAGTCACACTTTTCTTTCACAAGTCTGCTTACTCCTTCGCCCTCATTTCCAATAACAAGGCCAATTGGGCCTGTAAGATTCTGCTTATACATTACTTCGCCAGACATATCAGCGCACACAAACCAAAGTCCTTCTTTTTTAAGGTCTTCAATTGTTTTTGAAATATTTGTAACTTTAGCAACCTTTGTGAAGCTAAGCGCTCCAGCTGATGCACGGTTAACAGTAGCTGTGAGTCCAACTGCTCTGTTCTTTGGAATAATTACTCCATGTGCTCCAACAATATTTGCTGTACGAATTATTGCACCAAGATTATGTGGGTCTTCAATTCCATCAAGAATAAACACAAATGGCGCCTCATCTTTTTCCTTTGCTACAGCTAATATATCATCTACTTCAGCATACTCATATGCTGCTGCCTGGGCTATTACACCCTGGTGATGGCCTGTAGTACTCATCTGGTCAAGACGCTCTTTTGTAACATATTTGATTACTGCATCTGCCTTTTTTGCTTCTCTTTTAATTGTAGAAATTGGTCCATCCTGGCATCCATCAAGCACATAAAGCTTATCAATTGGCTTGCCTGATCTAATTGCTTCTATTACGGCATTTCTACCTTCTATTGTGTATTCTTCGTATGACATTCCAAATGCTCCATCGACATTTTTATTAATTCAACTAATCTTGCAGTATCACCCTTTAAATACAAATACCCAACAAGTGCCTCAAGTCCAGTGGCTTTACAATACTCAGAAAAAGATGCATTTTTCGCCTTAGTGTATGGCTTTGCATTTCTTCCTCGCCTAAGTATGTTTGCTTCTTCCTCTGTAAGCTTATCTTTAAGGAAATCAACCATTATAGCCTGAGATGTAGCTTTAACAATTTCACTAGTCCTTTTGTGAAGCTTATTAACTGGACAGTTTCCTTTTTCAACCATTACTGTTTTGACAACAACATCAAAAACGCTGTCTCCAATGTATGCAAGGTTTAGGGGAGAATAACTGTTAGGATTTACTTTTTCTAAAGAAAACTGGTTATTGATTTCAGTTATGATCTGCTCCATTTAACACCTTCCCTGGTATCTTTAAGAACAATTCCCTTAGCTAGAAGCTCATCTCTTATTTCATCAGCTCTTGCAAAGTTCTTATCTTTTCTTGCCTGCTGTCTTTCTTCAATAAGAGCTTCAATATCAGCATCAAGCATTTCCTCTTCCTTATTTACGATAAGTCCAAGTATATCTGAAAGCTCAATAATTTCATCAAGTACAGCCTTAAGGCATGCCTTTGAATTCTCACCTGAGAGCTTTGTATTGGCGAATTTTACAAGTTCAAAAATTGTTGAAATAGCATCAGCTGTGTTAAAGTCATCATCCATTGCCTCATCAAACTTTGTAACAAATGCCTTTGCTTCGCTAATTACAGCATCTTCTCCAGCAAGAAGTCCTTCCTCTTTTGCATTTGACACAAGGAACTTTAAGTTATCAACTGCTGTAATAATTCTATCAAGTGAATTCTTTGCTGCTTCCATTAAATCAGCTGAGAAGTTAAGCTGGCTTCTATAATGTGCTGAAAGCATAAAGAATCTTAGTACCTGAAGATCATAATGTTCAGAAATGCCTCTTACTGTTTTAAAGTTACCAAGAGACTTTGACATCTTTCTTCCGTCTATATTTAAGAAAGCGTTATGCATCCAGTACTTTGAAAATTCCTGGCCATTTGCTGCTTCAGACTGAGCAATTTCATTCTCATGATGTGGGAATACTAAATCTTCACCACCTGCATGAATATCTATTGAATCGCCAAGATATTTCTTACTCATTACTGAACATTCAATATGCCATCCTGGACGTCCCTCACACCATGGTGATACCCAGTATGGTTCGCCATCCTTTTTAGGCTTCCATAAAACGAAATCAAGAGGATCTTCCTTCTGATCTTCACCTGTAACTAAAAGTGCATGAGCCTCAGCTCTATGTCCACCCTCTAAATCGTCAATATTTTTATGAGAAAGCTTTCCATATGGTTTAAAGCTTCTTGTTCTAAAATAAACTGTACCATCGGCTGCCTTATACGCATGACCCTTTTCAATAAGTGTCTCAATCATGGCAATCATACCATCGATTTCTTCAGTAGCCTTTGGATGTGTTGTTGCTGGCTTAACATTCATAGCAGCCATATCCTTCTTACATTCTTCAATGTATCTTTCAGAAATAACTGATGAATCTACGCCTTCCTCAATTGCAGCCTTGATGATTTTGTCATCTACATCTGTAAAGTTTGAAACATAATTTACTTCAAGTCCCTTATGTTCCATATATCTTCTTACTGTATCAAATACGATCATTGGACGAGCATTACCAATATGAATAAGGTTATATACTGTAGGTCCGCAGACATACATCTTAACCTTTCCTTCTTCTATTGGAACAAACTCCTCTTTTCTACCACTAAGAGTGTTATATACTTTCATAATATTTCTCCAATCTATTTATTTTTACATCCAGGACAACCTTCACAGGCCCTCTCAGGATTCATTAAATAACTTTTTCCTTCTATTAAATCATCAGCTGTATTAATAATACAAATTGCCTGAGCTGAGATTCCTTCCTTTGCACCAGTAAAACCAAGTCCCTCCTCAGTAGTAGCCTTGATATTAACCTGACCTATTTCTATATTAAGAGCCTCAGCCACATTTTTATTCATCTCATCAATGTATGGCCTAAGCTTTGGTGCCTGAGCTATTATTGTAGCATCTATATTACCTATAAAACAGTTATTTTCATCAAGCAATTCACCAACTCTTTTTAAAAGCTCAATGCTTGAAATACCCTTGTAACGCATATCTGTATCTGGAAAATGCTTACCAATATCTCCAAGAGCAGCTGCCCCTAGTAGCGCATCCATTATAGCATGAATTATTACATCTGCATCTGAGTGTCCAAGGAGGCCCTTCTCATGTTCTATTTTAACACCACCAAGAATAAGGTCCCTTCCTTCTACAAGTTTATGGACATCATATCCCATTCCTATTCTCATTTTTTAACTCCTCTGAACTCAATACCTCCAAGATAATCAACTATATCGAGGTGTACAAGACTCATTTCATCTATTTCAGGATTTCCTGTGGATACATCAATGTAGCCCTGTCCATTTATTTCTTCTTTTAAAATATTTCTTAATACATCTGGGGATGAAACTATGTTGTTATTTCCCTGAACATAAATTCTATCACCACTTATAATAAGACCTTCAACATTGACGCCTTCTTCAATAATTACACTTCTTGGCGTCATGATAATTCCATAAACATCAGACTTTACTGTAACATCTGTTAATGAAAGAATTTTTCTGTACTTTCCAACATATGCCTTATCATTATTTGAGTCGTAGTAATATGATATCTCATCAAACATTTCTGTTGCTTTATCAATCATATCACGCTCATCAGGCTCATCAGGCACCTCATTAAAGTCACCTACAAGGCTGTAAACATTTCTACTGGCAACATTATCTGTTTCTGTGATTTCTTTTGCAAATATATCAACTGGCTTCTGCTCATTTCCAAATAGTACAAATGAACCACGAAGATTTATATCTCCCTCAGAAATAATTTTATCGCTTTCAAATGCAACCTGGGTTGACATAACATTTAATCCGCCATATCTGTTTTTTTCACCATACAGTGCTTCAGCAGATCTCATTTCTGATGGGCCATGACAGCCAGCATAAATATTTCCAAATATAGTTGAAGTCTTTCCAGTAATGTATATACCCTTCTTTGCAATCATTGAATATGAGAAAAGTTCATCATTTCCATCATACAAAATCATTTCAGGTATTGTTATTTCAACATCAAAGGAATCGCTTCTCTTATAAATGCCCTTATAATCATACTCAACTGGAACATCCCTTAAAACCACCTTATTTCCATCAAGTATAAACATTGGAATGTCATCACCTATAGAAAGCTTGCCAGCTGAAATCTCTGGAACCTTTGATGAAAGATATTCCTTTAATTTTTCATCTCCACTTCCACATTTATCTTTTAAATTATTATAAAAGCCCTTTTTATAAATAATAGACGCTTCTTCTTCTGTAATAGATATCCCCTGAGAATAAATAATATACGTAAGCTTCTCAAATGATTCATCTGCACATAAATCAGCTTCTTCTTTAAGTGCGGCTTTTACACTTTTCTCAGTTTCATATATACCAGAAGTTCCCCTGGATACAGCAATACCCGCTTCCCTATTTATGAGAAAAGCGGTCATTTTCGCTGAACATGTTAGCGCGCACATCATCAGGCCAATAATTAATATTGATACAAAAAGAGTTAGACTCGTTACAAAATGTCGCATATTCCTTATTACAGCAAGTTATCAATCAGAAGATTATAAATGTCCTCATTTCTCTCTTCAAAATTTTTGCACATTGCTGAAACAGCCTCTTCAGTAGGCATGTTTATTTTCAGATTAATAAGTTCCGTATTTTTTTCCTTTGCAATGAGCTCTGCCACATAGCCGCCTCTTCCTGCTCTGTAGTAGTTTGTCTCAATCGTAAGTGGAGACTTTGTCTCCACAAGATTATCCTTGAAATAATTAGCGATATCCTCCTTTATTCCAACAGATATTCTGTCCGCAAAGGAATTAAGTGTCCCTCTTCCCTCATCAGTTATATTAAAATATGTGCTGTTCTTTGATGATTTAAGCTTAACAAAGCCAGCTTCTGAAAGCTCAGTACTAGCCTGCATCAGCGTAAAATAATTCGTATATTCATTATCAATAATAAAAGAAAATATCTGTGATTTTGATAATGAATGATTCGCAGAATCCAGCATATATAAAATAATTAATTTTGTTAATGTAAGAATTTCCGTCATTCTTCTGCTTCTTCTTTAATCTTCTTCATATGCTCACGTATTTTTGACTCATATCCGTTAAAGCTTGGATGATAAAATTCCTGACCGCTCAACTCATATGGTAAATACTGCTGTTTAACGTAATTGTTTTTGTAATTGTGGGCATATTTATAACCTTCACCATGTCCTAGCTTGGCTGCCCCTTTATAATGAGCATCCTGAAGGTGTGTTGGTATTGTAACGTTTTTAGTATTTTCGACTGCTTTCATTGCTTCCTCTATAGCAACACATGATGCATTACTTTTTGGCGCTGTTGCAATATATGCTGCTGCCTGAGATAAAATAATCTGAGCCTCTGGCATTCCAACTCTTTCTACTGCAAGGGCTGCAGATGTTGCAACCGTAAGTGCCATAGGATCTGCATTTCCTACATCCTCAGATGCACAAATCATCATACGTCTTGCAATAAAAGTAACGCTTTCTCCGGCATAAAGCATTTTTGCAAGATAAAATACCGCTGCATCAGGATCTGATCCTCTCATACTTTTAATAAAAGCTGAAATAGTATCGTAATGATTATCACCATTCTTGTCATAATAAGTACGTCTTTTCTGTATGCACTCACTTGCAACATCAAGAGTGATTCTAATCTTTCCATCATCAGATTTTTCTGTAGTAAGAACACCAAGCTCAATCGCATTTAATGCTGATCTTGCATCACCATTTGATATATCAGATAAAAATTCAAGCGCATCCTCATCTATCTCGGCATTATAAACACCCATGCCTTTTTCTTTATCATAAACAGCACGCTTTAAAATTTCTCTGATGTCATCCTTTGTAAGAGGCTTTAACTCAAAAATAATTGACCTTGAAATTAAAGCTCCGTTTACTTCAAAATAAGGATTTTCTGTTGTAGCTCCAATAAGAATAATTGTTCCATCTTCAACAAATGGAAGTAAATAGTCCTGCTGCCCCTTATTGAAACGATGTATTTCGTCGATGAAAAGAATTGTTTTCTTCCCATACATCGAAATAAGGTCCTTTGCCTTTGCTACAACCTCCTCCATATCCTTTTTACCAGCCACTGTTGCATTTAGCTGCGTGAATTCAGCACTTGTTGTATTGGCTATTACTTTTGCAAGTGTCGTTTTTCCTGTTCCAGGAGGTCCATAGAAAATAATAGAACTTAATTTGTCTGCTTTTATTGCACGATATAACAGCTTATCTTTTCCGATAATGTGCTGCTGACCAACAACCTCATCAAGAGTAGTAGGTCTTAGTCTTGCAGCAAGGGGGCATTCCCCTTTAGCTGTGTTTTCTCTCATGAAATCAAATAAATTACCCTGTTCCATTTTTAACTACACAAACTGATTTGTATTTTCATCATATTCATAATCAATACTTTTAAGCTTTTCAATTATTTCAGCCATATCTACATCTAAATCGTCGCACATAGTTGCAAAGCTGTCATAATTATCTCTTAATTTTAAGTTTACATAACTCAAAAGCATTGCTGGATCTTTTGGTATCATATTAATAGGTATCCCTTAATGTTCTAATTACAAGCTGCTGCTCAAGCTCGTATCCATTCTGTATTTCAGGTGTACCTGCTGTAAGGTAACGAATGTCTGATTTCTTAAGAGTAACTGCCTTTTCACGCTTTGATGTTAAGTGGAAATAGTTCTCTGAGAACACAGCATCTGCCTGACGAAGATCAAGCTCAACGAAAGCAGCAAATCCGCCTGACATCATTCGTATTACATATTCATCTGGTAATTCAATAACTGAGTATGAAATTGAAGATGTATCAAGATCAAGTCTCTTGTATGGTACAAATACTTCGATTTCACTTGATGTAACCTTATCTTCTTCATCGTAGAATACAGCTTCTAAGAACACTTTGTTCTCATTTCCAGCTATATATTCTGTGAAATCAACGCTACATACAAGTTCACACTGACCTGGCATAATTTCTACATTGTATTCTGATTCAAATAATAATCTAAAATCAAATGTCTGAAGAGAAAGCTTAACTCTTCTTGGTTCAATATCTCTAGTTTCATTCTGAACATATATTGAAGCAACATTTCCATTCATTTCAATTGAACCAGCAACAGGTGCAAAGAAATTCTTTGCCATATACTGTAATGCTTTCCATCTTCCGAAGTAATCAATACTTGCCCAGCTTGCTACAGGCCAACTGTCATTAAGCTGCCAGTAAAGCGCACCCATACAACGGCCTCTATTTCTTCTCCAGTGCTCAACACCATATTTTATAGCGATACCCTGAAGGAGCTGTGTTAAATATAAAAGGCTCTCAAAGTCTTTTGGGAATAAGAAGTTTCTTGCCAAATAGTTAATTAAAAGGCTATTTGCATCATTATTCTTCTGATGAGATTCCATTACTTCTGAGAAAATATTTCTGTCTTCTTCTTTCGTAAATGTCTTTACTGTCTTAATTGATGGGAAAGACTGGAATCCAAATTCAGAACAAAATCTCATATAGTGATTTCTATATTCGGTAAATGGCTGCTGTCCATGCCATACATCCCAATAATGACAGTCTCCAATATTTTCATCATCTGGACTACTAAACTTACCACCTGATGATGGTGAAGATGGCCAGTAGAATGTCTGTGGTGCATGTTCTGCAACAAGCTCTGGAATAATCTGCTCAAACATTCTAAGATAATCTGCTTTAAGCGCATCTGAATGATATCTGACTTCATCCCAACCTACCCATGCGCTTTCCATTTCATTATTTCCACAGAAAAGTCCAAGGCTGGCGTGGTGTCTTAATCTCTGAATATTGTCATATACTTCTGCTGTAATAGATGCTCTGAAGTTTTCTGAGAGCTCATAAACATTGCATGCAAACATCATATCCTGCCATACAACAAGACCATATTCATCGCAGAGATCATAGAATGTATCTGATGGATAATAACCACCACCCCAAACTCTTATTGTGTTGAAATTACTCTTTATAGCTGCTCTTAATAAATAATCAATTTTTTCTTTTGTAATGAATGAATAAATACTGTCTTCTGGAATGTAGTTGGCACCCATTGCAAAGAACTTAACACCATTTACCTTAAAGCAGAACTCATGACCAAACTCATCTCTTTCCTGGCTTACAGTCATAGTACGAAGACCAATACGATATGACTTTGAATCCCACTCATTACCATTCATATCAAGGGCATATACGCTTACTGTGTAAAGAGGATGCTCACCAAATCCATTTGGCCACCAAAGCTTAGGCTCTTCTATTTCCATAGTAAGCACTGCTTCATTGCCTTCCATTGTTTCAGTAATGGCACTTACTCGACCTTCTGGAGTAACAATTTCACCCTGAATGATATATAAGCCCTGCTGGATTATTTCTGCTTTTACTCTTATCTCAAGAGTAACTTTTTTCTTTTCGTGATGCTGAATAATTAAAACATCATCTAACTTAATTAGACTGTATCCAATTAAATCGATGCTTCTCCAGATTCCCATATCAGGAAGCTGAGCACCCCAGTCCCAACCAAACATACAATGAGCTTTTCTAATAAACTCATCACCTCTCATACATCCCTGTGGAACATATGAAATCTCTTTCCCTGTAGCTGGTCTGTAGTTTTCGATATAGTTAATAGGCGAATCAACCTCAATAGTAATTGTATTTATGCCATAAGTAAGGTAATTCTTAATATCGAAATTGTATGTACGATGCATGTTATCTGTCGTACCAACAGGAACATTGTTTATATAAATCTTTGAAAGAGTATCAATTCCCTTACAACATAAAACAACCTTATCCTGTTCTAAAAGTTCAGGCATTACCTCGAACTCTCTTGTGAAATAATAGTCTTTTCTGAATATTTCTCTAACTTCATATTCATTCGTTCCAAAAAATGGATCTTGAATTCTATGCTGTACAAGTAAAGCAGACAGAACTGAACCAGGAACCTTAGCCTCAATGTAGGCTTCTGATCCCTTTTCATTCAAAATCCAATTTCCATTTAACGTCTGAAAAATCATTTTCTCATCCCCTTAGTTTAAGTTACATCAAATAACCAAGCTCCTTGAGCTTTTCATATATTTTAACTCCAGTGAGTCTATAAAATTCATCATTTCCATGCACCTCATCTGATCTAAGTGATGATGGCACATTACCCTCGCTAATGTCATTTATATCCTCTTCAGTTGGAGTAATTCCCGCATCATTAAGCATGTCTGAAAGAACATAGCTTCTTAAGTCAAAATAATGTTCTCCATATTCTTCCTTAAACATGTCATTTATTAAATCTATTTCATTAAGCATATGTTTGCTTGTAAGAGATACCACGATATATTCTGTAACGCCTGCATCTTCAAGCATTTTTCTCTGCCATGATATTGTATCTCTAACAGCATCTTCTGTTTCTGGCTGTTCGTTATTTCCTGTCCATAAAATCCAGATATCATCTGATCTCTTATCTTCCATTGCAAATGTAACAAGTGGAGAATCCGATGGAAGAACAACCTCTTCACCAGGAGTTTCCCTGACAAATACCCTTCCTAGGTCATCATCTCTATACCATTTGCCTTTTATCCCACCAAGAGTACATGGATTAATTCCTGCATCTCCAAAGTCAATCAGCTCCATCCATTCACCATCTGAAGAACTAACTGTAACCTCAACAGGTGTACAATCTGCAGGTATAGTAAATTCTGATGTTGTAGACTGTGGATTTGCGCCTTCTCTTGCGGCAATGCATTTTGTAGTCTCGCCAAAGACTCCATAGTTAATGACTTCTGCACCACTAACCTCTTCAAGTGATATAGGGAACGTGTAGACATCTCCACCTGTTCCCTCTGTCATAGAATCGCCCCAGCAAATAATTCTTTTATCGCTGTTATCTACGGTTTCTGCTGCTGCTTCTACAGTTTCTACCGTAATTTCTGTATTTTCTTGTTTTACATTCTGACTACTGGTTTCATTTGCTGGTGTCGATTTTTTTCCACATCCTGCTAAACATATAGCCAGAATACTAACTAGTAATAATTTCTTCTTCATTCGGTCAAAAAGGCTGCAAAACGAAGTTTTGCAGCCTTAAAAAATACTCTAAAACTTATTCCATCGTAAATTCATTAACAATATTCTTAAGTTCCTCAACTCTTGAAAGTGATTCAATAACAAGATCATTTGTCTCGCTTGTTCTTGTAACCATATCTGTTGTCTTACCAGCGATATCTGTTACACCAAGTGTTGACTCACCAACTGTTGCATTGATTCCAGATAAAGCATCAGAAATCTTAGCAATTGAATCTGTAAGGTTGTTAATTGATTCATGAACATCATTCATGCTCTCTTTGAACTTAGATGCATCATCGTTATACTGCTCTGAAACTTCAGCAAATCCTTCGTAATCAACAAGTACTGTGTTCTCAAGGAAGTCTGTTGTCTGCTCAAGACATCCTGTCATGTTAGCAACTGCTGCATTAACTTCACCAACAATACCATTGATATCACCAACAGCCTTTGATGTCTGATCTGCAAGGTTACCAATTTCTGTAGCAACTACTGCGAATCCCTTACCAGCCTCACCAGCTCTTGCAGCTTCGATTGAAGCATTGAGTGCAAGTAATGATGTCTGTGAAGAAATGCTCATAATTGTATCTGTAAGTTCATTGATCTTTGATACAGCCTTTGATTCTTCAATAGCTGCCTCTGAACGAAGCTTAACTGAATCGTATGTTTCCTGAGTACGTCTTGTAGCTTCCATTGTCTTAGTCTTAAGATCATTTGCTCTAACCATAACTTCGTCTGAAAGAACATCTCCATTTTCTGATAACTGAAGAATATCCTTTGCGCCAGTCTGCATATATCCGATGTTTGCATAAATGCTTTCTGTTGTTGCTGCTGTTTCCTGCATACCTGCTGCAAGCTCCTGTGTAGTAGCTGAGTTATCAGTACACATATTGTTTACGATATTTGTAACATCCTGAAGCTGGTTAACGTTATTTGAAATACTTGAACTAGCAGTATCAATGCTACCAACCATGTCACGAAGAACTTTTCTCATCTGGCCAACAGCACGTGCCATCATACCAGTTTCATCTTTTCTAGTAACAAGCTTATCACTATTGTTATTATGTCTAAAGTCAAGCTTAGCTGTATCTGCAATAATATCTGTAATCATAAGGATTGGCTTTGCAATCATCTTGCTCACAACGAAAGCGACTACTATACAGATTGCAAGAATAAGTATTGCTATTAATACTGCATCTCTTGCGACTTTATTAATTCCTGCAAGTGCTTCATCCTCATCTGCTGTAACAACAAGAATTGCTCTGCTTCCTGTTATAGCATATCCTGCGTATTTCCACGCACCCTTGTAATAATATCTAACTACTGCATCCTGTGGTGTCGCTCCGGTTGCAAGCTGTGCTACAAGACCTTTTACAACTTCATTTTCAACAGGTGATCCAACCTTATCCTGCGTTGGATGATACATCATTGTGCCATCTTCAGAAACAAGATATGCATATGAACCACTCATACCTTCAAGCTTAACAGAACCAAGATACTGATTAAGTGTGTCATAGTCTGTAACGTTATCTGAACCAGCTGCGCCCATAATATCTCTCTGTAATGATGCAACTGAACCCATGTGGTTAAGTACGTTTTCTGTAATAATACTTCTTGATTCCTTAACAATTACAACTGCTGTTATTGCTACTGAAATGATAAGAGCTATTGTAACCATAAGAATCATTTTAAAACTTATGGAATGAATAAAACTTACTTTCCCGTTGTCAACAGCCTGCTTTTTTTCTTTAGCCATTTTAATACTTCTCCTTACCCATATAATGTTTACCATTTATACTCTTTACACATACGTGTAAATAACACAAATATTATAGTATAAAAAGCACCCTAAATCAACGTATTTTTTCAGTAACCACGCTGATTTCAGGCGCTTTTGTATTTACTCAAAAATGCATATCAATCTTAATATTCACATTTTACAAACATGGCTGAATATGGTTCAAGATATGTACCACCACCAAAGTCAATTTCCTTACCAGAAATAAGGTCAACTCCTCTTCCGCATCCTGCATCATAATGGGCTGTATATCCCTCTCCATCCATATTTATACAAACAAAAACTCTCTCTTCAGCAGTCTTTCTTTCAAAGATACACTGTTTGTTTGTAAGAACAACAGATCTCATACCGCCATAATTAAGTGCATTACTATTCTTCTTTGCCTCTGAAAGCTTAGCTATAAAGTCACAAAGAGAATTCCATTCAGGAGCATCATAGCTTAATCTCAAGGCTGGGTCACCCTGACTCTTATCACCTTTTGCTCCCCATTCACTGCCGTAGTATACAATTGGAATACCTGGCATTCCAAATACCATTGCATAGACTAGTGGTAAATGGTTTTCATTCTGAAGAATACTTGCAATTCTTGATACATCGTGGTTATCGCAAAAGCTCAAAAGGTGTCTGTCTCTTGCAACAGTCCAGTCTTCTGGTCCAAATAATCTTAAGAGTGAATGAATAATCTCAAACATATTATAGCTATTGAATGCGCTATGAATTCCTTTATAGCACTGATAGTTTGTAACAGAATGAATATTCATTTCATTAAGCATTCTGCCATATTCGCCATGAAGTACCTCACCCACTAAGAAAAAGTCTGATTTTTTAGAATCAGTAAAATCTCTAAGCCTTCTGAGGAAACCATAATCGAGGCAATATGCTACATCAAGTCTTATTCCATCAATATCAAACTCATTAATCCAGCCTTCCACTGCATGGAAGATATGCTGAACTACATCTTCATTGTGAAGATTAAGCTTTACAAGGTCGTAATTACCCTCCCAGCCTTCATACCAAAGGCCATCATTATAGTTTGAATTGCCATCAAAATTAATATTAAACCAGTCTTTATAAGGACTATCCCATCTCTTTTCAAGCACATCCTTAAATGCGAAAAATCCTCTTCCAACATGGTTAAATACACCATCCACTATGACCTTAATTCCTTCTTTATGGAGGTTATCAACAACCTGCTTAAAATCTTCGTTTGTACCAAGTCTTACATCGATTTTTGTATAGTCTCTTGTGTTATATCCATGAGTATCAGATTCAAATATTGGTGAGAAATATATTGCATTGACTCCTAATTTCTTGATATGAGGAATCCAGTCATTAACCTTTAAAATTCTGTGTTCCAAAACCCCATCATTTTCAAAAGGAGCTCCACAAAATCCTAAAGGATAAATCTGATAAAATACACTTTCATAAGCCCACATAAATAATACTCTCCTTATCTTTTACTGTAATAAACGTGCTATTTCTTCCTTGTATGGTGGAAGCTTAACCTTTGGATTAGCTGGATCTTCTATGTATGGTGTCTCTAATATTTTCATAACACCTTCAAAATCCTTATGATGAACTATGTAATGTAGTGCCTCAAAGCCAATAGTTCCATCCCCAAGATTAGCATGTCTATCCTTATGAGCACCTAGCTCATTTTTACTATCATTAATGTGAAAACAAACTATCTGATCTTTTCCAATTAGTCTGTCAAATTCACCTATAACGCCATCAAAATCATTCTTAATATCGTATCCTGCGTCATTTGTATGGCATGTATCAAAACATACACGAAGTTTATCGTTATATTTTACCCCGTCGTATATTCTTGCCAGTTCTTCAAAAGTACGACCAACTTCAGAGCCTTTTCCCGCCATTGTTTCAAGAGCAACCATACATTCAGTATCTTTTGTTAAAACTTCATTAAGTCCTTTGACAATTGACTCTATTCCGGCGTCTACTCCAGCATCCACATGGGAACCAGGATGTAACACCATTGCATTTGCATGCATTGCTGTACTTCTTTCAAGCTCTGTAGCAAGGAAATCAACTGCGAGATTATATGTTTCTTTTTTGACAGTATTTGCAAGATTAATAATATATGGCGCATGGATAATTATTTCATCAATACCATTTGCTCTCATATAATCCCATCCTGCTTCAATATTCAATTCTGAAATGTCTCTTCTTTTAGTGTTTTGTGGAGCTCCAGTATAGACCATAAAACAGTTAGCTCCATAGGAAGCTGCTTCCTTTGCTGATGCAAGAAACATCTCTTTTCCGCTCATTCCAACATGAGATCCAAGTTTTATCATAAAATTCATCCTCTCTTAGGCAATTATACTGTCCCTAAAGGTAATTTATCAACTCCGTGTTTTATCCAAAAATCTTCTATTTCTTTTCCAATATTTTTCAAAGAAACCTCTTTATACCCGCTCCACTCTCTTGGGAAAAGTCTCCTGTTATATCCCTGCAGAAATCGTTCATCAAGCAGAACTATTACACCTTTATCCTCTTCTGTCCTTATAACTCTTCCAGCTGCCTGAAGCACTTTATTCATACCAGGAAATCTATAGGCATAATCAAAACCATTTGCATCGTCCTCGTCATATTTATTTTTAAGTATATCTCTTTCAGGATTAACCATTGGAAGCCCCGTTCCCACAATAATTGTGCCAATAAGGCTGTCTCCCCTTAAATCAATCCCTTCGCTGAATATTCCACCCATTACGCAGAAACCAACAACATTTTTATTTGACTCAAAATTTGATAAAAACTCTTCTCGGTCAGCTTCACTCATGTGAGAATTCTGTACAAGACACTTAATACTGTCATCCATAAAAAAGTCTTCATAAACACTATATACATTTCCAAGAAATGAATATGACGGGAAAAATACCAAGTAATTACCCTGCATTTTTTTAACTACTGTGTTAATGTATGATGCAATATTGTAATACTCCGTTTCATTACGTCTTGTGTACTTACTCGATACATCTGATGCTACAAAGATACCTCTGTTTGCTGGATCAAACACTGAATGGGCATATACTGCAGTGTCTTCAGAATCTGCAAGCATATCCTTAAAATACTGTATAGGCAGTAATGTAGCAGAGAAAAATGTAGTACTAATTCCTTTATCAAGACAAGTTCTTATACTTCTTGATGGATTAGTGCATAAAAGCTTAAGCATAAAATCGCCATCATCATCTATTCTGTCATAAATAAGATAGTCCTCATCTGTCATATTTTCATACATGTTTAAGAAGTGTCTTACTTCAAAATACAAATCAAGAACATCTTCTCTGTCAGGACATTTCTCATCTTCATCAAGGAATCTCTCAAGCTGACCATTACACTTAATAAGAGCAATTACAAAGCTTGAAATCTCATCAAGAACATTACACGATTCACATTCCTTTTTCAGAATAAGTAACTGTTTATTACATGCATCAAGCGCCTTTTCAAGTCTCTTATCATAAGGTTTAACTTTTCTTTTAGTTTCAAGAAATGTCTCTTTCTTTAGTACAGCGCTATACATTTCCATTGCCCTGTCAACAAGGTTATGTGCCTCATCAACAAGAAATGTATAATCAGATGAATTACCCTCTGCAAAAAAACGTCTCAAATAAACATTCGGATCAAAGACATAATTATAATCGCATATTATACTGTCCGAAAAAAGGGACATATCTAATCCCATTTCAAAAGGACATACCTCGTACTTTTTTGCATACTCTTCTATTGTCTCTCTTGAAAAAGAATCCTCATTAATCAGCAAATCATAAATTGCATCATTCACTCTGTCAAAATGACCTTTTGCGTATGGACATGCATCAGGATTACAGTCAGATTTATCAAGAAAACATACCTTATCTCTTGCTGTAATAATTACTGTTTTCATCCTAAGATTCATATCTCTTAAATGATTAAAGCATTCAAGTGCTGCCGTTCTTGTAATTGTTTTTGCAGTAAGATAAAAAATCTTTGAAGTCCTGCCTTCTCCCATTGCTCTAACAGCAGGATATATTGTCGAAACAGTCTTTCCTGTTCCTGTTGGTGCCTCAATAAATAATCTCTTATTATTTATTATGTTTTTATAAACAGAAGCAACAAGCTCCTTCTGGCCTTCTCTATACTCAAAAGGGAATGAAAGAGTGTTTATAGACTGATTTCTAATATCTCTCCACTCTATTTCAAACTCTGCCCATTTTCTGTATTCATTTGTAATGTGTAAAAACCAATCTGATATTTCTTTAAATGTGTAGTTTTCGTGGAAATGCTTCACATCAAGCGTTTCAACATTACAGTATGTCATTCTCACTGAAATAGCATCCGTAACAACTTCAGGTCCATATGGACGTATGGCATCCACCTGATCTTCTATAAAGTTTTCAGGATTAAGAAGTGTGGCTAGAACGATATATGCATAACATTTTGCCTGAGCAAGATGCACTGGATCTGGCTCCTTTAGATGGTCAAGATCTTTATGAGTGCTCTTTATTTCATCAATAATAACGGGATTTCCTTCAATGATTCCATCTGCTCTTCCCTCTATCATAAGGTCAAACTTTTCAAACGTAACCTTCGTTTTAAGAAAAACTTCAGGGTGGTAAGAAGTCCCCATTCTTTTCTGGATCATTCTGTGGATTCTTGCACCCTCCTGCATAGTCTCCACATCAGAAGCTTTGCTCTTTCTTCTATTGTCGATATCGCCACTACGAAGTATAAATTCAACAAGATTCCTAACAGAAACCCTGACTACTGGGCGAAATTCCATATTATTAATCATTTCACTCATAATTATCCCGTACAAATGTTCGATTTTATATTGAATAACGAACATTTGTTTGCTATACTATAACACATATCAAACAAAATTTGAATACATTTTATACAATATGGAGTTTTATTTATGGAATTAAGACTTACCGAAGAAATGTCCATTATGGATAAATTACATATACTTACTGACGCAGCTAAATACGACGTTGCATGTACATCAAGCGGTTCATCAAGACAGGGCGATGGCACAGGTATAGGAAACGCTGTCTCATGTGGACTTTGTCACAGCTTTGCCGCTGATGGAAGATGTATTTCTTTGTTAAAAATACTATTTACTAATGAGTGCATTTATGACTGTAAATACTGCATTAACAGGAAATCAAATGATGTAAAAAGGGCCAGCTTTACCCCTTCTGAAATATGCGATCTGACCATTGAATTCTACAGAAGAAATCTTATTGAAGGATTATTTCTTAGTTCAGGAATACTAAAAAGTCCTGACTATACAATGGAGCTTATTTATCAAGCAATCTATAAGCTCAGGTATGAATATGGTTTTCAGGGATATATTCATGTGAAAGCAATTCCAGGAGCATCATCTGATTTAATTCATAAGCTTGGATTAATCGTAGACAGAATGAGTATAAATCTTGAGCTTCCAACAGCTGACGGCTTAAAAGAGCTTTGTCCCAATAAGACAAGAACTACAATACTAAAGCCAATGCGAATGATTCAAAACGGAATTACACAGAGTAAAAACGAGCTTACTCTATATAGACATGCCCCAAAGTTTGTCCCAGCAGGTCAGAGTACACAAATGGTTATAGGTGCTACAGGAGAATCTGACTATGAAATTATTAACGTAGCATCTTCTCTTTACAATAACTTTAATCTAAAAAGAGTTTTCTATTCTGCCTTTGTTAATGTTAATAATGACGCCTCTCTTCCAGGAGCTATTCCTGATGGATATGATTTACCTGCTATCGCTGAAAATGTTAAGCCACCACTACTTAGAGAGCACAGATTATATCAGGCCGATTTTTTGATGCGATTCTACCAGTTTGAAGCATCAGAGCTTCTTAGTGAAGATAAGCCAAACTTTAATACACTATTTGATCCAAAAGCAGACTGGGCTTTAAAGCATCTTGAATTCTTCCCTATGGAAATCAATAAGGTGAGCTACCATGAGCTCCTTAGAATTCCTGGGGTTGGAGTTAATTCTGCAAAGCGAATAATTAAGGCAAGACGACTAGCTCCATTGACCTTTTCCGACCTAAAAAAGATTGGTGTTGTATTAAAACGAGCCCTTTATTTTATCACCTGCAATGGTAAAATGATGTTCCCAACAAAAATTGATGAGGATTACATTGCTAGGAATCTATTGAATGTTTCGGAACGACTTCCAGAAGGAATTACTGCTTCAGGCAATACCTACAAGCAAATGTCACTTTTTGACTATGATGAGTTTAATAGAATGAATAGCCAGATTATTACCGCATAGTAACTCTTTATCGTAAACATAGAGAGCCTATGCCACTACAGTGGAGATTATTATATGGATAAAAAAGTATTTATATGTGAAGACTCGATTGAAGGAATTTTCACTTCTGTATATGATGCATACTCAGCTGTATTAAGACACGAAATGGAACATACAGATGTTGAAATCATTACCGGAGATATTGAAAACTACAGCATGTTCTGTGATTATATTGAGGTTCCTTCTTCAAAAGAAAAATCATTAAAAGTATCTAAATCGATATGTGAAAAAATGGGATATAGAACATATGAGTCTATATTCTACGCAGCTACCTGTGATGATAAGGACAAGGCAACTGATATTTATATGACAATTGTTAAAGCTTTTCGTTTAAATGATAGCTATAAAATAATGGATTTATGGACTGACAAAAATGTCCTTCATATTTTAGAGCTTTATAGAAAAGCTAAAAATGAATTTGGTAGATGGAGAGAATTTTTACAGTTTAGAGAATTGGAAAACGGAATACTATACTCTCGTATTGGGCCAGAGTGTGATATTCTGCCACTCCTTGCTCCACACTTTGAAAACAGACTCCCAAATGAAGATTTCATGATTCATGACGATATAAGGGATTATTTTCTTGTGCATGAAAAAGGTCGAAAAAGCGTCATTGTATCTGGAGAGGCCTTAGGAGATAACCGTGAAATGCTTAATAAGTTCTCTGATAATGACATTCAGATATGTGCTTTATTTAAAGAATTCACTAAAACCATTGCTATTAAAGAGAGAACAAACCTAAAGCTTCAGCAGCAGCTTATGCCTCTTAGAATCCAGAATTACAAGATAGAATTTTAAATGGGTTTATTATGGTTTTAATATATTATGGGCGTCTATAAAAATAGACGCCCATATCTTTATACATCCTTTACAATTATAACCGTCATATATCCTTGTAGTTTACATAACTCATCGTATCCATGAGCTACTATTTCCTTATCTGTCCCTAGATTTGAAACACCATAAGCAGCTGCATGCGGATTAGTTTTGCAATAATCCACTATTTTTTCGGTAAAATCAGAAAGGCTTCCCTTTGGTTTCATAAATACTTTTGTACCATTCAAAGACAGCTTTTCATTTAAGTTTTCTGCATCAGGGAACACGTGAACTTCCTCATCACCCTGTGCAATTGACATTGAAAAAGTCCTTACCGTTTCCTGTATGGAAGATACACCACTTATAAGCTCACAAGTATATCCATCCCTAACAAGTCTTTCATGAACATACATAAATGTAGAATATAAAGCCACCGCACCAAGAGCCGGAAAGGCAACTGAATATCCATCATCAAGATATTCTTCCACACATTTTGAAAGCCTGTCGTATCTTTCTCCTGCCATAGATGGATTTGTCATTTTTGACCCCATATCACACACTATGTTTTTCTCATCAATTTCAGGAAATGCGCCTTTAATTATCTGATATACTCTGCAGTCTTCCTTTGGTGCATTTGGAAGAAATATATAGTCAGCATTTTTTATTGTATTAAATGCTTTTATTGTAATAAGCTCTGGGGCTCCTGGACCAACAGATACTCCGTAGCAAATACCTTTTTTACTCATTTTTAATAAACTCTTTTACAAATTCTTTATAGCTTAAATAGTACAAATGCGGGAAACCAGCAATTAAATTTTCTCTAGTAATAAAACCTTTATAATTTTCATCATTCGATGCACTGGATATTGTTATATTTTCATCAAATGGTTCATTAGTGTCTACTTCAAAATGATGAAATTCATGACCCTTTATTATATTCCCCTTTACATTTATATCTACATATCCAAACCTTACAAGTCCATTTGTTCTGTAGGCTCTACCTTTTATGACGGATGCTAATTTATATACATTTCCTTCATGCTCTATTTCATCTAAAAGATACATATATCCACCACACTCAGCAAGTGTTTTAACACCCCCACTAATAGCATCACGAATGCTTTTAAGCATTGATTCATTTGATGATAACTTAGGAAGATAATTTTCTGGATATCCACCATATAAAATCAACGCATCACACTGTGGAACTTCCTTATCATGAATAGGAGAAAAATTAATAATTTCTGCTCCAAGTTCCTTTAAGACATCAATATTTTCTTCATAGATAAACGAAAAAGCTTCATCCTTTGCAACTGCGATTCTAATACTATTGGCTGACTCTTTTGCGGCATTTTCATCACCACAAGTCAATGTAGAATCCGAAGAATCATTTAAGTTATCTAATGTGAATAAATCTGAAGATAGTATGCTATTGTATACTCCTTTAACAGAGTCTCTATATATTTTAAGCTTATCCTGAAGTGAGTTTTCCTCAGGACTCATAAGGCCAAGGTGTCTACTCTTTAAACTGACATCCTTCATTTTATTTACAAATCCAAGTATTTTGCATCTATCTTGAAGCTTTTCTGATAGTACTGGAGAAATCTTATTATAAAATTTCTCAGATATTCGATTTAAAATAATACCCTTTATAAGTTCATTTTCATCAAGAGATAAAAAGCCAAGAATTTCAGCTAATATGCTATAGCCCATGCCATATGCATCTATTACAAGAATGATTGGTATATTCAGAGTTGATGCAATTTCATAAGCAGAATTATCTCCACTAGCACCTTTACCATCGTATAGTCCCATTGCTGACTCTATAATATTTACAGCGCCTCTCTTCTTTCTATACAGAGCATTAAGACTACTGTCATCAAGAAAGAAACTGTCAAGATTCGTAGATGGTATTTTCAGCACATCCCTATGAAACATAGGATCTATGTAATCAGGCCCACATTTAAAAGCACGGACGTCGTATCCATTCTCCTTAAATAAGGACAATAGGCTGACCGTTATTGTAGTTTTTCCTCGTCCACTTCCTGTGGATGCAATCATAAAATCAAATGTATCCATTATTTATCCTTAAAAATTGCAAATACATAAAGACCATCTAATAAATCATCTGGATAATTCTTGTTTTCACAAATGATTATTTCTTCATCCTTGCTACCAAGATCCTTGCCAATGTATAAACTTACGTCATATGACAGGGTTTTGACATCACTAATTACGCTCTTAACATCTTCCTTACCACTACAAATTCCGAAAAGAGCTCCCTTATTTTCAAACTCGCTAATATAATCACAGGTCTTTCCATGAAGTGACACAATTGCTGCCTCACTATATGGCCTAACAATTTTTGATGCAAAATACGATATTGAAGAAACACCTGGATGAATTTCAATAATAGGTGGCTCCTCTAAAGAAATAAGCGCCTCACTAACACCTTTTGCCCCACTAAAGAAGCCTGTATCCCCCGAAAACAAAACTGCAATTTGGTCATGTTTTGTATCTTCAATGATCTTTGCAACTTTCATAGACTTATATTCATAAACCCACTCTGCATTTGGATTAATACTTCTTCCGAAATCACAAAGACGTTTAGCTCCAATAATCAAATCTGAATTTTTTACTGAAAGATATGCATTTTTTGTAAGTAGTGCCTCATTACAAACTCCAACACCAACAATATTTATTGACTTATGTGGTCTATTTTCGATGATTTTTACTGCTTCATCTACAGAAATACCATTCTTTTCGCTATTCATATCTACTACTATAGTATGAATGCCTATATTTTCTGCTGCCTCAAGCTTCTCAAGGAACCCCCCTCTATTACCACTGTTTTTTGTAACAAGCACACTTATGTCATACTGCTTAATAAGGGCTTCATTCATTTCTTTTAAGAATGGTCCCTCCATTGCAACAATCTGCCTTGGTTTTATATCATACTCAAGAGCCGCTGTAATACTCTCCATTCCAGGCAAAATTCTAGCAATAATGCGTTCCTTAAGGTTATCTCTTGAAGCAAAAACTCCTAGTTCTTTGACTCCTGTAGTCAAAAGTATGTTTCCATCAATATTGTCTAGATAATCCGCTGCTTCCTCATAAGAATTAACTACAGTTACATTTTTATAGTTCTCCTGATTAAAGGAAACAACATCTCGACATACACGGATATATTTTTTTATTGCGTTCAAATTTTCACATGCTGCTTTTATATTTTCAGAAATTATCTTTGCATGTGGATGAGTAGCATCAACTACATAGAGAGGATTTCTTTCTAGTATCATCGCTTCAATTTCTGACTCATCCAGTCGACCAACATGGATATCAATGTATGGATTTTCCTCCATAACCTGCTCGCCATATTCTGTAGCCACAAAAACATCGCATAAAACCGCATACTTTGAGAGCTTTTCTGCTAATTCTCTTCCTTCACTTGTCCCTGAGAAAATAAAAACGGAACTCAAATCTTATATCCTCTTCTTGTAATCATTTTTCCATTTACTACAGCTGACATTGAATTACCAATGAAAACAGTTGAAAACATGTCTGCTTCTGTTTCCTTAAGCCCTATTAGTGTCGTTACTGTATAACTTTCTTCTTCTCTTCCAATGTTTCTTGCAACTGCACATGGTGTATCTTTATCTATGATTTCTAGTAGTGCGTCTACAGCTTCAATTAAACTGTCTTTTCTTGTCTTACTAACAGGATTATATAAAGCAATGACCATATCGCTTTTGGCTGCAGCAACTAATCTTTTAAATATTGTTTCTTTAGGCGTAAGGTAATCACTTAGGCTTATTACCGCAAAATCATTTCCAATACCTGCCCCAATTAATGCTGAGCCTGAGATAGCTGCACTAACTCCTGGGATAACTTTTATTTCCACATCACTGTAATCTTCTGATAATTCATATATTAGCCCTGCCATTCCATAAACAACGGAATCTCCAGAACATACAAGAGCTACCTTTTTGCCACTATTTGCTTCACGTAAGGCTATTTCACATCGCTCTTTTTCGGCCCTCATACCAGTACTTAATATTTCTTTATTTTTAAATTCTTCAGGCAAAAGCTTCACATATGCCGTGTATCCTATTATTACATCAGCTTCTTTTATTGCATCATATGCTGCAAATGTCATATTTTCTTTATTGCCAGGGCCAATACCCACTACATTAAGAATTCCCATTTAAGTCAACTTTCCTTATCATATTAAATACAGATACTGTTACACCCTCTGTAGCAAATCTTTTTACAAGAAATTCTCCGTCAAAAGAGCCTATTTTCGCTGCTCTTTCAGAGACATTTGATACACCTGTGGTTTTATATACAAACTCGGACTCATCAAATTCTCCCTTAACTTCACCAAGTTCACTAGCAGAATATGTATAAAACTTAAGCCCATATTTATTCGCAAAATCATTAATTGCTTTCTCATCCCTTTTAATATCGATTGAAGCTATATGAGAAACCTGATTAATGCTTATGTTATTTTCAAACAGTACATACTGAACTACATTTTCAAATATGGATGAGAGTGTATCCTTTCTGCATCCAACGCCAAGAGCATATGGTTTATTGTATAGATGCAAAATACAGCTATCCTTATCTCTTTCATCAGATGAAATAATTACATCAGCCTTCTTTCTATCTGATAGTGTAAACTCATTTGAAAGACCACTAATTTTTATACTTTCATCTGCATATACTTTTACGGATTCATTGTTTAAAAGCTTGGAATTTATTACTTTTATTCCATCTTTTCTACTTATTTCAAGTCCATTTTTTACAGCAATTTCATCAATTGATAAAACTCCATTAACGTCTGTAGCTGTTGTAATAACAGCATTTGCCAGAAACTTATCTGCAACTATTCTTGCAAAATCGTTGGCTCCACCTATATGGCCTGACAGAACTGGAATTACGTTTTTAAATGTTTCATCAATTACAATAACAGCTGGATCACTCATTTTACTTTTAATAAATGGGGCAATCTTTCTAACTGCAATTCCTAGAGCCCCAATAAAGATAAGAGCATCATTATTTTCAAAGTCATCCTGAATGTTATCTGTACTACTCATGATTTCAGGCTCTACATCTAAATTACGAAAGACAACATCAGAAATAGCCTCCTGTAAAACAGAAGCTTTTTCTTTTCCTTTATTTGAAAAATAATAAATTGCTACTTTAAATGTCATCCACTTTTCCCTGTCTGTATTCTGTTGAAAAATCGCTGTCGTAAAGACAACTTTTCTCAAACTCTTTTGGGTCTATAGAGTCACCAATGATATAAATACAAGTCTTTGTTATATTTTTACTTCTTGATGTTTCAGCAAGTGTACCTACTGTACATCTAAATATTTCTTCATCTTCCCAGGATACCTTTTTACAAATTGCAACAGGCGTATCCTTACTATAGCCGCCTTCTAATAATTCTTTTTGCAATTCCTCCACTAAGGATGCTGATAAATAAACAGCCATCGTTGCTTTATGTGATGCAAGACTCTTTATGGATTCTCTTTCCGGCACCTTAGTTTTCCCTGACATTCTTGTTAATATAAGTGTTTGAGAAATTGATGGAAGCGTATATTCTGCCTTAAGGGAAGCCGCTGCTCCAAAGGCTGCACTTACACCAGGTGTCACATCGTATGTAATATTGTTTTCATCAAGTACATCCATCTGCTCCTTAATGGCACCATATAAAGCAGGATCGCCTGTATGAAGTCTTACTACATACTTCCCACTATTCTCTGCATCTATCAAAATATCCGTTATCTCATTTAAATCAAGATATGCAGAGTCATAGCATTTTGCGCCTTTAGTATTATAATCAAGCAGTTCCTTATTCACTAAAGAACCTGCATAAACTATTACATCAGCCTTCTCAATATGCTCTTTCCCTCGTATTGTAATTAAGTCCTTCGCGCCACATCCAGCGCCCACAAAATGAATCATTTTCTTGCCTTTTAATTATTATTCTAAATAATATCCTTTAAATATGTATAAGCGTCGACTGTTCTTGAAAGCTCACCGTAATTATTTTCATATAAAATACATTCTACATTGCCTGAAACTGCTATTTTATTAAGATGCATCCCTGCATTTGAGACGATTACATCTGATGTTTCTTTTACAAAATCAATCTCATTTAATATATCGAGTGCCGCAGTGGTTGATACTTGTTCAAGAATAGACTTTATTATTTTCTCATCAACCTCACAGCCAGATTTCAAGCACGCTTCCTTATATGACGCTGCCATTATTTCCATTCGATGATCCCCATACTGGGAATGGGTATTCATTATTCCACCGCTAACTTTAATAAGCTTTCCAATATGGGATACAAATAATATCTTTTTAAATCCCTGATCGATGGCATATTTTACGCTATCTCCAGCATAGTTACTGCATGTCACTATGTCTTCAGACTTTACTCCATATTTATTATTTAAAAACATCACGCCATAATTACCTGGGCAAATAATGCAGACCTTTTTACCTTCAGAATACTGCATAGAAATATCAAGCTTTATAGTATCAAGAATTGCCTTTGTACTCATTGGTTCAACAATTCCTGTAGTACCAATTATCGAGATACCGCCTTCAATCCCCATATGTGGATTAAAGGTTTTCTTTGCTATTTCTTCACCATCTCTTACTGAAACAATAACTTTCAGTCCACCTTTATAATCAAGTGTGTCCATTACTTCGGACACTTCTTTTTCAATCATTCTTCTTGGTGTTGAGTTTATAGCATATTCTCCAACCTTTTGATCAAGTCCAGGTCTTGTAACTACACCAACACCTTTCCCACCAGTTATTATTATTCCGTCATCACACTTTTCTACAGTAACTTCTATTGCAGCACCAGCAGTGATATCTGGGTCATCCGATGCTTCTTTATGGATAACACAGGAGGCTCTATTAAGCTCAATATGTGCCTCTTCCACCAATGCAACATACTCTTTCTTAGATGGCGTTATAATGCAAATATTCTCTTTTTTCTTTCCAGAAAGTAACATCCATGTTGCTGCCTTAGCAGCTGCTGTTGCTACACTTCCAGTTGTGAAACCTGATTTTAATTCCATAAATAACACCGTTATTTAATCTTTTTACTCAATTCCTAAAACTATTGCATTAATAATAGCTGCTGCTACATTACTTCCACCTTTTCTGCCATAGTTTATGATGTGTGGAATTTTACTATTTCTGAATAGTTCTTTTGAATACTCAACATTTACAAAACCAACTGGAACTCCAATAATAAAAGCAGGTTCAAATTCTCCCCTTAGATACAAATCATTAAGTTCCATAAGTGCAGTAGGCGCATTTCCTACAGAATAAATAACTGGTCCACCAATTAAAGCCGCTCTTTCAACACTTATTGCTGCCCTTGTAATATCTCTTTTTTTAGCTTCTCTTGCCACGTCTTCATCAGCCATAAAGCATTTGATTTTTACACCAAATCTCTCAAGCCTTTTCTTATTGATTCCTGCAAGAGTCATATTAGTATCAGTAACAATAGTCGCAGCATTCTGAATGAGCTCCTGACATATTCTGACTGCATCTAATGAAAATTCCATCGTCTCTGCAAAAGAAAAATCAGCCGTTGTATGAATGACT
Source organism: Lachnospiraceae bacterium (assembly GCA_030531435.1). Taxonomy (GTDB): domain Bacteria; phylum Bacillota; class Clostridia; order Lachnospirales; family Lachnospiraceae; genus UBA2868. Next base: position 28,387 of record JAUNNN010000016.1, read on the forward strand.
CTTTTTATGACGCTGGCATTTTCTTCAGGAAGAACAATGCCCATCTCGTTCAAATTTTCAGTAATTATTCTAAAGCTCTCTCGCTCAATTTCTGATGGCTCTATTTTTAATAATCCGCTGGTTTCCATATTATTTCCTTTATTGCATCAAGTAATATTTCATTATCTTCTTTTTTCTTAACTGCGATTCTAAAATAACCTCTGCCAAGACCTCTGTAATCTTCACAATTTCTAATAAGAATTCCTTTATCTAAAAGGAGGTTGTATAAGTCATAGTCTGTTTTTATTACAATATAAATACTTTCTGATTTAATAACTTCTATTCCGATTTTCTCAAGAGAAGCTGTAAGCCTATCCCTTTCAGAAGCGATTTTTTCATAATCATCTGGAATTCTATTAACCTCATCAAGACACGCTAATCCTGCATTTATAGCAAATAATGAAACATTCCATTCAGGTAATATATCTCTAATACTATTTATAAGCTTTTTATTTGTACAAATAATATAGCCAAGCCTTACTCCTGGAATCGCAAAGGTTTTAGTGAAACTCCTAAGTATTATTAAATGCTCATAAAAGTCTGGATCTTTCTTAATTTCCTCTATCATTGAATCTTTATACCCATCTGACAAAGGCAAGAAGCATTCATCTAATATCAAAAATGAATTACTATTTTTAATAGTTTCATATATAGCCTTAATTTTATCTATAGAAATAAGCTTTCCAGTTGGGTTTGATGGTGATGCTATAAAATAAACGCTATCTTCTTCAGATACATCTATTTGAACGTCATCCCTATCAAAAAACAGACATTCAATGTTTCTTGATTTAAGCGTTCTCTCATATCCATAAAATGCGGGCATCTCTACATACCCTCTTCTTGGATTAATAGCAGAAATCACTGCGCAAATTGCTTCTGATGCACCATTTGTAATAATGATATTCTCATGATTTATTCCATGAACATCTGAAAGCTTTCTTCGAAGAGAATCCACATTATATTCAGGATATGCTACTACTTGTGATACCGTATCCTTTATGGCTGTAAGCACGCTTTCATATGGTCCATAAGGATTCACATTTACAGAGAAGTCATATGTAATTTTATTATTATAAATATCACCGCCGTGCATAATACCTCACACAGAATTGACGTCCCATATAACAGAATATGGCTTCTTTTTACATCCTTTATTTCTATCTTTTTAATGTCATCTCCAATATATGGTTTCTTGACTATTTTTCCAAAATAGCTGGCATCCCCTGCTAGTCTAATAGACATAGCTCCTGCATATGCAGACTCTGATTGGGCACTATTTTTACTCTTATGATTGAATCTGTCTCTACGCCACATTTTATAAGCATTTTTCCCGTCAAATGAAGATAAAATACATGAAACAATGATTGTTAAAATCGCACATAATCTACTAGGAATAAAGTTTAGTACATCATCCGTTTTAGCAGCAAAAAATCCAAAGTTTTCATATCTGTCATTATGATATCCCACCATGGAATCCATTGTATTACATGCCTTATATATTATTCCTAAGACTGGACCGCCAATAGCCATATAAATGAGTGGTGCAATTACGCCATCTGAACTATTTTCTGCCACAGTTTCTACAGTTGCCTTTAATATTCCTTCTTCAGATAAATCTTCTGTATCTCTCCCAACTATCATTGAAAGACTTTTTCTTGCAGCAACTATTCCATCATTATTAAGCGCATCTACTACGGCCTTACTCTCAACCATAAGGCTTTTTGTAGCTAAGAAATAACACGTTAAAACTGCCTCTACTATTACACCCAAATATGCATTTATCTTATATGCAAAAACGATTAATAACAGTGTTATTAATGCTGATGGAATTACCACTAACACTACTAGTAATAATCCTCTTAATCTTGAATCTGCATAAATTTTCTTTTCAAGATAAGAGATCCAGCTGCCAACAGCTCTTATAGGATGTGGCATAAAATGCGGATCACCAACTATTAAATCAAGGACATATCCTATTATTAACGCTAAAACGTGATATATTAACATTTCCTTCATTTCCAACACTATAATCAACAGCTACACTAATACCATCGCCACATGCAAGCATAAAGCTGTAATAATCTTCTTTTGTGAGGCTTGATAGAATTGCCATAATTATTCCACCATGGGCTACAATAGAAACCTCATTTACATCAGTACTTTGTAGTAAAACTTCATCAAATCCCTTTAATACTCTTTCATAAAATACTGGCATTTCTTCAGGCATGATAGTCCCATCATCTACACTATCATCTTTTCCGTAGAAACTTTCTATTTCTTCAATGGATGCACCTCTACTCTTATCTATCCATCTACGATATTTCGTATTATCTTTTAAATCATCGTAGTTTTTTCCCTCAAAGCTTCCAAAGTCCATTTCCCTAAAGTTCTCAATGGCATTCTGCTCTAAATCGTCAAACATAATAGCAGCGGATTCCCTTGCTCTTTTCATAGGAGAAACAAAAAGCTTATCAGGGCATTTATATATATTTTTGCTTTTTTTATCCTGTATTTCTTTTACACCATTTTCTGAAAGAGATTCATCAGTCCTGCCAACGTAGCATCTTCTTTCGTTTAATGACGTTTTTCCATGTCTAATTATATTAACTGTAAGCGTCTTATTCACAAAAACTCCGTGCTCTTCTATTTTATCCTTGTCTTTATGCCACATACGACTCTATATACTTCCTCTGCATGCTTTGCAAAGTATGTCGTCACTTCCCCGGTCGCTTATCTGAATCTTCTTTCAGATTTTTTAATAGGAATAACCCCACATCCCACTTCAGTAACAATAATATATATAGGATTTATTGTTTTATGTAAACCAATCACTTTATTTACGATCTCATCTTTTTCAAGATTTTCTTCTGAAAGCTTACGTATATATTCCTCTACATATGCAATAGCCTTATAGGATGACAAATGGTCACTTGTTTCAGACTTAATTTCCGTAGTTTCAAGGTTTAAAACCTCGTCATCATTAAGCACAATCTCAGATAGCAAGATATTAAGTTTTCCCTGATATTTTCCACCTGTATATAAAATCATATTACACTCACAATCGCTGCAATAAACGCCATTACTAGTTCCATCATGCAAAGATAATATCCCGCTGTATCACCAGTTGTTCCATCAAGTGCTTTGTAGCACTTTCTTTTATAAATAAAGAACATAGAAATAAGCGTTAGTCCTGTAACAATACCTGGAACAAGGTTAAGGGTGCACAAATAAACTATAGCCAGAATAAACATTAAAACTAAGACAAAGAATACCTGATCTTTTGCACTGTTTTCAGATACGCTATGTAACATTCCATCACTTTTAGCATTTTTAAGAGTACACACAGCTATACCACTTAGTATTCTTGATAAAATAAAGCTCATTGAAAAAAGGATTATTCCTTTATCAGACATCATATAAATACATGCAACATAAAGCATTTCATATACTAAGAGATAAATAACAGCAAACGCTCCTGCATGAGGATCCTTCATTATTTGAAGCTTTTTCTCTTTATTTCCAAATGAACTAAAAGCATCCATTGTATCCATGTATCCATCAATATGAATACCTCCAGTAATAAGTATTGGAACTACAGCTGAGACTATTGCCAGAATGAATCTTGGTAAAGAGAATTCATACGCCAAAACATATAGTAAATACTGTATAATTCCTATTACTGCGCCAATAAAAGGGAAAAATACAAAAGAGTATTTCATATCATTTGAATCAAGATCTACTCTTGGCATAGGTATTCTTGAATATGTAGAAAAACATGCTAAAAAAGCTTTAATTATACTCAAATTTATCTCCTTTTATTATATCTAAACATCCATTTACTACCTGGATTACATTTGAAGATTTCTCTGCAAGCTTAATATTTACTGAGGCTAAAAGCTTAAGATACCCCACAGTCCAGTTATCATACTTTATACCATCAGAAAAAACATCATTGCTGACAATAACAGTCTCTGCTGCCATATCGCTAACTAATGTGATTTCATCAACAATTTTCTTACTAAGTAGCTTAATCTGCGCATCATCTATAGGGTTATCGCCAAACTCTTTGAATAAAACATTACCTACAAGATTTGACATACATTCAATAAGAACTATCCTATCTTTTATAGTATCAACATGCTCTGCAGGATTATACATTTCCTCAATGAGACTAAAGCCTTTACCTTCACGCATTTTACTATGATGTTCTATTCGAAGTTTTGCTTCATCTGAACTGTTTTCCATTGTAGCCATGTATATAAGCTCTGCTTTTAACCTTTTACCAGCATCCACAGCAACTTTTTCTGCTACAAGTGACTTTCCAGATGATGCACTTCCATATATAAGTATCATCAGTTAAACCTTTTATAACTGTCTATATTTATATCATCAAACCTTGTATTTCCGCTGTATACAGACAGCGCTGTTTTTGCAGCTGATAAAAATACACAGGCTCCTGTTCCTTCTCCAAGTGCCATATCTGCGTCAATAACAGGCTTTGCCCCAAATTCATTTAGTATAGGTGCAATGCCCTTTTCTCTTCCATTGTGAGAAAAAATCACATAATCTTTTATTTCTGGCTTTAGTCTTGACGCAATTAGTGCTGCTGTAGCAGTAATAAAACCATCTGAAATAATCGCAATATTATGTAAACAAGCAGATATAATTGCACCTGTTAATGCAGCAATATCTAATCCGCCAACTTTCCTGAGTATTTCAAGGGCATCCCCGTCACACTCATGACATCTGTCAATACCTTTATCTACAACATATACTTTCTTATGTAAACCATCATCTGATAGACCTGCACCTCTTGAACACACTTTCTCTGCAGGTAATGAAAGTATCGATGCCAAAACAGCAGCTGAAGTAGTAGTATTGCCTATTCCCATCTCACCAAGCAACAGGACTTTATATCCTTTATCTGAAAGATCTTCTACAACTCTAAAACCCGCTTCAATTGCAGAAATCATTTCGTCATAAGTCATTGCATCTTCTTTAACAAAGTTTTTTGTCCCATATGAAACACTATAATTAGTCACACCTAAAACATCTGCTGTACGTTTCATTCCAACATTCACAGGAAAAACATCTGCGCCTGCTGCCTTTGCCATATGACAAACTGTTGATGTACCTTTCCCAAGAGCACAGGCCACCTGATAAGTTACTTCTTCATCAGACTGTGATACGCCTTCTTCTATTACACCGTTATCACTTATAAATACTGTTAATGCTGCATGTTCAAGATCAATATTTTCACTTCCCTGAACTGCACCAATTCTGCTTAAAACCTTCTCAAACTCTCCAAGTCCATCAATTGGTTTTGCCAAAGCATCCCAGTTTCTAAGGATTTTCTCATATAAATCGTTATTAAATTTAGGAACAACTATCTTATTTAAATCCACTAAAATTTCCTCAATATAGTCATTACTCCATCCTCATCATTAGATGGTGCCATATGCTTTGCTAACTTTTTGATATCATCATGTGCATTTGCCATTGCATAGCTTTCTTCGCATGCCTGCAATAATTCAATGTCATTAAGGTAATCACCAAATGCCATGCATTCTTCTCTTTTTATATTAAGTTTCTCCTGAATTACAGATACTGCAGAGCCCTTATTAACTGAATGATTTGCTATATCAATCCAGCTAACACCAGACACTACTGCTGTTAAATGCTCTGGAATAGCATCGAATATATGAAAATTCTCTTCAGCCGAGTAATTTCTAAAATAAACCGCCAGTTTAACTATTCTGTCCTTCTTTGCAGCTTCTTTTAAATTATCAACGACCTTAAGTCGTTCATAATACATACCTGCATTACGGTTTTCTTCTTCATCAGGAGCTGTCATGTATGCTGACTCTACACCACATACAATAACTTTAGTGCCTTTTATTTTTTCTACTAAATCAAGGCAGAACTCAACATCCTCATATTTCATTTCATCGATGAACATTACTTCATCGTTTTCATATACAAGTGCACCGTTATCTGCAATGTATACCATATCATCATGAACAGGTAAAAAATCCTTCTTTAAAGTGTAGTACTGTCTTCCACTTGCAATAACAAACTTTATGTCTTTATGGTCTTCTATCCATTCAAATAGTCCGCCTGGCATCTTCTTATTACTATCAAGAAGTGTACCATCCATATCTGTTGCAATAAGCTTAATGCTCATTATTTTTCCTCTTTTTCTTTATTAATTCCCATTATTTCAAATAAGTAATCTAAATCTATATTCTCTCTTATAGCTTTAGCAGCCTTATCGTATTCTCTGTTTTTTATGTCAGAATAATCCATAATATCTTTGGGAGCTTTATCGTATGAATGCTTATTATTCCCTCTGGCTCCCCTTGTGTTATGTAAACCATCTATCAAAGAAGCAACTATTTCTCCTTTATCAAAAAAACCGTGCACATACGTACCAAATACATTCTCTTTATTATATGTAACACCCTCTGTCTGACCGCTATGTATTTCATAGCCAGAAAAAGATGTTCCATTAAGACATTCAAAAAATCCTGAAAGCCCTGATATCTTTCCTTCTGTTCTTTTTAATGTTTTCTCATTCACAAGAACAGTTTTTGTATCAATAAATGCAAAGCCTTCTTCTAAATCCTCACCTTCAATATGCTCTGGATCTAATACCATTTTTCCAAGCATCTGGTATCCACCACATATACCCATAACTGGTATATTTCCGGCCAATTCATTTATCCTATTAAATAGCCCATTTTCCTTAAGCCACTTTAAATCGCTTATTGTGCTTTTTGTACCAGGAACAATAATAATATCCATTCCAGAAAGCTCAGATACTGAAGATACGTATTTAAGCAAAACTCCATCTATCATTTCAAGTGGGGCAAAGTCAGTAAAGTTAGACATATGTGGTAACTTAATAACTGCTATTACGATATCATCTCTATTCAGGCTTTCATTACCACTAACCGCTCCATTTTCAAGTTCTCTAGTAACACTATCTTCTTCATCTATTTTTGCGTCAGAATATGGAATAACACCAATAACTTTCTTTCCACATCTATCTTCAAGCATATCTATTCCAGGCTTTAATAGATTCACGTCGCCTCTGAATTTATTAATAATAAGCCCCTTTATTCTGTCCTTTTCTGATTCAGTCAGCCACTCAATAGTGCCAAGTAACTGTGCAAATACACCGCCCAAATTTATATCACCAGCAAGTAAAACTGGTATATCAAGCATCTCAGCAAGGCCCATATTTACAATATCATTATCTCTTAAATTGATTTCAGCTGGACTTCCTGCACCTTCAACAATAATTATATCGTATTCTTCTTCAAGCTCAGAAAAAGCTTTCTTTATTACAGGAATAAGACTCTTTTTATATTCATAATATTCGGCTGCCTTCATATTTCCTACAGGCTTTCCCATAACAATAACCTGACTTCCAACATCAGTGGTAGGTTTTAGTAAAATAGGATTCATTCTGACATCAGACTCAACCCCTGCTGCCTCAGCCTGAGCCACCTGTGCACGCCCCATCTCATACCCATCTTTTGTAACATAAGAATTAAGTGCCATATTCTGTGACTTAAATGGACATACCTTATATCCAAGATCACTAAAAATACGACACAGACCTGTCACTATAAAGCTTTTTCCAGCACTAGACATAGTGCCCTGAATCATTATTTTTCCTGCCATAGTTTTGATAATCCTGTTGTCTCGTCAAAATCACCTGATGTAATATCAAAAAGACTCTTTATATACCCACCAGAAAAAATTTCAGAAGGTGTACCAATTCTGTCGACCTTATCATCTTTAAAGCAAATAATCTTATCAGAAATCTGCTTTGCCATATCAAGCTCATGTAGCGATACTATTACTGCAAATCCCATATCGCTTGAAAGTTTTCTTAATAACTGTAAAAACTCAATTTTGTATTTAACATCTAAGAATGATGTAGGTTCATCAAGTAAAAGAAGCTTTGGCTCCTGACAAATAGCTCTTGCAAGTAAAACTCTCTGTCTCTGTCCATCAGAAATCTTTGTAAAATCCTTTTCAGATATTGATACAGTATCTGTTAACTCCATGCATTTTAATACAATATCTTCATCGCTCTTACTTAGCTTTCCAAGGCGTCCAGTAAATGGATATCTACCCATAGAAACCATTTCTCTACAGGAAATAATATCCGCAAAAGATTTCTCTGTTAATACAGATGCTATATATTTAGCCCTGTCATTTAGATTAATATTTTCTAAATCATTCCCATCAAGAAATACCTTGCCAGAGATAGGTTTGATAATACCGCTTACTGTCTTAATAAATGTTGTTTTACCTACACCATTAGGTCCAATTAGTGATGCTATTTCACCAGCTTTAACCTCTATATTTATGTCTTTAATTACTGCCTTGTCATAACCTACAGCAAGGCTTTTTGTCATAATTACATCACTCATACCCTGCTCCTTTTTATTAACATTGCAACAACTACAGGTGCTCCAAATATAGCTGTCACTGTACTAATGCTAAGCTCTGTTGGTGAAAAAACTGTTCTTGCTATAAGATCACATATACATGTAAATACTGCACCGCCTAAGAAGCACGCTGGAATAAGTACAACAGGTTTATTTGTTTTCAAAAATACCTTAAGCAAATGAGGGACAGCAATTCCAACAAATGAAACAGGGCCTGCAAATGCAGTTACTGTTGCAGCAAGTAAGCTTGAAAGTAATACTAATAGCACTTTAAACAATGACAAATTTACTCCAACACTTTTTGCATAGCTTTCAGAAATCATAAATGCTGACATTGGCTTTGATAAAAAGAACACTAATAATGATGTAACTAATATTACGCCACCCATTATAAGAGCCTGCTCCATTCTGATTCCAGAAAGACTTCCTCTTGACCAGTTATGAAGATTTACAATATCTGAATCATCTGCGAATGTTACTACAAGGTCACATATAGCTGTACAAATATAGCCAATCATTACACCACACACAAGTAGCATTGACATATTACCTACATATCTTGACACTAATAATACAAATCCCATTGCTATCATTGCTCCAGCAAATGAAACAATAATCATAGCAAAGCTTCCAAATGAGCTGACACTTCCGGCAAGATATACAAGCATTAGGGCAACTGTAAGCTTTGCGCCAGATGATATGCCAAGTAAATAAGGCCCAGCTACTGGGTTATGGAAAAACGTCTGTAAACAGTATCCTGCTATAGCAAGTGCACCGCCAGTAAAAATAGCAGCGAGCATTCTTGGAAATCTGATTCCAAAAACAATACTATTACTTACGCTGCCTTTAACCAGTATTTCATCAAGTGAAATACTTACAGACCCTAAAAATACACATAATATCCCTGAAGCAATAAGTAAAATCAAAAGACAAATATATGCAGTTATTACATTACTTTTCTTCATAAAATCACTCTAATCTATATAAGTATTTTGATACATCTTTTCCATTAAATGCATCATTAAAATCCTTGGCTATTTCAGGAAGCTCCATAACAGATAAATATATATTGTCGTATGTACAATAGATATTATTATTCTTATATGCCTTTATATCCTTTAATACTTCACACTTATTAATAAGTGCTTCCTTATTTTTTAAATCCCCGGAAATTGTAGTATTATATATTAGTATATCGCAGTCAGATACTGCCCCAAAGAATGCCTCTTTTTGGATAGTTTCTGTTCCACTTCCTTTATACGCATCGTCTGATGCAAAAATATACTTTCCACCAGCAATTTCTATAAGCTTTGCAATATAGTCCTGATTCTTTCTGACAACGACTCCACCTGCATCAGTAATATAAAAATATGCAACTGTCTTACCCGTATCATTAAATGAATCCTTCATCAGAGCCTCTTTACTATCAAAGACTTCAACTGCTATATCTTCATTATCTGTAAGAAGACCATATAGCTTAATCCACTCCATCCTTCCATAAGGTGTTGCCTCATGGCTTGAATAATCTACAAGTGTATTAATAGAAAGCTTTTTAAACTGCTCTAAAACATCAGGGGAATGATTTATCATTGTATTCTCAACAACAAGATCGCATCCGCCAGAAATAATCATCTCGTAATCAGGAGCTGAATATTTACCAGCATATTTAATATTCCCTGAATCCATTAGTGAAATAAGCTTTTCACTTTTTGCATCTTCCTTTTTAAATGAAGTATAAGCCATCTTATCAAGAGCATTTAAATGCTCAAAATAGTTAACTGATGCGCTACTTACTACATAAATATTATTAAGAGGCTTTTTAAGTACCGTAATACTATCTGGAAGATCTGTTGGTATCTCGCCATTTTCATCTACTACTAAATAATAATCTGTACCATTTATTTCTAATAGGCAGTACTTATCATCATAATATGTAACATGAAAGTTCTCTGCGTATTTAAGTTCCATTTTAGAAGTCAATGTGTGTGATGAACGCCATTCTTTTATAGATGCATCCTCTTCGCTTTCTGACTGTTCATTACTGTCTTCACTCAAGAAATCATTTAAAGAAAAAGTAATATTATATTCAATTTCATGAGGTGTGCTCATTGCGACTGTATCTGCTATTACAGATATCTGTTTATCAAATTCCTCTACTGGAATAGTAAAAGTCGAATTGCCTGACTCATTAATAGGAAAATACTTTTCCCCATTAACAATCATGTAGTCATAGTTTGAACTGCTCCATGTGATAGTAGCCGTGATTTCGCCATTATCTACATTACAGATACATGGTGAATTAATATGTGCCTTACCGCTTCCGCCTTGTAATAGAGTATATACTTCATACTGTCCATCATCTAGGACATCTGATGTGGTATTATCAATATTCTGGGTCGTATTTGCTTCTAATTCCTTGCTAAAATCGCTATTTGCACCTGTATTACACCCGCTTAAAACGAATGAAAGCACCACCATATAAAATATGATGATGCTCTCACTAATATGCAATTTATAACCGCATAATTTCTTCATAAAATATTATTCAATACTAGTAACGTCTGAAACGCTAACTTTATGGTCATACCACTTGCCCTTTTTACCAACAAGTGCAACGTCAAATTCTTCTCCAATTGCTGGAACAGGAATATCAAATCCAAATACTGTCTCTTCTGTTCCATCTTTGTACTTCACATTATCTTTTGTTGGCTGAAGTAATTCTGCACCATCTTTCTCAGCATCTTCTGCAAGACCTGGATAGAGGTTTAAAATTCCATCACCAGCAAGTGATACATGAATTGTCATCTTACCATCTTTTACTGTAAGAACTCCCTTGCCATCAAGGGCTTCATTTACATGAAACATTCCGCTGTCTGTATCAAACTTTGCAGAATACTCACCATCTTCAAGTTCGGCTACTGCTGCATCAGAACTTGCAACAACTGGAGCAACATTTGAAAGATGATTAACGTAAATATTCTGAATCTCTTCAATTGAGCCAAGGCCAGCAATCTGGCAGCTCACAGTTGCAAAGTTGCCTGATGCTTCAAACATTGATTTCCATGAGTCATCATCATCACCAGCCATATCATTGTTAGCATGGTCACCAGCAACAACCATAAGTGGGCGAAGGATTACGTTCTTGTAGCCAGCTTCCTTAACAGCCTCAATAACAGCCTCAACTTCTGTCTCTTCAGGTTCACCTTCAACAGTACCTACAAACACGTTATTATAGCCATGATTGTTCATTGTAGTTTGCATTTGTGAGTAAGATACCTTTGCTGTATGTGATGTACCATGTCCCATTACTACAAGTGCTGTATCGGCATCTGCCATAGCCTTTGAATCTTCAAAACCAGCTGCTTCACATGCTGATTTTACTACAGCATCAGCTACTAATTCCTTATCCTCATTTATAACAGTTGCATCACTACCTACTTCACCAAGAAGTGGCTCAGAAACTGTAATGTTATCAATCTTATCTGTGTACTTCTCAAGGGCTTCACAAAGTTCATCATATTCAGCACCATGCATAAGGTGTGTTGGCTGAACTACAAGATTCTTAACACCATTATTTACTGCTCTTTCAAGAGCCTGATCCATGTTATCAATGAACTCTTCATCTCTAGCCTGAACATGGTTGATAATAATCTGAGCTGTAAATGCTCTTCTTACGCTGTAATCAGGATAAGCCTTTGCAATTGCCTTTTCAATTCCACCTATATCATTTGCTCTGCTATCATTAAATGAAGTACCAAAGCTTACTACAAGGATTTCATTCTCGCCAATGTTATCCTGGTTAAGTGGATCGTCCTTAGATGCATCACCTGTATCTAAGCCAAAATATTCTGGGCTTGCTTCCTCGCCCTCAACAAGCTCTTTCTGTGCATCTGTTAATGCATCCCAAGCTTCCTTTGCCGCCTTACACTGTGCATCTGTTTCATCAGTTCTTTCCTGCACATAAATTGCATCAATTAACTCTGCAACTTTTGCTGCGGCTTCTTCGTCTGAAATAACTTCTTCTGTTACTTCTTCTACGTTTTCAGTTGTCTCTTCCTTTGGAGATTCAGCTGGAGCATCTGCTGGCTTATTTGCACATGCAGACACAAAAAGTGTTCCTGCTACCATGAGTGATAGCAAATAGATGTGATTTTTTTTCATTTTTTCCTCCGTAAGGCCAGATCACGTGGCCCGGGATTACTCCCTGCTAAGTATTTTTACTCGCGATAGGCAGGTCTCCTGACTTAGGATCATCACACTAAAATTACCTTCCCAGATATCCAGTGGCTATCAATTTAGTGTTCCCCATACACAGTGACGGTCTCGCTCAGGATTCTCACCTGATTCCCTTTTAACTGATTCGAATCAATCAGCACCCATCAAGCTACAGTTACCTATTTTAGCAGAAATAGGCTTCTAATACAACATGGATCGTTAGTATTACCTATGCTCTAAAAGAAATGTTTTAACTGCCAGTATCAATTCATCCAAGTGATAGTCAAAACAATGACTATCTCCTTCAATAAGCTTAAGTGTAGCGTTTTGATATTTATCTGCTACTTCTATTCCATATGATACAGGAACAGATTCATCATTAGTTCCATGAACTATTAGCACCGGTCCATCATATGCACTAATGGCCTCATCCACGTTAAGAGTCTTTGCGACTCTGAAGTAATTAGCCTTAATATCGAATTCATCCCAAAAGTGTACTGTTTCAGGAAGGTTATCCTTATCAAACTGTGTTCCAAAAAACTCACCCTTTTTACTATCAGATACAATATTAATAGCTGGTGATATAGGTATAAGCGCTTTAATCTGGTCAGACTTCATGCCTGCAGCTAAAATTACAGCAAGACCTCCCTGGGAATGACCTGCTAAATAGATATCAGTAACAAATTCCTGATTTCTTGCATGATCTATGATATATAGAATTTCACATAGCCATTCCATGACATTGTGATTTGAAAAGTCACCATCGCTTTTTCCATGACCGTACATATCAACTCTAAGGCATGCACACCCTGCATCCAGTGCTGCATCTCTAACCCCATATAGCTGTGCCTCATCCATCTGACCTGTAAGTCCGTGAATCAGGATAAGTATTGGAAGCTTACTTTCAGCGTCAGTCGGGAAATCAAGCTTTGCATGTAGCTTAAATCCATCCTTATCAATATAATATTCTCTGTTGTTCATGCTGACTCCCTCCAATTTAACCTTTCTTTAAGGAAAGTATAACACACATATGTTACATTAGAAAAAGCAGAAAGATCCATCAGTCGCAAAGTACTGTGGATCTCCCTACAAACAAAACTTTATATAATGACACTTAAGATATCTTGTAACCTATTTATCTATGTTGTCGTTATTTATTTAGTTT
>JAUNNN010000017.1 GCA_030531435.1 Lachnospiraceae bacterium
ACCACTCTCACAATATTACAATATTTTGATAACAACGTAAATATATTACTGATTGTAGAAATATAAAATTATTCTCAATTATGATTCCTCTGCTAGTTCTATAAGATACAATTGATTTTTATGTAATTATAATCCTATCTTATAAATACTTCTTAAGTGCTTCTACCTTATCTGTAGCTTCCCATGGAAAATTAAGATCATTACGTCCAAAATGTCCATAAGCAGCTGTCTGCTTATAAATAGGACGACGAAGATCAAGCATCTTAATGATTCCAGCTGGACGAAGATCGAAGTTCTCACGAACTGCTTCTACAAGCTTTGAATCAGAAACCTTACCTGTTCCAAATGTATCAACCATGATTGATGTAGGCTCAGCAACACCAATAGCATATGAAAGCTGGATTTCACATCTGTCTGCAAGACCAGCTGCTACGATATTCTTTGCAACATATCTAGCTGCATAAGCTGCTGAACGGTCAACCTTTGTGCAGTCCTTACCAGAGAAAGCACCACCGCCGTGACGAGCCATTCCACCGTATGTATCAACAATAATCTTACGTCCTGTAAGACCAGCATCACCGTGAGGACCACCGATAACGAAACGTCCTGTTGGGTTAATGAAGAACTTTGTCTTATCATCAATTAATTCCTTTGGAAGAATTGGATCAAATACATATTTCTTGATGTCCTCATGAATCTGCTCCTGAGTAACATCCTCATCATGCTGAGTTGAAAGAACAACTGCCTCAAGTCTTACTGGCTTATTGTTCTCATCATATTCTACTGAAACCTGGCTCTTTCCATCTGGACGAAGATATTTAAGTGTTCCATCTTTTCTTACGTCTGTAAGCTTCTTAGCAAGCTTATGAGCAAGTGAAATTGAATATGGCATATACTCTTCTGTCTCATTTGTAGCGTAACCAAACATCATACCCTGGTCACCAGCACCTGTATCAAGGTCATCCTTAAGAGCACCCTCTTTAGCTTCAAGTGCCTTATCAACACCCATAGCAATATCAGCTGACTGCTGGTCAAGTGCTACCATAACTGCACATGAATTACCATCAAGACCCTTCTTACCATCATCGTAACCAATTTCAAGAACTGTCTTTCTAACGATTGAAGGAACATCAAGCTGTGCCTTTGTTGTAATTTCTCCTGTTACAAGAACGAAACCTGTACATGAAGCTGTTTCACAAGCTACACGGCTCATTGGATCCTGT
The DNA here is from genome assembly GCA_030531435.1 of Lachnospiraceae bacterium. GTDB lineage: Bacteria > Bacillota > Clostridia > Lachnospirales > Lachnospiraceae > UBA2868. Next base: position 1,224 of record JAUNNN010000017.1, read on the forward strand.
TCCATACAAGCATCAAGAATTGCGTCTGATACAGCATCACAGACTTTGTCAGGATGTCCTTCTGTAACTGACTCTGAAGTAAATAAAAACTTTTCCATCTTTTTTCCTTTCTCTCTGTCCATATCTATACTAAGCTCTGGTAAAAACCGATTGAGTCTCACAATCTTATATTATGAGAATTTAAAAGGTCCGCTATCAAAAGCGGACCTGAATTTCTAATTTGCAAATCCTCTTATTGATCAGTTTAACTGCTCTAGGAAAGCACCTACCACTTATTGGGGTTGCTGTGGCTTCATCGACCCTATGCGTCTCCACCACTCTGAATAAGAGCTTAACGAATATGGAATTTTTACTGCGTGATTATGATACTACACAAAGTTCTCAATAGTCAAGTCAGTCCTATCAACCAGATTAACAAACTGTCCATCAAGCGTTTTAATCATCGGTCTTGAAAGGGCGTTCTTGTTAATCATTACGATGTCTCCAACTGTTCCATCGCTAAGAGCAACTCTGTTGTTCATATATGTTTCAGAAATATGCTGAAGGAAAGTAAGAATAAACCTACTGTCATATTTCTGCAAACCTTCTGCTTCAAATATGGCCACAACCTTAAATGGGCAAAGTGGACCACGATATACTCTTGCTGCTGTCATTGCATCATAAACATCTGCAATAGCAACAATTTTTGCAAATTCAGCAATCTTTTCGTCTGGGTAACCTAAAGGATATCCTGAGCCATCATTTCTTTCATGATGCATAAGTGCTGCTGCCTTTATTCTCTCATCAATATCCTGCTTTTTAAGGATGTTATAACCCTGAACTGTATGAGTTTTAATTATATTAAACTCCTGGTCTGTAAGTCTTCCAGGTTTTTTAATAATAGCCTCTGGAATTGTTAATTTTCCAATATCATGTAAGAGACCTGCCAGTGTAAGGATTCTAATATCATCTTCACTATATCCAAGCCATTTACCAAATATATTACAAATAAGAGATACACTCATACTATGAACGTATGTAAGATCATCATAATTACGCATATTATGAAGCATATCAAAAATACCAATGCTTGTTGAACTTTCTGATATCAAGTTAGATACTGACGAAAGCAGTTCATCCGCATTAATTGGAGCATTATCTTCAACTATTTTGCGTAAGTTACCCTGAAGTGCTTCTGTGTTTTCAACAAAATTCTTTTTAAATTCCTTAAACTGGGTAGTTGCCTTGATTTTCTCTGAATATGACAGATTTTCTGTGATAGAACTAAATGAAGTCTCATTTGACGCACCATCTAAAGATTCATCTACTGATGAACCAACCTCTGATGCCATCTTATCTTCTACTTTTATCGCAAGGACGCTGTAAAATTCAAGACGTGTAATTATTTTGTCTGTAAGCTCTGTTCCCTTTGGAAGAATGAGCTGATTGTTGTACGAATAAACATCTTCCGCAGAAATCATTCCCGGAACAAGATTCGAAGTACGTACTCTCTGCATATAACCCCTTTATACAGTTAACCTACTTTTAATTTAAACTTCTGTATTTCTTTTTCGTCTGAAACCTTCTCAATTAACGCTCCAAGACTTGAAAGCTTTTCTGGTAAATCTTCGTATCCACGCTCAATATAGTGGATATCCTCAATAGATGTAAATCCATCTGCTGCAAGACCAGCAATTACAAGCGCTGCTCCAGCTCTTAAATCAGGAGCAGAAATAGATGCTCCCATATATTTTTCTACGCCTTCAATAATGGCTGTATTACCTTCTACCTTAATATTGCTTCCCATTCTGGCAAGCTCATCTACATACTTAAAACGATTCTCAAATATGCTTTCTGTTACGATGCTGACCCCTTCAGCTAACGCAAGAGCTACAACGCCCTGTGGCTGCATATCTGTTGGGAATCCAGGATATGGAAGAGTTTTAATATTTGTCTTTTTAAGACGATCCTTTGATACAACTCTTACTGCATCATCAAACTCTTCTACCTCACAACCCATTTCAATAAGCTTTGCTGTTATTGACTCAAGATGCTTAGGAATTACGTTTTTAACAATTACATCACCCTTTGTAACTGCTGATGCAAACATAAATGTTCCTGCTTCAATCTGGTCTGGAATTACTGAATATGTAGTTCCATGAAGCCTTTCAACACCTTTTATTCTAATTAAATCAGTACCAGCACCTTTAATATTAGCACCCATACTGTTAAGGAAGTTCGCTACGTCAACGACATGTGGCTCTTTTGCAGCATTTTCAATAGTTGTTTTTCCATCCGCTAAAGCTGCTGCAAGCATAATATTTATTGTTGCTCCTACTGTTACAACATCAAGATAAATATCATTAGAATGAAGTCTTTCGGCCTTTACTTTTACTGAACCATGTTCAATCTTTACATCACCGCCAAGCGCTCGAAAGCCTTTTAGATGCTGATCAATAGGACGAGCTCCGATTTTACATCCACCAGGAAGTACAACCTTAGCCTCTTTATATTTACCAAGAAGTGCTCCAAGCATATAGTATGAAGCACGTATTTTCTTCATATAGCCTTCTTCAACTTCATGCTGATCTACAGTACTTGCATTGATTTTTGCTGTATGTCTGTCTATACGCTCAACCTTTGCACCGATACTTTCAATTGCCTGAAGGAAGACATTAATATCACTGACATCTGGAAGATTCTCAATAGTAACCGTCTCATCAGTCATAATTGACGCAGCTAAAATGCCAAGTGCAGCATTCTTTGCGCCTGCAATATTCACTTCTCCTGCAAGGGGCATTCCACCCTTGATTATGTACTGTTCCACGAAAATCTCCAGCCTAGATTTTTACATAGTAAAACTATTTTACAATATCGTGAGAATTATAACCCTACTATCTCACATTGTAAATATTATTCCGTAAATTTCGTTATATTGAATGACTTATAGTCCTATATGGCCATTTTTTGTACAAAACGCATATAAAACTATGAATCAATGACTAATTCATATAATTTAATGGATTAACCTGACCGCCACCAATTAAAATTTCAAAATGAAGGTGAGGTCCTGTACTTACACCAGTATTTCCTGAAAGAGCTATCTTTTCACCTTGTTTTACAGATTGTCCTGCTTTACAAAGCACCTTACTTAAGTGACCATATCTTGTAACAGCTCCGTCTTCATGCTGAATATACACTACATATCCATATCCTGAACCCCAACCGGCTTTTACAACTACTCCGCCTCTTGCTGCGCAGACAGATGTTCCAACTGGAATAGCCCAGTCTATACCCTTATGATATGTTGATGCACCCTTCTTAGGAGCTTTTCTTCTACCAAAGGATGATGTCATACGGCCACCAGAAATAGGCTTTAAGTATGTAGGTGGTGTTTTTGTACCACGCTCTACAACCTTTGCTATAGGCTCCTGAACAATATCTTCATAAACTATTGTTGTAGAAATCTTATCATCATTCTTATACTTTACATCTGCAATAACTTTATGGAATCCTTCAACAGGCTGACGAAGTGTAACCTGCTTTGTTGTGTACCATTCATCGTTATCTATATATTCAACTTCGGCATCATAGTTTTCTTCGTAATAAATTTCTTCAGTTCTTATAACTGAAAGCTCTGGTTCAGGTGATGTTACCTTTATTTCATCACCAACTCTTATTGTTGATTTCTCACTTGTAATTCTGTCTGGATTCATCTTGATAAGATTAGCAATTGTGGTTGCATTCTTTTCAGCAATTACACCAAGTGTATCACCCGCCTCAACAACATATACCTTACTCTTTTCTTCTTCCTTAGTTACCATGTTTATGGCATCTTCAAGAGTACTTATTTCATCTGAGTCAACATATGCCTGAACTACTTCAACACTTTCAGCAAAATCAATACTCTTAATTCCAAGAGTAAATCCTGCTTCTTCATATTCATTTGCTTCTTTATAGAACTGAGCAAATTTCTGTGTCATTCCAGCAGTAGGAAGTGTTTCTTTCTCTTCTTCAACAACCTCTGCCTTATCTTCCTTTTTCTCAAATAATGTAGTTAGTACATCTAGCTCACGAGTAGTATCAGTAATAAGATCAACATCGTATAAATCTTCTGTATCGTACATATCCTTTGCTGTTTCAAGAAGAGTAACTACTTCTTCAGCTGTTTTAAGATTAACTGTAAACGTATTAATCTTCACTTCGTATGCTGATTCTTTAGTTTTTACAGCGCTAGATTTAAAGACCTCATAAATATTAGAAATAATTGTCTCATCATCATCAACAGATCCAAATATTTCTGTACTACCTCTAAGCACTACATCACTATTTGCAAGTATTATTCCTTTATTTTCTCTTGCAAGCTGTTTTCTTGCAGAGACTACTAAAGAATCAACCTTTGTAGGGTCATCAAGAGTACCCACTAAGTTACCATTTACATATACTGAAATAAGATTAGTACCAGCACCTTCTTTAGAATATTTTGCTATACCAGGTGCACACACAAAAACTAGCAATGCTACAAGTAGCATTGCTAGATAATGTGAATATTTAACCAACTTATAATGCTTCGTGAATTTCTTCATAAAGGACATTATATCATATTACTGACATTCGTTGAATTCTTTTATTATAGATTCGTCTGGAGCCTTTGTAGCTAAAGATACTACGAAGATGAATACTGCAGAAACGATAAATGCTGGTAAAAGCTCGTAAATGTTAAGAGCACCGCCCATTGGTCTTACGAGGTATTTCCAAATAAATACCATTGCACCACCTGAAACAACGCCTGCGATTGCACCCTGAAGAGTTGTTCTCTTCCAGAATAATGCAAAGAGTGTAAGTGCTCCAAATGCGCCACCAAAGCCAGCCCATGCAAAGCTAACGATACCAAATACTGATGAGTTAGGATCCTTTGCAAGGAAAATTGAAATAACACTTATAACTAAAATTGTTGCTCTTGCAACAAGAAGTGATTTCTTCTCATCAAGATCAACCTTTAAGAAATCCTGAGTAATATTCTGAGAAACACTTGATGCAGCTGCAAGCATCTGTGAATCAGCTGTTGACATTGTAGCTGCAAGTACACCTGCAAGAATTACGCCTGCAACAACGGCTGCTAAAACACCATGTTCAGAAATAAGTCCAGCAAGTCTTACGATAACTGTTTCTGATGAAGTACCATCAAGACTTTCTAAAACGCCAGCCTTTGTAACTGCATTACCAACAACACCAATAAAGATTGCACCAAACATTGCGATGAATACCCAAACTGAAGCAACTCTTCTTGATAATTTAAGCTTATTCTCATCTTCAATAGCCATGAATCTAAGAAGGATATGTGGCATACCAAAATATCCAAGTCCCCATGCCATTGTAGAAATAATTGTTATGAAACCATAACCTGTAGCTGAACCTGTTTCAGCATCATGCATTGCATTAAGTGAAAGATATCCAGCAAGTGAATGAGCATTTGCCATAACAGCATCCATACCACCTGCAACAGTAACTCCGTATGATAATACAACAACAAGTGCAAGTGTCATAACGCATGACTGAATAAAGTCTGTAGTTGAAACAGCTCTGAATCCACCCATGATTGTATAACCAACAATAACAATTGCTGAAACAACCATAGCTGCCATGTAATCAACACCAAAGAGTGAATTAAAAAGCTTACCACATGCAGCAAAACCTGACGCTGTATATGGAATAAAGAAAATAACGATAACAAGTGCACAAATAGCATTTAATACGTTCTTTTCATCATGGAATCTCTTTGAGTAGAAACTTGGCACTGTGAATGCACCAATGTTAGCTGAGTATCGTCTTAATTTTCTAGCTACAATAAGCCAGTTAAAATAAGTACCAATACCAAGTCCAATAGCTGTCCATGCAGCATCACATATACCTGATAAATATGCTACACCTGGAAGACCCATTAATAACCAGCTAGACATATCAGATGCTTCTGCTGACATAGCTGTAACAAGTGGTCCTAATTTTCTACCACCAAGATAGAAATCTTCACTATTTTCATTATTCTTACTAAAAATAAATCCGATAGCAAGCATTACAAGCAAATAGATTACTATTGCTGCAACGATAAAGAAATTGTTTGTAATCATGTTTCTTTCCTTTTCTTCCTTCCTTTTTATGCCAAGTGGCATATAAATTTATTTACCTAAAAGCTTTTTGAATCTTTCCATTGCTTCTATTGTATTCTCTCTTGAACCAAAGGCAGTAAGTCTAAACCAGCCCTTGCCCATTTCACCAAAGCCTTCACCTGGTGTACCTACAACATATACGTTATTTAAAAGATAATCAAAGAACTCCCAGCTTCCCATTCCATTTGGACACTTAAGCCAGATATATGGAGAATTAATTCCTCCTGTATAGCTAATACCTAGCTCATCAAGAGTCTTTGCAATTATTTTTGCATTCTCCTTATAATATGAGAGATTTTCCTGAATCTGTTTTAATCCTTCTTCTGAGAAAACTGCTGCAAGACCGCACTGTACTGGATAAGACACACCATTGAACTTGGTTGACTGTCTTCTGTACCAGAGCTTATAGATATTTTTACCATCCATCTCAAGCTCCTTAGGAATTACAGTATATCCACATCTTGTTCCTGTAAAACCAGCAGTTTTTGAAAGTGAACACATTTCTATAGCACACTTTCTAGCTCCTTCGATAGCAAAAATACTTCTTGGAATGTCTGGATCTTCAATAAAAGCCTCGTAAGCAGAATCATAAAATATAATTGCATTGTTTGCAATAGCGTAGTCAACCCATGCCTTTAACTGAGATTTATTCATAGCAGCACCTGTTGGGTTATTTGGTGAGCATAAATAAATTAAATCAGCATGAACAGAACTGTCTGGTTCAGGATTAAATCCATTTTCTTCAGTACCATTTACATATACAATCTTTCTGCCGCCCATGATATTTGTATCCACATATACTGGATAAACAGGATCTGGAACTAACACTATATTATCCTGTGAGAAAATATCAGTAATATTTCCTGCATCGGATTTAGCACCATCATTAATAAGAATTTCATCAGCGTCTACTTCTACACCAAAACTCTTGTAGTAATTTGCAACGGCTTCTCTTGCAAATAAGTATCCTTCATAATCAGGATATCCCTTGAAAGTTTCCTTATTTCCAAGCTCATCACAACCCTTTTTCATTGCATCAATTACTATAGGAGCAAGTGGAAGTGTTACATCTCCAATACCAAGTCTGATTACAGGCTTATCTGGGTTCTCTTTTGTGAAATCAGTTACTCTTTTTGCTATTTCTGCAAATAAATAACTTGGAACCAAATTGTCAAAATTAGTGTTTACTTTTGCCATAATATTTCTCCTCACTTTTCATAATCAGATATTATTTCCTGCGCTGCTTCACGCTTTGAAATTCTTCTGTCCATTGCATGTTTCTCGATTAAGTGATGTGCTTCATCCTCTGTAATCTTCTTCTTATCAATAAGTAACCACTTCGCATGATTCATAACACGAATATCATTCATCTTTTCTTCAAGAGTACGGTTCTTCTTCTCCATCTTTTTAAGCTTTGAACTCATGGCTGAAAGAAGTTTGATTGTATTATAAATAGTAGTTTTATTACTTGGCTTTGCAATAGTAGCTATACCCGCATCCTCAACCTGATATACAACTTCATTAAATATCTCGTCTTTAACCATCAACATGATACATGTTGGGCTATCAGCAAAATCATATGCAAGCTCAATGCCAAAATCATCCGGAAGTGGTGTATTAATTATTAAAATGTCGTAAACCTGAGAAACAAGAATACGCCTTGCTTCCCCAGCTGAGGATGCACGGCTTATCGGATAAAACTCCTTCTGTGGGAGCAGGTCTACAATATAGTCATAAACCTTATCCGATCCTGATACTATAAGTACCGATCTTTCTTCCTTTCCCTTTTTACTAATTGGTAACACTCTTTAGTCCTTTTTATTGTATTACACATAGTGTCCTATATATCGGACATCTAATATGATATTATTATTCATATATAATTATTATTAAATAAGCTCAACAAGTTTCTTATTAAGAATCTTATTTACAAACTCACTTTCCCTTGCAAGCTTCTTAGCTTCATCCAAAGTCTCAGGGAGTCTCTTAAGCTTTCCTGTAACTGATTCATTTGCATCCTGAAGACTGATATTTGATGGTTCAGGAAGTTCCATATTATTTCTTATTCCATCAAGACCAGCATAAATAAGCATTGCAAATGCTAAATATGGATTGAGACATGCATCTGGAGATCTAAGCTCGAAACGCTTATTTTCATTACGCGATGCAGGCACTCTTAATAACTGTGAACGATTTTCTCTTGTCCATGAAACAAACTTAGGAGCTGTATGCTCACCAAGACGATTGTATGATTCAGGACGTGTATTAAGAAATGCTGTGATTTCTCTAATATGCTCCATAACACCAGCCATAAATCTTGCGTTATACATTTCGCCATCATCGCTTACAACTGACATATTTATATGAAGACCATTACCTGGCTTATTTACTATTGGCTTAGGTGTGAAGTCAGCATATAAACCATTGTGTGAAGCTGCTGCCTTTACCACAGATACAAAGTTCATAGCATTATCTGCTGCTGTTAATGCATCAGCATATCTGAATACAATCTGATTTTGTCCAGGTCCATCAAGATGCATTGAACATTCTGGTGAAATTCCCATTTCAACTAATGTAAGACAAATTTCACGACGAATGTTTTCTCCCTTATCTTCTGGGGCAACATCCATATAGCCTGCTTTATCAAATGGTTCATCTGTTGGATCACCATTTTCGTCTGTTTTGAATAAATAGAATTCAAATTCAGTACCAATTTTAATAGAAAGCCCCATGTCTTTAGCTTCCTTCACTGCATTCTGAAGAATGCTTCTTGCATCAAGCTCATATGGTGTTCCATCAGTATATTTAATGTTGCAGAACATTCTTACAACCTTACCTCTTGCTGGACGCCATGGAAGAACATTTAATGTATTTGCAATTGGACAAAGGAGAAGATCTGATCTATCTTCACATCCAAAGCTTTCTACCGCTGATGCATCAAAACTGATTCCATCAGAGAATGCTCTATCAAGCTCGTCAGGTGAAATTGACATATTCTTCTGCTTTCCATTTAAATCACAAAAAGCAAGTCGAACAAATTTCACGTCCTCCTGTTCTATATATTCTTTGATTTCTTCGTATGAATACTGCATAACTGTCCTTTCCTTAATACTATGGTTATCAGTCATCAATTTATATTTCTATTTATATAGTACCTTCCCACGTTATAAGTGGTATTTAAAGCATAAGGTGCCATATTAAATAGCCAGTCTCCTAGCTACTTAATATGACACCTTTGTCCGAAAGCTATTGTATTGTGAATTAACTTTTCTGTCAAATGTTTTTACCTTATCTATCCACTTATCTCTTGCTTCTTAAATGGATTATGAAATGGCTTTCCTACAATAAATGGTACAAACCTATTTATAAGAATAATCATAACAGCTACATATATGAGAATTACTGTAACAATAATTGCATAACAAATATATCCTCTTGCATGTGTCAAAAACTGATTTGCATACATTGCAAGATTCATTCCAAGATAAAGAATTGATTCTGAATTATGAACTGCCATAAAAATAAGCGAATTTACACCATAGAACTTTATTATCTTTACTGGCTTTATACCTTTACAAATAAGAATAAGTCCAATTGAGCTAAGAACAGCGCAGAAATAATAAAAAAATACATTTTTGAAAACCATAGATCTAAAATCTACGCCGTGATTTATTTTTACAAATAATGCAGCAACTACCATAAGTACGATACCGACAAATGGAGTCAGCTTTTTCATATAATCCTTACTAATAAGAAGCATCTGAGCAAAATAACCAATTGCAATAAAGCTCATTGCAACAGTTGGTCTCATTAAAACTGTTACAAATTCATGGACTCTTTTTGATACAGAATCATCATATGATAATGTAGTCATGTAATACGCCATTAAAAGTCCAATTGCGGCAATAAGTACGGTTTTTACTATTAATAATATATAGGCTTTTCTTATATTACCTTTTGCCTTTTCTTTTGATTTCTTAACCACAAATATAAAGATAATTTCTGCTGCAAATAATGTAGGAAGGAACCATAGCACATTCATTCCATACATACCTAATACATACCAGAGATTAACAAATACAGTTTCTGGGTAAATTGTTCCAGAAAAGAACGCGTAAAGCACAACACTCATATAGCATAAGCTAAACCAGAAGTAAGGAACCATTATTCCCTTAAATCTTTTCTTAATGAGAACATTTAAATCTTTATCTTCGTCCTTTTTATGAAAAATAAGCATTCCAGAAATAATAAAGAATAATGGCATATGAAATGAAAATATCCACTCACACATTGGAAGAATATATGGTGAATACACAAAGAACTGGTCTCCCTGAAGATGACCTAGTAATACAAGGATTACGCCTATTCCTTTTGCCATATCAAAATAATCTAATCGTTTCTGCATTTAATACCTCTGTATTATATGTATGAACACTGTAAAATATCAGCGACTACTTCTCTAATCCAATTTTACTCGCACAAACAAGTATAACATACTTTACAATATCTTAAATACATGTATAATATTCTCTTGACGCTTAAATGACGTCGGGCAATCCACAATTAAAATTGTGGTAAGTGTCAGTTCGAGACCTTCCTGACATTAAACAAAACTAAAGGAGAATTTAATAATGAAAAAGTCTAATGCACAAATGTTGACACAAGGTGCTGCTATTGCTGCGCTTTATGTCGTCCTAACACTCATTGCCAATGCGTTTGGTTTAGCAAACTACGCAATTCAGGTACGTTTTTCAGAAGCACTAACAATTTTACCTATTTTTACGCCTATAGCTATTCCTGGCTTATTCGTAGGCTGTATTATAAGTAATATTTTGACAGGTGCACTTCCACTTGATGTTGTTTTTGGTTCAATTGCAACACTTCTTGGAGCTCTTGGTACCTATTTCCTTTCAAAGAAATTTCCTGAAAAGAAATGGCTTGCTCCAATTCCACCAATTGTAGCAAATACAATTATTGTTCCACTTGTACTTGCATATGTATATCAGTTTGAGGGATCTATTCCTTACTTCATGCTTACTGTTGGTATTGGAGAAATCATTTCATGTGGAATTCTTGGAATGATACTGATAAAAGCACTTGAGAAATATAAAGATAAGCTTTTTGAATAAAATATATCCATCATATATTAAAAAAGCACGCAACTGCGTGCTTTTTTTATGTTTCAAAATCAATATGCTTTAACGATTATAATTTTTACATAAACTCTGCTGAAATAATTTGTATAACTGTATTTACAACATCCTGATGTGTGTAACAGTAATATCCGAATACGATTAGGAAAACAAGAGTGAATAGCTTTCTAATGGCGCTTCTCCTATGACGACGTTCCATTTTTTTTAGCTTTATCTCAGCCTTGATACGTTCCTTCTCTATTCTCTGAGCCTGAGTCTCCATGTTGAGATGTTGCTGTTTTTCAACAAAATCAAAAACGGAATCCATCATAGTTCTTCCACTTGTGTTTTGTCTAGCACTTCCAAACTCTGACCCACAGTACTCACACTTCTTAACTCCATTACCCAAAGAAACAAGCTTTGCACTGCAATTAGGACATGTATCTGTTACTGTTGACTTAGCCTGAGAACTTCCACTCGCGCTTCTCTCATTAACACTATCGTTAAACTTATCAAGTCCTTTATTTAATTCATCGACACCTTTCTGAACAACCTGCTGAATATTTTCATGAAGTTTATCCAGACCATCAATATCAAATTTCACTGAATTACCTTTTTAATATTAATACAATAATGCAATAATATTATCTCATATTTTCAAACTCAAAGCTATATATTAACATATTTTTCACATTTGTAAATACTGATTTACATATCAAATAAAAATGGGCCTTAAACAAGACCCATTATCTATGCCAATAAAATTTTCCCTTACCTGATTCCTTTACTTCATAAAGTGCTTCATCTGCTGCATTACAAAGCTCATCATAATTAGCACCATCTACTGGACATGTTGCAGCTCCTGCACTAAATGACGTTGGAACCATGCCAAAACCTTCCAACTCAACGTTTGAAAGACTCTTTGCAATTTCATTTATTTTTCCATCAATATATTCTCTTTCATATGATCCAGCTACGAAAACGACAAACTCGTCACCTCCATACCTACCTACATATCCTATTGATGAAAACTGCTCTGATAAGCATTTTGCAAAAGTCTTTAGTACTATATCACCATTTAAATGTCCATATTCATCATTATAATGTTTAAAGTCATCAACATCGACAAATATCAGTGTTCCAAAGGCTTTGTTTTTATTTGAAGCTATATACTCTTCCACGTACATTTCAAATGTACGCTTATTATATATTCCTGTCATTGTATCAAGAGTAGACAACTTCTGGAAATTTCTTCTCTGTAGCCATTCTTTTGCGATTATACTCACTGCATACACAAATGATACAGCAAATAATATTGTCATATACAAATACAATATGCTTCTAAATCTCTTAAACGTATCTGATAAATCATCATTTTCAAGTACTAAGGCTACATACCAGTTAGGCATCTTCTCTATACTAGAATATCCAAGCGTGTATTCAACATTTGCTTCTTTATATGAAGTATTTCCACTTGTCTGTGTTCTAATTCCATTCATGAAATCATAGTAACCATTATGGGAATCAAATTCGAAATCTTCACGCTTTATCATTAAGCTGTTCCAGCTGCCTGCAGGTACATCCCCCATATCAGTACAAGCTATATAGTTCAATGATTTTGAATTGATAATACAGATTCTTGCAGGTAAATCTATACTGTTTTCACTTGCAAATGATGCTATTTCATCAAGGTCAAGATTTGCATACACTATTCCCACTTTACTGTTTTCATCAGTAACTGGTACAAATATAGTCAACGTATACTTACCTGTAATACTTGATCTGTATGGATCTGTGATAAAAGTATTATCAAGTGAGATAGCCTGCGCTATAAGCCCATGTTTTACAAGATCACTTTTTTCAGAACTGTCTCCATGAAACTCATTCTTTCTATCAAGATAGCCCATTGCTGAAAGACCTGAAATCATCTTATAGCTATCAAATTCTCGCATAATACTTTTTTCATCTGTATTATTTAAAAGAACTATGTTAGAAACTCTTTCTACCTGTACAACTAAGTTGTTTAACTCTGAATTGATATTTTCAACTAACAGGCTTGTGACCATCTCTGCCTGTTCTTTATTATATGCATCTACTAAACCTCTTACATGCTGAAAACATGATGCCACAATAAGAATGCAGACAATTACATAGCTAATCAGAACCCATCTGTACTGATATCTTTTGAACGATTTTTTTAATTTATCTTTCATACATCTGCACCCCCAATCCTCTTATTTTCTTAAGGCATTCACAACAATATAAGGGTTTTTATAATTCTCATGATTTACTTTCATGACGCCAGTATTATTAAACTTATACTTAGGCATTATCCCATTGCAAATATTAATGGCCTCTGTAACAGAGCCATATCCCATATTGTACTGAAGCTGTACCATAGTTGATACTTGATATTCTCCACCTTCAATAAGAGATGCCATCTCGTTTGAATAGTCAAATCCTACAAGTGCAATATCTTTACGTTCTCTCTCTACAAGTCCTCTTGATAAACCAACAGTAGACCCATTATTAAGACCTATAAGACCTGCAAGATCTGAATTCTTATCAATAAATTCAAGACATTGTTCATAGGCTACATCAGCGCTTCCATCATTGCATTTTATCGTATCTATTACACGCCAATTAACTGGAGCATTACTACTCCAGTACTCGTTAAATCCGGCCAGTCTCTCAATTATTGTCTGCGATTGCTTTGTTCCTATATCAATTCCAATACTAAGCTTGTCATCCTGTGTATAGCCTAATTCCCTCAGCTTATCTACCATATCAATGGCAACCATTCTACCAGCCTGCATATTATCTGTCATAAAGCAGACATCAAACTGCTGCCCATTAAGTATTGTATCAATGAAAATAAGAGGAATATCCTTCTCATTTATTCTCTTACAAACATCAATAATCTTAGAAGTATCAGCCGGAGATACAATTATGGCATCCGGTTCCATCTGCAGGGCATGCTCCATAAGCTCTGCCAGGCGATCTGTATTACTTTCTTTAGCTATACCTGCAGTATACAGATTTACATCCATATCATTTGCTGCATCTATACAGCCCTGAATAAGTATATCCCAATAACTATTGTTATAAGTTTTAGTAATCAGGCAAATATTTAGCTTGCCATTACTCAGTTGTTCCTCTGTAGGTGGTTCAAAGTCCCTATATTCATCATTTTCTGCAACATTTAAAACAGCATTATTAGTTGCCTTATTATTTAGGCAAAAACCTATAATAATACTGGCAACTAATACTACAGATACTGCAATAACAGCTATAATAACTTTTTTACTTAGTACCTTCTTTTCAGACATTTTACTTATGTCCTTTGTATCCTTTTAGACTTAACTAACTTAATAAAATCTTTTTTTGTATCCTTTAGCACACGGCTAGTAAGAATATAGCCATGCTCAACATCAGTATAAATAACTACCATAGTAGGCTTTACAATTATACGGAGTAACTGGTTCCAGTTCTTTTCCTCCATCTTACCATTTTGCCTTACTCTAATTCCCTTATCATCAAATTCAATCTCTAATTCATCCTTATACATCTCTGCCTGTTTTTTTGCACGTTGATATATAGATAATGGCTGTATAACAGTAAAAAGAGAAAGGAATAGTAATAATACGCCTCTAAACCATCCTGGCGAATTTTCCCATAAAGCGAAAATCAGCGCAATTGAGGAAATAATACATATTATATTAATAATGCATAAATATGATGAATATGCATAATACATATGAAACTGCCATAAGTCAGATGGCTTTATTTTGTACTGATATTTAAATTTCATAATATTTTTAAGCCTTATTCAAATCAAATCCAAAATACTCTACAGTATTATTATATGAAATTCCTTTTATGATTTCACTAAGAATCTTCTCATCATATGGGTACTCACCATTCTCAACCCATCCTCCAACAAGCTGGCATAATATTCTTCTGAAATAATCATGTCTTGTATATGATAAGAATGATCTTGAATCAGTAAGCATTCCAACAAAATTACCTAATGCAGAAAGGTTAGCAAGTGACTTCATCTGATTTACCATACCCATGTAATTGTCATTAAACCACCATGCTGAACCCTGCTGAATCTTATTCTTGATTCCATCACCCTGGAAGCATCCAATAATAGTTCCGATTACAGCATCATCATTTGGATTAAGTGAATAAATAATTGTCTTTGGTACCTCATCTTCTTTAGAAAGCTCGTTTAAGAAATCAGCAAGCTCAGCTGCTGGAGTATAATTATTAATACAATCATATCCTGTATCTGGTCCAAGTTTTGAATACATCATTGCATTATTATCTCTCTTACATCCATAATGGAGCTGCATTACCCAGTTTCTCTTGCTGTATTCTTTAGCTACAAAAAGCATAAATGCTGTCTTGTATTGTGCGATTTCAACATTTGTAAGCTTCTCTGCGTTAAGTCCCTTTTTGAAAATACCTTCAATTACATCATCAGTTGCAGGAGCAAACATCACATAATCAAGACCATGATCACTTACACTACATCCATTTTCACTAAAGTAATCAAGTCTTACCCTAATAGCCTGCTTAAGTGACTTGAAGTCCTTTATTTCAACACCTGATACATCTGATAATTTCTTAATATAAGCTGCAAAATCAACCTTTTCAATATTATTTGCCTTATCTGGTCTCCATGCAGGAAGTACCTTAACATCAAAAGATGTATCCGCTTTAATCTTCTTATGCCATTCTAATGAATCTACAGGATCATCTGTTGTACAAATAAGCTTAACATTTGATTTCTTAATAATGTTTCTTACTGTGAAATCATCCTGGCTTAATTTTTCATTACATAAGTTCCATACTTCTTCAGCTGTATCACCATTTAAATGACCCTGATAACCAAAGTAGTATCTAAGTTCAAGATGTGACCAGTGATATAATGGATTTCCAATTAACTTAGGTAATGTCTCTGCCCACTTCTGGAATTTTTCACGGTCAGTTGCATCCCCAGTAATATACTTTTCATCAACACCATTTGTTCTCATCTGGCGCCACTTATAATGGTCACCACCAAGCCACACCTGAGCAATATTTTCGAACTTTCTATCCTCATATATTTCCTGTGGATTAATATGACAATGATAGTCAATAACTGGTATTTTGCTCATATCTGCATATTTTTCATAGAGCTCCTTTGCAACCTCTGTGTCTAAAAGAAAATCTTTTCCCATAAATGGCTTCATAATTTAGTAACCTCCTGATTAAAATTCTATTAAAAACTTATTTCTGACTTAATGATATGTGAAGTAATTCTTCTGACTTTTCTGAAAGTGGCTTTGTAAGAAATTCTTCATATATTTTCTCTACTAGAGGATTTTCATGTGAACGTCTTATTGTTCTCTCTCTATCTAGTGCATATAGTTTCTTACTTCTTCCATATCCCCATTCTTCATTATCATGAATAGGTTGTCCGCCTCCACTAACACATCCGCCTGGACAGGCCATGACCTCTACAAAGTCATATTCTGCTCTGCCAGAAAGTATATCTTCGATTAAGGCTTCCGCATTTCCAAGTCCGCTTACTACACAAGTTCGTAGCTTTTCGTCACCTATCTTGAATATGTTTTCCTTCCTGCCTGCATCATATACTGGCTCATCGTCTTCATCACGAACATTACTGTTAGATGATGCATCAGGATATTCATCTTCGCTTGATCTAACATCGGCAAATTGTTCTGCAGATGCTTCCTTTCCTGTAACAAGATAATGTGCTGTTCTAAGTGCTGCTTCTAATACTCCACCTGTTGCTCCAAATATTACTCCGGCACCAGTTCCATCTCCAATAGGATTATCAAATGGCTCCTCTTTGAGTTTAAGTGGATCAATTCTATCTGCTCTTAGAAGTCTTACAAGCTCTCTTGTTGTAAGTACAATATCAACATCACTTATTCCATCCTGACTCATTCCATCAAGAGTAGCTTCTCTCTTTTTGGATACACAAGGCATTATTGATATTGAACATATATTTTCTCTTGGTACACCAATCTTTTCTGCAAAATATGATTTAATTAATGCTCCAAATATCTGTTGAGGACTCTTTGTTGTCGATAGCCTTGATAAAAGCTTTGGATATTTGTTTTTTACAAAACTTACCCATCCTGGACAACATGACGTAAACATTGGAAGCTTACTTTCTCTTATTTCAGGAAGTCTCTCGATAAGCTCTGATCCTTCTTCCATAATAGTGACATCTGCTGCAAAAGATGTATCAAGAACGTAATCAAATCCAAGCTTCTTAAGCGCTGCAACTAATCTTCCTTCTGTATCAATTCCTTCTGGAATACCAACTCTTTCAAGCCATGCTGTTCTTACAGCTGGAGCTATCTGAACAACAGTAATCTTATTCGGATCAGCTAGCGCATCATAGATTGCTGGAATATCATTTCTTTCTTTAAGAGCTCCAACTGGACAATGCGTAATACACTGGCCACATAAACTACAATCTGTACATGCAATTGGTTTATTATCGGTTGTATTAATAGTTGTGTACGAACCAGAATTCTGAATATCCCATACACCTAGCTTCTGAACCTTATCACATATTTGAACGCATCTCATGCATTTTATACACTTACTTGCATCCCTGATAAGTGGGAAATCATTATCCCAGTCAGCATGGGGAATTTGTGTTTTAAATGGCAGTTCATATATACCTAAATGTCCTGCAATAGTCTGCAAACTACAGTTACCACTTCTAACACAGGTTACACAATTACAATCATGTTGTGACAAAATAAGCTCAACATTTGTACGTCTTATCTGCCTTACTCTTGGTGAAGATGTAAATATTTCAATTCCTTCTGATACTTCAGTTGAACAGGCTGTAACCATCTTCTGCTTGCCTTTTATTTCAACCATACAAACCTTGCAGGCAGAAATTTCATTGATCCCCTTAAGGTAACACAAATGAGGTATATATATACCGGCACTTTTAGCAGCTTCCATGATAGTAGTTCCCTCTGGGACCCTAATTGAGATTCCATCAATAGTTAAATTTACCATCTCGAATTTCTGCCTCCCTTCAGTGCACTAAAACCAAATCTGTCACATCTAAGACATCTTCCCGCCTCCTGGCATGCCTCCTGCTCACTCATACATTTTTCTATATGATTAAAGTCATGTTTACGGATCGAAGCCTCTTCCTCTGATAACTGAACCCTTCCACAAGGACGCCTATCATCAAGTGTAGGCTGTGGAATCTCTACATCGCAGGAAATTTCATGATTGTAGCCTAAATATTCATCAATATTTGCTGCTGCAACTTTTCCTGCAGCAATAGCTCTTATAACAGTTGCTGGTCCTGTAACACAGTCACCACCTGCAAATATACTACTGTTATCTTCAATAGCACTGGATTCAAGCGCTCCAATTGTTCCTTTATGTATTTTAATTCCAGCCTCTTCAAAGGAATTTGTTTCAATTCCCTGTCCAATTGCAACAACTATAATGTCTGCAGGGATTTTCATAAGAGGTTCTTCTGCCTTTATTGGCTTTGCTCTTCCCCAAGCATCAATAGGACCTATTATCTGTGGCTCAACCCACAGAGCTGTTACATTTCCGTCTGCATCAGCCTCAATATGATGAGGAGCTTTTAATCCAAGGAGTTCAGCTCCCTCTGCTATTGCGCCTTCTATTTCATCTGACAGAGCCGTCATGTCTTCCTGTCTGCGTCTATAAGCAATAGTTACTTTTTTTGCACCTAATCTTATAGCTGAACGAGTACAGTCCATGGCAACATTTCCACCGCCAATTATTACAACCTCTTTATCTGTAAAATCAGGCATATTGTCATCGCCAATTCCTCTTAGCATTTCTACTGCTGACATAACACCCTTTGAGTCTTCTCCATCTATACCGATTTTTTTATCTGTATGGGCACCTATGGCAATATAGACTGCGTCGTATTCCTTATGAATATCATCAAAATGTATTTCATTTTTATCGCTGCCAATTCTAGTATTAAGCTTTACTTCAACACCAGTTGATAATATGGCATTTATATCCTGATCAAGTCTTTCACGTGGAAATCTATAGTTTGGAATTCCATACCTAAGCATTCCACCAAGCTTACTCTTTTCTTCAAAGACAACCGCATGGTGACCCATAATTTCAAGATAATATGCAGCAGAAAGACCTGAAGGACCACCACCTATAATTGCAACTCTCTTTCCTGTAGATTCACACTTTTTAGGTACAGGAACAGTGTCTGCTGGTGCATGATCTACTGCCATTCGTTTAAGTCCACGAATATTAATGGCATTATCTATCATATTTCTTCTGCATCTTGCTTCGCATGGATGCTCACAAATAAGAGCGCAGGCCGTAGGAAATGGATTATCTTTTCTAATAAGCTTTACCGCATCTGCATATCTCTTTTCACCAACAAGTGCTACATATCCTGGAATATCAACCTGTGCTGGACAAAGTGCAACACATGGAATTGAACGATTTGACTTAACAGAACAACATCCCTCTTTAATATGATGAATATAGTCTTCTTTAAATCCATCAAATCCAGCAAGAAGCATATGTGATGCTTCAAAACCAATAGCACAATCCGCGCTGTCTGTAATACTATTTGCTGTATCCTCTATTAACTTAAGAGTATCCATTGTTGCTCTTCCTTCAAGAACATCCTCAAGCATGCTCTGAAGTTGCGCAAGTCCTACTCTGCAAGGAACGCACTTACCACATGTCTGAGCCTGACATACTCTCAAAAATGACAATTGAAGATCAACAGGACATAATCCTGGAGGACTGGCAACAATATGTCTCTCCAAATCTTTGTACAATCTCTCGACAGTAAGCTGAATACTATCAGGAGTTTCAACCTTTAATCTGCTCAATGCTATACCCTCTTAATTAATATGTAATGCCCCCTCATATTCATTCGGCGGCAAGTCGTCGGAACCATTCCAATATATGAGCAAGCTCATATTGGTTCCTCCTATAACGTAACGCCTTGTTTGAAAATAGCTAAATCTCTAAAACCATCTTCCTCGCTCTTTACTTTTTTTCCGCTGGCAACATCTAAAACGTAGTCATATAATTCATTGCCTAGAATATCAAGATTCATGTTATCTTCTAAAAGTCTTCCTGCATCAAAATCAATCCAGTTAGACTTTTTCTTAGCAAGTTGTGAGTTAGATGCTATTTTGACTGTTGGAACTGCACTTGCAAATGGTGTGCCTCTTCCAGTTGTAAATAATACAATTTGTGCACCACTTATAGCTAATGCTGTACTTGCAACAAGATCATTTCCTGGAGCACTTAACAGGTTTAATCCTGCTTTTTTAACTACCTGGGCATACTCTAGTACATCCATAACCTCTGATGATCCAGATTTCTGAGTGCAACCTAATGCCTTATCTTCAAGTGATGATATTCCACCCTTTTTATTTCCAGGGGATGGATTCTCATATATTGTCTGATTATGTCTTCTGAAATAATCTTTAAATGAATTAATGAGGTTTACTGTCTTATCAAAAACTTCTTTATTTACGCATCTATCCATCAATATAGTTTCTGCACCAAACATTTCTGGAACTTCTGTAAGGATAGTACTTCCCTTGGCAGATGTTACTATATCAGAAAGCTTTCCAACTACAGGGTTTGCTGTGATACCACTAAGACCATCTGAACCACCACACTTCATTCCTATTACAAGCTTTTCAACCGATATTTTACTTCTCTTAATTTTTGATGCTTCTTCTGACAGTTCTGTAAGTAGCTTTACACCCTCGCTAACCTCATCATCCACATCCTGACACTGTAAAAAACGAACTCTTTTTGGATCAAATTCTCCTATATATGGCTTTAAAACTTCTATATTGGAATTTTCACATCCAAGTCCTAACACTAAGACTCCCCCAGCATTAGGATGATTAATGAGTCCTGCAAGAGCTGCTCTTGTGTTTTCCTGATCATCTCCCATCTGGGAACATCCATATGGATGGGCAAATGATACTACTGCTTCAATATTGTCGCTAACAAGGTCCTGACACTTGGCTGCAATTTCTTTAGCTATAGAGTTAACACAACCAACTGTTGGGATAACCCAGAGTTCATTTCGTACTCCAGCCTTTCCATCTTTTCTTTCATAACCCATAAAATACTTTTTTTCTTCATCAAGGTTACAAGGAATATTGACCGGATTTGACTTGTTGTAGTTATATGTTAAATCATCTCCAAGACCTGTTCTTAAATTGTGAACATGAATATGGCTTCCTGTTTTTATATCTTCTTTTGCATAACCAATCGGAAATCCATATTTAATAACAGGCTCATCTGCCTTTATATCCTTAAGAGCAAATTTATGACCTCTTGCTATATCATCACTAAGAGTAATTTCATTATCAAGACTTACAATTTCACCTTTATTAAAATCACGAAGAGCAACTGCAACGTTATCTGCCTGATTTATTTTTATGTATTCCTGCATATTAATAAGCCTCTTTCTCAGCTAAAACTTTTTCGTATGCTTCCTTCATTCCTAATGACTTAATCATGTCATAATATTCAGATACCATTTCTGTCATATCTGTAATATCTGTTCCCCAGTAGTCTTCTCTCTTAATGATTTCTTCTACTGATGCATTTTTCATGAATTCCATGATTTCTTCACCATCATTTGCATTATCAGTACGATAGAATGCTATAAGAGCAGCCATTGAAAATGTTAATGCTGGAGGATAAGCTCCAAATTTTTCCTTATATTCAAGAATAGTAGGTAATACACGTACCTGGAACTTACTAACTGAATTAAGGGCAATAGATAATAATAAATGTTTAATAAATGGATTAGAAAATCTTTCTAAAACTGCATTTGCAAAATTAATATCTGTTTCAGTATTTCCAAGTGTAGGTACAATTTCATCAAACAAACATTTCTTAAGGAATTTTGATACAGTCTCATCTTTAAGACACTCACCTACAGTTGTTAATCCATATAAATATGCCCCGAGAACCATTGAAGTATGTCCGCCATTAAGAATACGAACCTTTCTCTTCTTATAAGGCTTAACATCATCTGTCCATACGATGTTATATCCTGCTTTATTGAAAGGAAGTTCATCCTCATGATGTCCTTCAATTACCCATAAATGGAATATTTCTGCTGTATCAAGAAGATTATCCTGATATCCAATTTCTTTCCAAAGAGTTTCTGCTTCATCTCTTGGATATCCAGTTACGATTCTATCAACAAGTGAATTACAGAAACTACATTCTTCATTAATCCACTTAACAAAATCAGCCTCTAAATTCCATAATGATGCATATTTCAAAATATATTCTTTTAGGAATCCAGCATTATTATCTATAAGTTCACATGGAATAATAATGAATCCAGGTAGTCCTAACTGAAATCTCTTATAAAGTAATTGTGTAAGCTTTGCTGGATAACTCTTAGCAGGTTTATCTGTTAAGCTTTCTGTTCCTAAATACTCTATTCCTGCTTCAGTTGTATTAGAAATAATAAATCTAAAATCAGGATTTTCAGCAAGCTTCATATATTCATCATTCTGAGTATATGGGTTAACACAACGACTAATAACATCTATGTGAGTACGCTCATTTACCACTTCACCATTTTCAATACCTCTTAAATATAAGTTGTATTCACAATTCTGTGCAGAAAGCATGTCGCACATACCCTTCTCTATAGGCTGTACTATTACTACTTTGCCTTCCCATACACCCTTTTCATTTAACTTATATAAGAAATAATCTACGAAGCCTCTTAAAAATCCACCTTCACCAAACTGAATAACTCTCTCTTTAGCCATTTTTAACCCTCTCTTAAATAAACGACACTTTTATATTAGTAGACCCTTAGTAAAAACTAAGGGTCATGCCTAATATTTCATTTAAACTCCATTTATACTTTATTAAGCCTTATTTACTGAACAAATTAGGTATAAACATACTAATTCCTGGAATAAATGTTATAAGTATAAGTGTAATAATCATGCATAAATAGAATGGTAATGTTGCTTTAACAACCTTCTCCATTTTTACATTTCCTACTGCAGAACCGATAAATAAAACAGCTCCAACAGGTGGTGTTAAAAGACCGATACCACAGTTAAGAATCATCATAATACCAAACTGAATAGGTGTAATTCCTATTGATGTAGCAATTGGAAGTAATATTGGAGTAGCAATAAGAATAATAGGTGCCATATCCATAATACATCCTAATACAAGTAAAATAAGATCAATTAAAAGAGCTATTACATATGGATTAGTACTTAATCCTGTAATAAAGTGTGCTGCCATATCTGGTACATGAAGTCTTGTCAAACAGTTACCAAATACTGCTGATGTAGAAATAAGGATAAGTACGATTGATAATGTATTAATACAATCATCAATAATTTTCCATACACCCTTCCATGTAAGACCTTTATAAATGTAAACAGATACAAATAATGAATAAATAACAGCAATAGCTGCAGACTCTGTAGCTGTAAATACACCACCTACAACACCTACTACAACAATAATGATTGCTGCTAATGCCCAAATAGAAACTCCGAGCTGTTTTACAAGTGTCTTAATTGAGAATGGTGCTCCCTTTGGATATTTTCTTCTCTTTGAAATGATATATGAACCAATCATAAGAGAACCAGCAAGTAATGCTCCAGGTAAATATCCAGCAAGGAATAATGCTCCAACTGATACTCCACCAGCTGATGTAGCATAAATAACCATATTATGTGATGGTGGTACTAAAAGTCCTTCACAAGATGATGTAATTGTAACAGCTGTTGAGAAATCATCATCATAGCCCTGATCTACCATCATAGGAATAAGGATTGTTCCAAGTGAAGCTGTATCAGCTGATGCTGATCCTGAAATACCTCCAAAGAAGTATGATGCAACAATGTTAACCATTGCCATACCACCAGTCATCCATCCAACACAGGCATCTGCCAGGGCAATAAGCTTCTCGGATATACCACCCGATCCCATAAATACACCCATCGTTATAAAGAATGGAACCGCCATAAGGCTGAATGAACTTATACCTTTAACCATAAACTGGCAAAGAGTTGAAAGAGGAAGTCCCTGACTTGCTAAACACAGAATCGATGAAATTGCTACTGCGTATGCAATAGGGAAACGAAGAATAATCATTACAAAAAAGCTAATCAAAAGTATAGCTATCGCTGTACCATTAGTTACTGCCATCTTCTTCTACCTCCTTTACACAAATTGATTTTATGTGATTGTATAAAGCTTCTACTTCAAAAACAATCATTGCTATTCCAGCAAGTGCAACTGGGAAATACATCCAAAATCTTGATAACCAAGGCATACTCTCGTAGTTACCTTTTGAACCAATCTTAATAGCATACTTCCAGCCTTCTGTCATCATAATGTAAGCAAGAATTAATACTCCTAAATCAGATAAAATATCAAGTATTTTAATTACCATTTTAGGAAGATATGGATCGAGGGCTGTCATTCTGATATGTGCTCCTCTACGTATAGCAAGCGCTGCAGATAAAACTGCCATATATGACATTAATGTAAGAACAACCTGCTCTGTCCATGATGGATCAGGAATAAATGGGATGTAACGACCCGATACCTGAAAAGCAACAACGAGGATATCAGCTATCAACAAAGCCTTACATATAAATAGAACAAAGTTGTAAACGATATCATACGCTGGTTTGATTTTGTCAACTTTTTCAAAAAAAGATTTCATTGGCAAAAACTCCTTTCATATATTGTTAGAAATACCTTTCACTTATTATATCACTTTTGAAATGAAATGTGACAATTTGTATAAAAGAACAGTATGCTTTGTGAACTATATCTTTTATCATGTATAAAAAGGGCACAGAGCCAGATGGCACTGTGCCCAGTTTGCTTTACTTATTTAATAATAATTATTTAGCAAAATCTAAGAGCTTCTGGTAAAGTTCAGCCTGATCAGCTGTGTTCTCTTCAATTACTGTCTTACAAGCATCCTGCCATGGTGTGATGTCTGTTACTTCAACTACATTACATCCATCAGCCTTAAGCTCTTCGAGAACTGCATTCTCTTTTTCTTCTGACATGCTACGGCAGTATTCTGAAGCAAGCTTACCAGCTTCCATCATAGCTTCCTGCTGAGCTTCTGTCATGCTATCCCAAGCTTCATCTGTGATGATAACCTGAACTGCACCAAGTGTATGTCCATCAAGGATAAGGTTGTTAGCAACCTCTGGGAATGCGTTTGACTTGTAGTTAGCGATTGGCTGTTCAGCTGCATCTACAACACCTGTCTGAAGTGCTGAGTAAAGCTCACCGAAATCTACTACTGTTGGTGAAGCGCCAAGGCCTTCAACCATACCGTTCATAACTGGGTCATTTGAAACACGGATCTTAAGTCCTGCAAGGTCATCCATTCCCTTAAGCTCTTTGTTTGAGAAGAAGTGACGGAAACCTTCCTCACCGTAGAAAAGACCACGAACACCTGAACCGTTTTCTGATGGCTCACGAAGAATTTCCTGAGCTAAATCAGATGTTGCGAAGTTCCAGAAGTGCTCTCTGTTAGCCCATGTATATGGGATTGAAAGAAGCTTTGACTTTGTTCCGCCGTAGCTTGTTAAAGCGAAAGCTGAAATACGTGAAATCTGGATTGTTCCAGCACCACCAAGCATTGCATCAAGAACGTCGTTCTCTGAACCAAGAACACCTGAAGCCTGAAGGTCGATTGTGATTGAACCACCTGAAAGTCTTTCAACTTCTTCTTTAAACTTCTGATCCATGCTACCAACGATTGTATCAAGAGGGTTAACCTCTGCCATAACGAATGTAAGAGCTGGGTCTGTTGACTCTACAACTTCCTCTGCTGCTTCTTCTGCTGGAGCTTCTTCTGCTTCTTCAGCCTTCTCCTCAGCGGCTGGAGCTGCAGGTGCCTCAGCAACTGGAGCACTCTTAAGTCCACATGCTGTCAATGAGAAAATCATTGTTCCAGCTAAAATGAGTGAAAGTAATTTCTTTTTCATTTGTTTTAATCCTCCTTAAAAACAACTTTTGATTTTTGTAAAATGGTTATTTGATTACTTGTACCATCTGACATGTTAGTTGATATATCTAATATACCATCTGACATGTTAGTTTTAAATTGACAATTTGATAGAAAAACTTTTTTTATTTTTGTTGATTTTATACAATATATTTTTTCAAAGTAGCTCTAACTGCTCCAGGACCTGCTATTTCTTCTGCAAAAATCTCTTCTATTTTCTCGCCGATTCCAGCTTTGTAGAGATCACTACCAAATATATTCGCATTTGAAAGAATAGGCTTTAACTTATCCCCTATACTATTTGGATCTGCAAACTTAACTCCTGCTAAAGCTACCTGCATTTCCTCAAGCATTGGATCTGGAGATAACTCAAATGCAGCACCTTCATCATCAACAGCAAGTAAGTAACGAAGCCATCCAGCTATAGCTATTGGAACATATTTAAGGTCTTTAGCGCTTCCATACTTCTCAACATATGACTTAATTGTTTCGCCATATCTAATTCCAACCTTCTGTGAAGTATCACAAGCTATTCTCTGTGGTGTGTCTGGAATAAACTTATTTGGAAGTCTCTGTTCAATTACTTCTTTAACAAATTCTTCTGGTGATAATATTCCTGGATCACATACAACCTTCATACCTTCTACAGGTCCTATTCCATTAACAAGCTTTGTTAACTCTTCATCCTGCATTTCAGCAGCTATTGACTCATATCCAAGTACACAGCCATATACTGCCAAAGCTGTATGAAGTGGGTTAAGGCAAGTTGTTACCTTCATTCTCTCAACTTCATTTACAGTATTTCTGTCTGTTAAATATACTCCTGCCTTTTCAAGGGCTGGTCTTCCATTAGGGAACTTATCTTCAATAACAAGATACTGAGGACCTTCAGCGTTAACAAATGGAGCAATATATGTCTTTTTGTCTGTAATAACAGGCTGCATTGCCTCAATTCCATCTGCTTCAAGCCCATCTGCTATTTCTGTACTTGGTCTTGGTGTGATTTTATCTATCATAGACCAAGGGAAACTGATCTTTTGCTCATCACTTATGTAGTCAATAAAGCCTTTCTCAATAAGACCTCTATCAAGCCACTCCTTAGCCATTGTTGTAACAGCATTCTGAAGCTTTTCTCCATTATGTGAGCAGTTATCCATACTAACTACTGCAAGTGGTGCTGCTCCATTTAAATATCTCTCATATAAAAGAGCTGTAACAACAGCCATTGCTCCAACTGGAGCTTTAGGACCATTGTTGAGATCTGGAACAACAAATGGAAGATAATTTCCATCAGCACCCTTAAGAGCATAACCCTTCTCAGTAACAGTAAATGAAATCATCTGAAGTCCAGAATCTGTAAAGATTTCTTTAAGTCTTTCCCATGACTTTTCATCTTTACTGCTTCCTTTTATAGCTTCTGATAATGATCCGATTACCTTTTTACTTGTTGAACCATCTGGCTTAAGTGTTACGGCAAGTATAAGATTATCGTATGGATCATAAATTTTATTTACAATATCGTAATCAAAAGTTTCTGCACAAATAATACCTTTGTCTGAGTTGCCATCTTCTATAAGCTTCTCTGCGATTCCACCAATAAATATTCTAAAAATATTACCTACACCAAAATGTACCCATACTGGATGCTTTTTTGTATTATCTGCTATTTTAGAAACATCGTAGGTTGGAACTTCAATTCCTTTTTCCTGCCATGCTTTCGCATCTTTTATATCTTCTAAACACAGTTTCATATCTATTCTCCTAACATAATGTCTATGTTTAACTACGCCTGCTTAACAATAGCTTCCCATAATCCCTGTAAATATGTAGCACCAAGTGCTCTGTCATATAAACCGTATCCTGGCATAGCCTTTTCTCCCCAAATCATACGTCCATGGTCTGGGCGAATTGCACCGTCAAATCCTGTGTCATAAAGAGTCTTCATAATCTTATACATATCCATTGAACCATCTGATGAAAGGTGTGCTGCCTCTTCGAAATCACGTGGTGTATTGTATTTAAGGTTTCTTACATGTGCAAATGGAATTCTGCCTTCACATGCTTTAATAATTTCTGGAATATCATTATTCTGGTTAGAACCAAGAGATCCTGTACATAATGTAATTCCGTTATATGGCTTATCTACAGCCTTTAATAATTTAACGATTTTCTCTTTGTTTGTGACAATTCTTGGAAGTCCAAAAATTGGCCATGCTGGGTCATCTGGATGAATACCCATTTTGATATCAAATTTTTCACAAACTGGTCCAATTGCCTCAAGGAAGTATACAAGATTGTTAAATAACTTCTCTTCATCAATGTCCTTATACATATCAAAAAGTTCTTTTAAGCTATCTAATCTTTCAGGCTCCCAACCTGGCATAACAAATCCATTTGACATTGCATTGATAGACTCTTTCATATGCTCTGGGTCAATCTTATCAATGACATCCTGATTATATGCAAGTACTGTTCCACCATCAGGTCTAACTCTGGCAAGATCTGATCTTGTCCAGTCAAACACAGGCATGAAGTTATAACAGATCATGTTAATACCTTCTTCGCCTAAACGCTCTAAAGTTGTGATATAGTTTGCAATGTGTTCATCTCGATCTTTATTACCAATCTTAATAGCATCACTAACGTTAACTGATTCAATACCTCTTATAGTTAATCCGGCATCTTCAACAACTTTTTTTATTTTCTTGATTTCGTCCTTTTCCCAAGCCTCACCAGGTTTTGTTCCGTATAAAGTTGTTATTACACCCTTAACTCCTGGAACCTGTCTTATCTGCTCGAGTGTCACACTATCATAACCTGGTCCATACCAGCGTAGTGTCATATCCATAACTTAATCCTCCATTTAAATGTTATTTTCAAACAATTCAGGTTTTACTTTGCCCATTATTTCAATATCCGAAATAATATGTCCTAAATGTCTGATAAGATATGCTCTATATCCTTCTCTGTCGTTTTTTTCAACACATTCTATAAGGCATGCATGATCTGAAACTGTACGATTTTTATTGTTATCATCTAAATCCATCAGCAATCTAATACGATTGTAGTGAACCATCATATTACTGATTATTTCTGCTGCCAGATGTTCTTTTGCAACTCTATAAGTAACCATATGAAACATATTATCGTGCCTTAGGTACTCATAGGCTTCTTCTGGTGACATATGACTGCCGCCAATGACTGCCAGCTGATGCGCATAAGACTTCATTTCATCAATATCTTCCTGCGTAACATTGTCAAAAAAAGAATCAACCATTCCAAGCTCTAACGAACGCCTTACAAACCATTCCTGATTTGCTCTTGCAATATTAATTTTAGATACAACTGACTTTGACTGAGGGTATATATCTATTAACCCCTCTGATTCAAGCTTTACTATTGCTTCTCTTGCTGGAGTTCTGCTAACCTGATATCTTTCTGCTATTTTTGCTGCTGATATAGGCTCCCCTGGGCTAAGAACAAATGTCATTATTTCTTTTTTTAATCTGTCGTAAGTCTGCTGATTCAGTGATTTATCAACCATCTAATTCTGTACCCTTTCAAATCTTTTTAGATCAATATCATTAACTGATAAAATCTTCTCTCATTGGTGTAAAAATATCTAAAAGTTTTACCTTAGTGAGGCAATCAATTCCATGACTTACATTAGGCCCAACAATATATGTATCACCAGAATTAAGTGTTACATCTTCCTTGCCCTCTTCATGAAAAACAAGACTACCCTCTATTACATATCCTATCTGCTCATGTGGATGTTTATGCATTTCGCCTTTTGCTCCAGCTTCAAATAACAGTTCCACATTCATAATGTTTTCACTGTAAGCAAGAACCTTTCTAAGTACTCCACCGCCTAAATCTTTATATTCTTTTTCAATATTTTTAACGTACATATTTCCTACCTGATAAATAATTATCTCTGAACACGTCCTGAACCGTCACCACCAGCAAGATTATCAACTTCTGCTCTTGTTACCACATTAAAATCACCAGGAATTGTGTGCTTTAATGCTGATGCAGCTACTCCAAATTCAAGTGAATCCTTCATGTTTTTGCCATCAAGAAGACCACAGATTACACCAGCTGCGAATGAATCGCCTCCGCCAACTCTGTCAACAATAGGATTTATTGAATAAGTCTTTGAATGATAGAATTCTCTTGTAGTACCATCCATAATGCATGCACTCCAGCCATTGTTTGATGCTGAATATGACTGTCTGAGTGAGCTTACAACATACTTGAAACCAAACTTATCTGCCATCTGGTTAAACACATCTTCATAACCTGCAAGATTAAGTTCACCCTTAGTTACGTCTGTTTCTTTAGCCTTAAAGCCTAAAACCTTATCAGCATCTTCTTCATTACCAATGCAAACATCAACGTACTGCATTAAAGATGTCATAACCTTCTGGGCCTTTTCAGATGACCACAACTTCTTTCTGAAGTTTAAGTCTACAGATACTGTAACTCCTGCCTTTTTTGCGGCCTTAAGTGCTGCCTCTGTAAGCTCTATAGCTGAATCTGATACAGCTGGAGTAATACCTGTAAAGTGGAACCAGTCAGCATCTTTGAATATCTCATCAAAATCGAATTCTTCTACCTTAGCAGTTGATATAGAACTATGTGCTCTGTCATATACTACATTACTTGCTCTCATAGCAGATCCTGTTTCGAGGAAATAAATACCTAATCTCTCTCCACTCTTTGAAATGTAATCTGTACCAACATTAAACTTTCTGAGTGCTGCAACCGCACAAGCACCGATTGGGTTATCTGGTACAGCTGTAACAAACTGAGTATCATACCCAAAATTTGCTAAAGATACAGCAACATTTGCTTCACCACCACCGTAGCAAACATCAAACTCATCTGCCTGAAGAAATCTCTCATTATTAGGTGTTGATAATCTAAGCATTATCTCACCCATTGTAACAACCTTTTTGCTCATTTTTTTCTTATCCTCTTATCTGCTTAACTAAATCTACGGCTTCCTTTGTCATGGCTTCGATACGATCATATTCTCCATTATCGATTAAATCAGCCTTAACCATCCAACTACCGCCGCACGCTGATATCTTATTGTTTCCAAGATATTCAGGAAGATTCTTAGCATTAATGCCGCCTGTTGGCATAAATTTAACCATTGTGTATGGCGCAGCCATTGCTTTAATCATTGCAAGTCCACCTGCCTGTTCAGCTGGGAAGAACTTAACAACCTCTAATCCTCTCTTAACTGCCTGTGCAACCTCTGAAGGTGTAATACATCCTGGTACAACTACAATATTTTTTGAAATACAATAATCAACAATTTCAGGATCGAAACCTGGGCTTACAATAAATTTAGCTCCTGCTCCTACAGCTCTATCAACCTGTTCTGTTGTTAAAACTGTTCCCGCACCAACTAACATGTCGGGATAGTTTTCTGTCATAATCTTTATTGACTCTTCTGCCGCAGCTGTTCTAAATGTAACTTCAGCGCATTTAAGACCACCGTTACATAAGGCTTCAGCCAATGGTTTAGCGTCTTCCGCGCGATTCAAGACAACAACAGGAACTACTCCGTACTCTGATAACTTTACTAAAATATCGTTCATTATTAATCTCCTGTTCTCTTCTTATATTTTTTTCACAAGATACATATTCATCAACTAACATGTTACTTGTCAAATAAATAATATCATCATTTAAATTCTTTGTAAACGGAGTAAAAATGCACCAAATTTCATGCAAATTTTCAGTAAAAAAGACAACGCCCGAAAGCGTTGTCCTCAAAAATCATATTCTCTATTATGTTTATTTTTCTAATTTTCTAAGGTATTTCGTCATTGCAATTATTGCAATTAAATCAATTACCACTGCTACAGTTATCGTTGCTATGCCAAGATATATTCCAGCCTTTTTTGCAATTGCTCCTAC
Organism: Lachnospiraceae bacterium; assembly: GCA_030531435.1. Classification (GTDB taxonomy): domain Bacteria; phylum Bacillota; class Clostridia; order Lachnospirales; family Lachnospiraceae; genus UBA2868. The sequence goes on from JAUNNN010000017.1 coordinate 33,518, forward strand.
TATACTAGGCATTAGTATGGAGCCAAAACTTGCAATTGTCAGGATGTAACTCCATGCTGTCTGGTATTTTTCTGTAAGCTTTCCTGTGAATGAAACTGTAGTCGGATATATACCTGCCATAGCAAAGCCAAAGCCAATTATTCCAATCATAATTGTAACTGGTGTCCTTGCAAACAATAAATACACAAAGAATACAGCCATGAAAATACCCATAAGTCTAATCATTTTATATTTATCAACCTTTGTAGATAAATAAGCAACTGTAAGTCTTCCACACAACATCATTAACCATTGTACAGTTGCTGTCATTTGAGAAAGAGTACCAGTTAATAAACCTGTATCCTTAAAATATGTAATCATCCATCCGATAACACCCTGCTCTGCACAGAGATAAAAGAATAGAGTTGCTGTACTAAAGTAAAATAGAGGATCTTTAAAGAATCCCATTCCTGATGCTGTTCCTTCTTTACTTTTTTTCGCAAGTTTTTCTTTATTAAAATCATCATTTGGCATGCTGAAATATAGAATCCAGCTTACAACACCACATATAAGCATTATCATACATGCACTAATCCAGTTTGCATCTGATGACCTAGTTATTAAAGACAATAACATAGGGAATATCAATGCACCTACAGAAAAACTTGCATGAAGTCCGTTAAGCATCCACACTTTGCCTGGCGCCAAAGAATTAATTCTTGAATTACAGTAATTACTTGTTGCACCTCTGGCAAGACCTGTGAACATAAATGCAAGGACTAAAACTATTCTTCCTGTTGCCACTAAAATCAAAAGATAAGCAATTGGATACAAAATATTAAAAACCAAAATACTTCTTTTTCTTCCAATCGCCATAGGCAACATTCCAGCTAAAAAGCTTGATGCAAGATTGCCAATGGAATGTATAGATACCAAAAAACCACAAAAGACGTAATCAAGGCCTCTGGCTTCTCTAAGATATGGCATTATGGAGCCAACAGATAACGCCATTAATCCATTTAAGAAAAAAGCGGCATATGTTAATATAAATGATTTTTTTTGCGATGTATTTAATTTTAATTCCATACTAATCTCCATTTCACCTTTAGTTCATCTAAATGAACAATACTACTAAAAATAACCCATAAGATGTATCCCATCTTCTTCGTATTTTTCTTCGGTTATCTCATACTTCTTTTTTAATTCAAATAACTTACCTGATTCACTAAATGGGATAAACATTTCACTAAGTTTTTTACCGTTTCTCATAAAATCAAGCAAAATGTCTTTAAATTCTGTAAGCCCATACTCTGTCTTAGCAGAAATACGAAGGGTTTTATCTGCTCTATTATCAACTAATATTTCTTCATGATTAAGCACATCACACTTATTAAAAAGAGTAATTATTGGCTTATTTTCAACCTTTAATGAACGAAGTGTATCATACACTACCTTCATTTTTGTATCATATTCAGGATCAGATGCATCAACTACATGAATTATAATGTCTGCGTAAACCGCTTCCTCAAGAGTACTCTTAAACGCATCTATAAGATTATGCGGCAGCTTACTTATAAATCCAACTGTATCTGTAAGTAATATTTCCTGATTGTTTGAAAGATTAAGCACTCGCGTTGTTGGGTCAAGAGTTGCAAATAGCTTATCTTCAGATAAAATATCAGCACCTGTAAGAGTATTTAAAAGTGTTGACTTGCCAGCATTTGTGTATCCTACAATAGCTGCAACCTTTTTATTATTTCTCTGTCGACTTTTTCTTGCAGTATCACGATGTTTAACTACTTCTACTAGTTCTTTTTTAAGAAGACTAATTCTATCGTGAATTCTTCGCCTATCAATTTCAAGCTTCTTTTCTCCAGGACCTCTTGTTCCGATCCCACCACCAGTCCTTGACATCTGTTTTCCAAGACCAATAAGCTTTGCAGCTCGATATTGCATCTGAGCAAGTTCTACCTGAATCTTACCTTCATGAGTCTGTGCCCTTGCTGCAAAAATATCAAGGATAACCATAGTCCTATCCATTATTTTGACATTAAGCATGTCATTTAAGTTTCTCATCTGAACAGGAGATAGCTCGTCATCACAGCAAATCGCATCCGCCTCAAGGGTATCAATAAAGTATCTTATTTCCTCAAGTTTACCAGAGCCTACATAAGTCTTGTTATTAAAGTTATCAAGATTCTGTGTAATTCTGCCTACTACTTCACCACCAGCAGTCTTAATAAGTTCGGCCAGTTCATCAAGACTTATATCTATGTCAGTATCATCTCTTGATACACCAACAAGTATTACTTTTTCTTTTTTCTCTTCGTTTATTATCATCTAATAAAGCTATCTCCAGCTAACATTTTCTGCATTCATTGCCTTTTCTTTAAGGCTTGCAAGTCTCTTAAGAGCTTCTTCTAATGTATCGTCTTTTTTAGCAAAATGAAATCTTACTAGATGATTTACTTCTTCTTTAAAAAAGCTTGATCCTGGAACACCAGCAACACCAACATGTTCAGCCATCCATTCACAAAAAGCTGTATCATCCTTAACACCAAATTCACTAACATCTAAAAGTACATAGTAGGCACCCTGAGGTTCTGTAAAATTAAGACCTAGCTTCTTAAGTCCGCCTACAAATAATTCCTTCATGTGAGTATAATGTGCCTGCAACTCTTCATAATAGCTATCATCAAATTCAAGTCCTGTTACTGCTGCCTCCATTAAAGGTGCCGCAGCGCCAACAGTTAAAAAATCATGAACTTTTTTTACACGATCAACTATTTCAGGGTTAGCAATTACGTATCCAAGACGCCATCCGGTAATTGAATATGTTTTTGATAGAGAGTTACAAACAATAGTACGCTCTCGCATTCCAGGTAATGCCTGCATATAAACATGCTTATTTGGAGCATAGAGAATATGCTCATATACTTCATCAGTGACAACATATGCATCATATTTTTTTGCAAGTTCGGCAATTACTATAAGCTCATCATATGTGAAAACTTTTCCGCATGGATTAGACGGATTACATATAATAATCGCCTTAGCGCCTTGAACGAATGCGTCTTCTATTAACTTAGGATCAAAATCAAAATTAGGTGGAACAAGAGGAATATAAATTGGTTCTGCTCCAGATAAAATTGTATCTGCTCCATAATTCTCATAAAATGGAGAAAAAATAGCAACCTTATCTCCAGGATTAGTAATACTCATCATTGTTGCCATCATAGCCTCTGTACTACCACATGTAACAACTATTTCTTCCTCTGGATTAATTTTAAGGCCTGAAAATCTCTCATATTTTTTCGCAAGTGCATCTCTAAAATTCTTTGCACCAAATGTAAGAGCATACTGATGAGGACCTACCTTTGCAACTTCAGATAACTTGTCTGTTATTTCCTTTGGTGGATCAAAATCAGGAAATCCCTGAGATAAATTTACTGCACCATATTTATTTGCAACTCTAGTCATTCGACGTATTACTGAATCTGTAAACTGTGCTGTTCTAGTACTAAGCTCTCGCATATTCTTCTCCTGTTAATTAAGAAACTTTTTATATGTCATATCTATAGCAAATGCGCCAAGTGGTGCTGTAATCATAATTGCAATAACTGAAACCGTAAGTACAATATTTCCACAGGCAAGTCCCATAGCAAGTGGTAAACCTCCAATTGCAGCCTGAACTGTCGCCTTTGGTGTATATGCCAACATACAGAATAAACGCTCCTTTATATCTAGCTTTGTACCAAGTGTACAAACATACACACCTAACATTCTAAATATAAGCACACATAAAATAAGCATAACTGCGCTTACACCAGCTGTTTTAAGACTGCTTATTTCTACTGAAGCACCTACTAATACAAATAAGAATATTTCAGCTACAACCCAAAGCTTATCATATTTTGAGGATAATCTAATAGCTAAATCCTGCTTTTTCCTCCTAATCATTAAACCAAGAGCCATAACTGCAATAAGTGATGCAAAAGGAATAATCATTCCAAACTTGTCTTCAACAAAAGTAAAAATAAAAGATACTCCTAGAATAATAATTACTTTTACACTATCTCTCATGTGGAACTTATTAAACCATAATACAAGAAACGCACCTATAAGAAGACCTATGATAATTCCTGTAATTATGGAAATTGGAATATTAATAAATTCTTTCACACTTACAGAACCGCCCTGAGCTAAAGAAGTAAATGTTGTAAATAAAACAATAACAAATACATCATCAACGGATGCACCTGCAAGAATCATCTGAGGAATTCCTTTATTTGTACCACGCCCCTCATCTATAAGCTTTATCATTCTTGGAACAATAACTGCAGGAGATACTGCACCAATTACTGCACCAAGCACTGCTGCCTCAAGATAAGTTATTCCAAGTAGCATTGGTGCAAAGATAATCATACCAATAACTTCTATCGTTGCTGGAACAAAACACATAAGAATAGCTGGACGACCTACCTTTTTTAAATCATCAACAGACAGCTTAAGTCCAGCTCGAATAAGTATGATAATAAGAGCAATTTTTCTTATTTCTGCAGAAATATTAAGAACACTTACGTCAATAAGATTAAGCATATGTGGCCCAATAAGTATACCTGCAATAATCATTCCAAATAGACTTGGGAACTTTATTTTTTTACAAATATAACCGAGTAACAACCCGGTAAATGTTATATATGTAATACTGATTAGCATATAAATCTCCTGATTTTATGTGCTACTTTTTAAATAGATTCTTGGATATTCTACCATTTTTTATGCGGGCATTCACTTACTAACCCTAACGCTCTAAGCTCAACGTAACACCCACAGGCATTACATGTGCCTTCATTTAATAGATCACACTCTTTACACGCCTGAAGTCTTTTTTCATATACTTCTTCAGCTACTCTGTCTTCATTCTTAATTGCACTTTTGTATTTTTCAATCATTTGCAGATCGGCTTTTGCCATGTCCCGCATTAAGCATCTTTTACAAATGCGTTTTTTTATATTATTATCCATGCTTATGTTTTACCCTAAACTGAAAATAGGGTGACTAAATGCTTTATTTTACTCCAATTAATCCAAGTCCTATAAGACAAACTACTATACCAACAATTTTATTTAAGGTAATAGCTTCTTTGTAAAAAAAGAATCCAACAAATATTAAAATTACAGCAAGCATCGCTGCCTGTACAATTTGTGCTATACTAACTGGCCAACCTACCTTATACGCATAAATATATCCTACTTCCAGACCAACAATTGCTATACCTAATACAAATGGAGCCCAATTGAGGTGTTTATACTCTTCGATAAGATTTGCATTTTTATTTAATGCAAAATAAAGAATTAAAGATACAATTGCTCCCACTGAGTAAGAAACAGTCAGTGATGCTAATGGATTAATTCCCTCTGGAACTGACTTGGCACATACTTGATAAAATGTATTAGATAACACTACTAATACTAATGGCCATAAATAATTAAACATAAAAACTCCTTACTTATTTGCTAAATCAAATAATACTTCGTAAAAATCTGGAAATTGCTTTTTTAAATTAATTGGCTTTCCATCTTTATCTAAAAAGCAATGGGTTGATGTTGAATCACATACAACCTTTCCATCTTCATTTGTCATTTCATAATTAAGAACTAGCTTAATTCCTTTAAACTCTGTTACACTTACCTCTATTTTTACACAATCTGCAAAAGTGGTAGTCGCTTTATAATTGCAATTTACACTTACAACAGGTGATACGATTCCAAGGTTTTCAAGCTTTACAAAATCCCACCCTATTTGTTTAAGAAAATCTATTCTTGCTTCTTCCATCCAGCGAATATAGTTGGAATGATGCGTAATTCCCATCTTATCTGTTTCATAATATTGAACTGTGTGATTATACATTATATATTTCTCCCTGTCTGCAATTTATAGAAAAATCTTATTGTTCTATTCAGGAATAAATTGATCATAATCAAAGATATGATCTTTGCTGATTTCATCTTTTGAAATGCAGAAATAATCATGTCTTATTTCGTTAGAATTATATCCTACTGGATCATCCCACGTAACATCTACATAACAATAATTACCATCTATTTTTATATAATTCCACGCATGTGGTCCCGTATCTAAACTAGTTATCCCTTCTCCGCTAACAAAACCTGTTTCTATACCTAATTTGTTCATTATCAACTGATATGCTTTTGCATATCCAGAACAAACTGCTTTATGTTCAACTAAGCAACCATATGCTGAATACGCCATGGTGTTCAAATCAGTATCCGTATCAAATAACGATGTATAATATACAGATTCATCATATTTACATGTAGATACTAACACATCATGAACATATAATGCCTTGTCATAATCGGAAGTATACTTCCTAGCCTCAAATACAATATCGTTAACGACTTGATCTAACTTCTTTTTCATGATAGGAACTAAATTCATATCACAAGAGGTATTTAGGTCATATAAATATGTTTTTGAAGCACCACTAGTAATTGTCTGTATTGTAGCACCACCTGTTAACCAAAATATGTCAGGGTTATCCATTATAACCTTATGATACTGTGTGTTTATGTCATCACTAGTTATCTGTGTTCTAAAACTAGCATTAATCTTGATATATGTATTAAATTCAATTATTTGTTCATATAAAGTTCCATATACATACTCTGAATCACTTATTGATTTGTGATTATCACTATTACTAATTACAAATTTTTTACCAGCGTCTAGTACATTATTTATAAAATTACTATTTAGAATTCTTTCATCCAAATTCCAATATATGCTTCCAGATATTACTAGTAAAGCAAGAATACCTATCCAGCCTTTGCTTTTTCTTCTTGCCTTTTTTCTTTTTCTATCCTTAGCATCTTCGTAAAATATTCCCATTAGTATACGCCTCTATGCAAATTATATTTAAAAATCTACTATTATTTCAACAATGAATTCTTAACAATCTCATTTCTAATTTATCCTCATTTTTATACAAAAAAATCTTCTTAATATCTGCAACCATTATTCCATTTTCACTTGTATTTAATGAAACTAGCTTACACATTGTAATATTCTAAAAAGATTTTTGTCCTTCCATACATGAGATTCCAATTTGGCATCTCATGTTATATCCATAATATTTAGTAGGATATTTCTACACCAATTGGAGTGTTTCACGTAATAATTATAGTGTTTTTTTACTCATTAACTAAACAGAAAGGATCATTATAAATGACTAAAAAAGAAAAAATAATCAAAACTCATATCAAAAACGTGTATCCTATCAAAACCTATATGGATGGAGATACCATGTATTATTACACAAAGCTTAACCCCTGCAATAGCAATCATTCTAAAAAAATAAGTTCAAAAAATATAGATGTGCTAAATGATAAAATTGTTTCATATTATTCAGACATCAAATTGCAGAATGATATAACTGTATATGAGGCTTTTGACCTAAGTCTGCAGAAAGAAACGGCTTCAACAGCATTAAGATATAGACAGCTATTTAAAAAACACTATATATCTATAAAAAACATAAAACTTTCAAAGCTTAGGGAAGAACATATTAGGAACGTTCTTCAAAAAATGATTCATGATGGGATTAAAGCAAAAGCTTTTAACAATGCTGTTTCTGCATTAAATAAAATTTATAATTATTGCAGATATTATCATATTTATTGTATAAATATTCAGCAAATAGTTTCTGAATTTAGAAAATATAATTTATCTGGAAAAAAAGTTTTTATTAGAGATTATAAAAAAGATGGTGATTTAGCTTTTAATGAAAAAGAAGCTATAACCATAATAAACTATGCTTTCGCAAATCCTGATTATATAAATCTAGCAATAGCCACCCTTATAACAACTGGTCTAAGAACTGGTGAACTTCTAGCCTTAAAATATGATGATATAGATTTGAAATCTCAGAAGCTGATTATTGATAAAACAGAACATTCAAAGTCTTTTGAGATCATCGATTCCTGCAAAGATAACTCCGAAAGAACTGTGTTCTTAAATAGTGATGGTAGCAAAGTATTTAACACATTATTTTCTGTTAGAAATAATGATCCAGCAGAATCTGACTTTATATTTCTTAATCCAAATAGTAAAGACGGTAAACTACATCTTCGTGCCTTAGATAACCGCTTAAGAAAAATACAACATATTCTTTTTGATAACGATGTGGCTATATGTAGTGAAAGATCTGCTCATGACTGTCGTCGAACATATGCCAGTATTCAATATCTACACGGTGTTAATATCAAAATAATACAGGCTCAGCTTGGACATTCTAATGTTCAGCAAACATGGAACTATATTAAAAACGTTGTAGATGAAAATACAAGACGAGACATTCTAGAACAATCTTGTATATTATGAATGATTATACTGAACTAACTGAACTATGTAAAAATGTATCGGGCGCGAGACAAAAAACAATTCAGTGGACTGTTTTTGGAATCTGTTGTACGAAATATATCATGAGTGCGAGACGGCGCACGACGTCCAGTGGATAATGTCATTAAGTTAACGTATGATCAGATTTCTATTTTGACAGAATTAAA
>JAUNNN010000062.1 GCA_030531435.1 Lachnospiraceae bacterium
TCAGGAAGGGATTCCACTTCTTAATATATACAAAGAGTATAATGCGTATCTTAAGGCTAACTGTTTGATGGATTATGATGATCAGATGATATATGCCTATAACCTGCTAAAAGTTAGTCCAGAGCTTCTGCATTATTATAAAGATACATACAAATATATATGTGTTGATGAGGCGCAGGATACATCAAAAGTACAACATGTAATCATTAAGCTACTTGCAGGAGAAAATGGGAATCTCTTTATGGTAGGAGATGAAGACCAGAGTATTTATGGATTCAGAGCTGCTTATCCGGAGGCTTTACTAAATTTCGAGAAAGATCATCCTGCTGCAAAAGTATTGGTCATGGATCAAAATTATCGTTCCAATGCCAAGATAGTTGCAGCTGCAGATAAATTTATTCAGCATAATAAGGATCGCCATGAAAAACATATGGTATCAACTAGGTCTGCTGAATCAGATATTCATTATATAGATTTGAAGACTCGTTCTAATCAGTACAGTTATGTAGTTAAGGTTGCGACTGATTGTAATAGAGAAACAGCAGTCTTATACAGGGATAATGAGAATGCGTTACCTGTTATTGATCAGCTGGATAGACAGAAAATACCGTATAGAATAAAAAGTGTGGATATGGCTTTTTTTACGCATAGAATCGTAACTGATGTAACGAATATCATGCGATTTGCCATAGATCCATATAATACAGATTTATTTATGCGCATTTATTTCAAGTGCCAGACATATCTGAAGAAAAATCAGGCTGAACAGTTATGTCGTATTAGTACTGACAGAAATATTCCTGTTCTTGAAGCTGCACAGTATGCTTCTGGCATTAATGGAATGGTAATGGGTAAATGCAAGGCATTAGCTACACATTTAAGAGGAATGCTAAAAGAGACTCCTTCAAAGGCATTATTTCGTATAGAAACACCACTTGGCTATGGGGATTACCTAGAGCGTAATAATATAGACGCAAATAAATTATATATATTAAAGCAGCTGGCATATAATGAGCATTCTATTTTAAGTTTTTTAGCAAGGCTTGAGTATCTTCAGAACATGCTTAAGAGTTCAGCAAGATATCAGGATTGTCGGTTTATATTATCTACAATACATTCATCAAAAGGTCTTGAATATGACCAGGTATATCTTATGGATGTATGCGATGGTGTATTTCCAGGTAATGTGGTTGTTTCATCGCATGCAACGCCACAGGAACGTAAGGCATTTGAAGAAGAGAGAAGATTGTTTTATGTAGGAATGACAAGAGCAAAAAATGATCTTCATATCTTTAAGATTTCGAGTGAGTCATCTTCATTTATTCGAGAAATAAATTCTACAGTACCAGAAAAGGAAAGCAAAACAGTTATTAGTCAGAAAGCTGCAGTGAAGAAATCGGTACCATATTCGGCAAGTCAGAAGACGATATTGAAGAGTGATTTTGATCTTGTTATAGGTGAACTTGTAGTCCAGATAAAATATGGACCAGGTGTAGTGGATGATGTTGAGTATGATTCTGAGGGAAACATACAAAGATTCACTGTTGAATTTGATTCTGGTGAAGAAAAGGCATTTATATTCCCAATTGCTTTTAAGATGGGAATGAAGCTTGAAAGTGGTGAAAAAGTAGATGTTCGTGAGGAGGCCGTAGCAGCAAAAACACTTGCATCTGCACCTAAAGCAATAAAAAAATCTGTGCCAACTAAGAAAACTGGCAATAAAAATACATATGCATATTGGGCAGCAACTTATCCAGATTATGTTGTTGTGAAACGAGAGGGAGCTTTTTGGACGTGCAGGGGCGAATCTGCAGAAACAATAAGCGAACTGCTTGGATACAGGTTAGGTGGCAACCATGATAAACCAGTTACGGGTTCGCCCAATCTAGAACCGATAACTGGAGGATTACGAGATAATGCTGTTAGCTACATAGTAGTAGAGGATGGCATGATAATAGAGCAGAGAGAGTTTTAATATATTATGCAGATTGAATTAAAGCCAATTGCTGAATACAGAAAAGAATATAAAGTATATCCACTGGGATGGATTGACGCGATAGAAACTATGGATGCTTTTTTGAATTAAGGTTAGGGTATGGGATTATTTGGAAAAAAGAAAGAAACAGTTCCAATAATTGAATATAATCCGGAAACACAGAGGCCGGTGCTTAAGTGTTCTATCTGTAATGGAGAGCAGGTCGCTGGTTTTAAAGATAAACAGACAGGGCATTTTACAGAGGTAATGCTTATAAGAAACGGACAGGACCTGGATGCATTTATGGAAATGTATGACTTAAGTGCTGTGTCGAAGGAATACTAGGAGAAGAGCAGATTTATGGTAAATGATCAAGATAAAAGAGCAATAGAGACAATGGTACAGTGTGGATGCGATTTTGATGCACTCTGCAGTATGTTTCCTAAGGTTTCAAGGGAAGATATTGTTGCTATTTGGAATTATATTGTAGATGCTAGCAGGAAGATGGATGATCCAGATGCCGGAAAAATAAGTATGAATTGTTCGTAATATTATTGAGTTGCTAATTAAAGGAGGAACAGAAGATGATTGGATATCCGGACAGACCTATAGAAAGTAAAAAGGATAATAGTTTTGGTACAGATACATATGTAGAGGTACTTAGTGAATTTATTACCTCTTGTGAAACACCTATGACAATTGCTATTCAGGGTGATTGGGGAACAGGAAAGACTTATATGATGAATATGATTCGAGAATCATTAGGGGATGATATAGTTTCTGTTTGGTTTAATACATGGCAATACTCTCAGTTCAATATGGGTGATCAGTTACCATTGCTATTATTAAATAAACTCCTAATCCAGCTAAATACTGATGACAGTAAAGCTGCAAAAGAACTAAAAAAAATGCTGGATGGTGGTATAAAACTTGCTAAATTAGTCAGTCAAGTTGGTGTGGGATTGGTATCACAAGGAAATGCTTCTATAGACTTCAGTGAGTTTAGCATGGACGATATAGAACAATTAGTAAATATAAAATCCAAATTTGAAAAAGCTATCAAAGAAAAGCTGTCAACAAAAAGCCCAAATGCTAGGGTAGTTGTTTTTGTAGATGATTTGGATCGCTTGCAACCACAAAAAGCTGTTGAAGTACTTGAAACAATGAAGATATTTTTGGATTGTGAGCGATGCGTATTTGTTTTGGCTGTAGATTATGATGTTGTCGCCAGAGGTGTAAAAGCAAAGTATGGTGATACTTTATCAGATGAAAAGGGCAAGAGTTTTTTTGATAAAATCATACAGCTACCATTTAAGATGCCTGTTGCCAAATACAATATAGACCAGTACTTAAAAAAATTGATGACTACTATCTGGGGTGAAATTGAGGAAGACGAGTTAAAAGATATTGCTGATTATAGGGAGATTATTGAGCAGTCTATAGGCAAAAATCCTAGAAGCATCAAGCGTACAGTAAACTCATTTTATATTATTAATAACGTAGCATTAAAAGAAGGTAAGTTTGCAAATGAGAAGGATAATGAAAATTTGCTCAAACAGCAAAGGAAAGTGTTATTTGTTCTTCTGTGTATGCAGTTAAGTTATGAAGAATTATATAACTATATCTTATCGCAGGCTTCAGATATACAGGATGTTGGTATAAAAGGTCTTAAAGAATATGAAAAAGATGATGAAGCATTTGCTGCATTATTATCTAGTGAATATAAGCAAGATATAAATGTTGACCAAGATGTATTTAAAAATAACAAGGAGATGCTGGATATTTTCATTAAATGGAGTGAGGATTTGATGGCATCCGCAAGAGGAAATAAGAGTAGCGCATTAGATGATATTTTGTCATTGTCATCTATTACTGCAAGTGATACAAAAGAAAATCGAGCTGCTGGGAAAAGAGATAGAGGAAAAATTAAGTTTGGCGAAGGAGAATATCCTAAATCACAATTAGCAAGAGAAGTTGTTAAGAGTTATGTGGATAAAAATCCTTCAGTGACAGTAGATGAGCTGCAGGAGAGATTTTGCTGGAAACGAGTAACTAAGGGGGTTATTCGTTTAGCAGACGATCCTGAAGTTAATCCTGAAAATGACAAGAGGCGTTATTCAAAGAATCTTGTTCCAGTGCCAAGTGAAGGCAAAGCTATTGCGGTATGGAGTGACTGGGGACCGTCAAATGGGTTTAATGATTATCTAAAAGAAGTTTTATCAAAGTATATGTAGGATAGTCTATTATGAAATATTTGATATTAATTGCAGTGATAGTAGCATTGTATATAATTGGTTACTATCTGCCGGATCTGATTAATAAAAGATTCTGTGAAGTGTATGGTTGCGAAATTTGGTCAAGACCATTAGCAGTGATAGAAGGAATATGTCTGTCTGTTTTTTTACTAATGGTTGATAATGATGGAGCCTGGTTCTGGATTACATTGTTTTTGATGGTAGCATCATACATAGGGGGTATTTGTTTCACCATAAGCAATTATAGAATTACCAATGCTTCAACCAAATATCTAGTATTAGGTATTGGGGGACAGATATTGTCATCGCTGGCATTGGCATTCATTATTTTGATGATTGTTTCAGTGTTAATTAATTCGGATAGTAAAAAGAACAGACGAAGAAAATAAGCTTATTTTTATTATTTATGCAGTTATGCTTTTTGATTAATTTCAGCATAACGACATTTCATGTCATAGCCACATGATATATATAATAATGATAAAAGACCACTGTATGTGTGTCGGAAAGGAGAATATTATGAAGAAGATTAAAGTAGTTAAAGTGGCAACACAAAAAAATGCTGAGCAGAAAAAGAGAAATCTTGCAAGCTGCAAAAGCGATAGACCAAGCAATGCATGCTAATGGGTAAGAATGTTTTATGGGTATGGAGGAAGATGTCTTCCTCCATATTTTATAAGGAGTGATTTTTATGCAAGAACATAATGATATCCAGGATGAATGTGGAACTAACGTATTTGAGCAAGCTATCATTGAAATAACCGATTATTGTAATTTCAAATGCATTCATTGTTATAATGATGCTTCACATTACCAGAGATCATTTGATGATATAAAGAAGAATATTGATATCTTTGAAAAACTTGGAGTTAAAAGCGTTATATTAACTGGTGGAGAAGTTTTGACCTACTATGAGTTTGAAAAAGTATATAGATATTTGTGTCAAAAGAATTTTGAAGTAACTATATTTACCAATGGAAGCAAAATCTTTGATTATAAAGATTTGTGGATAGAGCTGCCACCAAGTAAATTTTCAATTTCTTTGTATGGAATAAATGAAGCTATGTATAAGGACTTCACCAAGACTTGCGATATGTTTAAAAGAGTAAAAGCCGGAATGGACTGGATTTTTGATATGAAAATTCCTTTTGAAATTAAGGTTATTGTGACAAAGAAAAACATAGCGAAAGTGATGAATGGTGAATATACAAAATTTGCTAATCATTACAACACAGCAATTAGATATGGGATGGAGTTATTTGAGACTGAATTACATAGCAGTGTGATAAATGATTTGCGACTTGATGTCAATGAAATGGTTTCATTTATGAACTTATCAATAAATGATAAGCGTCGAAAACGGTATTTAGAATGCGAGGATTACGATCCTATATATCAGGAATGTAAAGCTGGTCGAAGTAGTTTAGCAGTTAATAGTAGAGGAGAATATTGTATTTGTCTACGCGATGTAGAGTATGGATATATATCGGAGAATATTGACGAGATTAGACAATTTCTTATAAATCGTAAGAATGAATTAAATGTTATAAATAGTAATCGTGGGTGTGCGAGTTGCAAAGCTAATGATATATGCAATGGAATATGCAGTTTAGAACCAAGTATGCCAGGAAGTGTTGTATGTAACTTTCACAATAGAATGATGAAAGTAGTAGCTGAGGAGAACCTTAATGTTTAATGATTATGTGGCCAGAAAAACAGGCGATTTATATTTATTAGTTAATATAAAAACAAATGAAATTATGGAGATTGATTTCATTATTTCCAAATGTGTACAGTACGTTCAGAATAAAGGGTGTTTTGATGCATCTGTTTTTGCTATGCAGAATGGCTTATCACTTGACGAAGTAAATGAGCTTTGGAACGAGATTATTAATGCATTGGGGGATGAATAATGTTTGATGGTCCAGTATATATAGATCTAGTTAAAAAAGGTGTTTTGGTTGATGCAACAATGGAACTGACATCAGGTTGTAATTTAAGATGTAAACATTGTTATATTGATGCAAGACAGCGAAGAATTTCGCTTGAAGATGCAAAGAATATTATAGATACTCTGTATAACGAGGGCACTATTAATCTTACATTGACAGGAGGAGAGATTTTCACGCATCCTGATTTTGAAGAAATATACAGATATGCAAAACAGAAAGGTTTCATCATTGAACTTAAAACAAATGCTTTATTGATTGATGAGGCGATTGTAAAACTTTTGGCTTCTTTGCCACCTGAAGAAGTGAATATAACTGTATATGGGTTAAGTGATGATGAGTATGGAACCTTTACTGGAGATTATAAAGGTTTTAGTAAATTGCAGAATGCATTATCCTTATTAGAAAATAATAGAATTAATTTTTCTTTGTATGTAGTTTCAAATAAGACAAATTATTCACGGATAGCAAATGGAGACTATAAGCGTTTTTTCAATCAATATGGTCTTGAATTTGCATTTGATAATGATGTCTTGGGGGGCAGAGATGGTAATTATGATCAGTTACAGTATCGTTTGTCACCAGAGGAAGTGATAAATATCGAAAAAAGCAGCTCAGCATGTATGGAGATTATGCGTGCAAGATATGCTGGAGTAGGAAAAGAGGAGTTCCAGTGCATTGGGGGAATTAATAAAATTTATATAGATCCTGATAGCAAGATTCATTGTTGTTTGTTTGATGAAGAAGATAGTGTTGTCTTCTCAAAAGATAACTGGACGTATATTCGCAGTGAACTAAAGAAAAGAAATGAGTTTATAAATAATTTATATCAAAAGTCAAAATGTGTACATTGTGAAAGAGAACTGCTGTGTAGACAATGCCCTTTGAAATGGAAGCGAGTGATAGATAAAGAAGAGCGTTGTTTGTTGGCTCAAAAACGCAGGGAACTAATTGAGGAATCAACTGTTGAGTATTCAAACGTAATGCCAGTGCCAAATAATTACAAGATGATTAGTTTGAACATTGAGTTCCCACATATGGCATTAAGAGAAGATGAGATTGATAATTCTCAGGAGTATGAATCACAGCTTTCGGACTATGATGTTATATATAAGGTTAATGGAACTGTTGTACATGGACACAAGGGTAAGTACTTTTATTATTTGCCAGCAGTGGATGAAGAGTCTTCGCATGCCTTAGGCATACCAAAGGGACATGCATTAAAGATATTAAAAAAGATAGACAACGTTTCTGATACAATTCAAGCATTTGAACAGTACAAATTGGTTAGTAAAATATTAGAGAATAAATCATTGGTTGCAAAAACGTATTCTTATGTTGCTATTAAGATGAAGGAAACTTCGAATGCTTTTGTAGTAGATAGTATTATTATATATCCTAAGGATAGTATGGTGATCGTGTAAGAATAAGAGGCATTCTAGTTAATATACTTAATAATGCAG
>JAUNNN010000063.1 GCA_030531435.1 Lachnospiraceae bacterium
ATGAGGCAAGCGATACATACACAGCTACAGTAAATGCAGAATAAAAGAAAACTAAGTAGATAATAAGCCCATGCTGAAGAGTTTCAGTGTGGGATTTTTTATTTTATTTTCTGTGTACAAGTACTATAATATTGAAAACACACATTATAAAAGTTTTGATATAAGGAGTAATTAGATTTGAAGAATATAAAAGATGACGTACAAAAGGTTTTAGAGGAATTATTAGCTGTAGCTAAGCTTGAAAAGGGTGATATACTCGTTGTGGGTTGTTCTTCAAGTGAAGTCGCAGGCCAGAAAATTGGTACTTATTCAAGTGAAGAAATAGGTAAGGCTATATTTGAAACACTTAATGATATTTTGTCTGAAAAGGGCATATACCTTGCCTGTCAGTGCTGTGAACATTTGAATAGAGCTCTTATAATTGAAAAAGAACTTGCAAAGGAACTAAGGATTCCTATTGTTAATGTAGTCCCAAAACTTAAAGCGGGTGGAAGTTTTGCGACAGCAGCATACGCTGGATTTAAAAATGCGGTTGCAGTTGAAAAGATTCAGGCAAATGCGGGTATTGATATAGGTGACACACTTATTGGCATGCACTTAATGCCAGTTGCAGTTCCTGTCAGAATAAATAAGAAGACTATAGGTGATGCTCATGTTGTTTGTGCAAGAACAAGAGCAAAGTTCATTGGTGGTTCTCGTGCTTCATATGATGAAGAAATTATGTAAACTATTCGCGAAAGACAGCTTATTTATAGTTCTAACCGTACAGTTTGTGATTTTATAAGCAATGGCTCATACTTTATATGTACAGTATGGGTCATTTTTTATTAGAATAGCCAAGGCAAATATATCACAATTATTCACCTGATTTAAAGACCTAAAAGTAGAAGAGTTTGTCTATTCACTATATGGGTCAACCTTAGCAGCCTGACGCCTATGAGCATCTTCACTTGCTGCATAATGCTTTGCTGTCGTGTTAATGTCGCTGTGACCTAATACATCTGCTACTAACCTGATATCACCAGTAGAGTTGTAGAGGGCAGTACCATATGTGGAACGCATCTTATGAGGTGATAATTTCTTATTAGGAACGGCAACCTCTGCATATTTTTTTACCATTTCCTGTATTGAGCGTACTGCGAGGCGTTTTCTTTTTAATGACATAAATAGTGCAGGTTCGTCATCGTTTTCAATATAGGAAGGACGTTCTAGTTCAATATAATCCAGAAGTGCTTCTTTAGTAATATCATCAAAGTATAAAAAGTGTTCTTTACCGCCTTTTCTTACAACACACATTGAATTTTCGTTAAAATTAAGGTCCGACAAATCCAGCGATACACATTCAGATACACGAATTCCTGTACGTAATAATAATGTTAAAATTGCCAAATCTCTATATTGTGAAAGTTTTAACAATTTTTGCTGTCTTGGTGTACCTACAGCGCAATTTTTAATTGTATTAAGGAAATCGTTAACCTCATTAGGTGTCATACGAATAATTGCATGATCGCCTTCTTTAATACGTGGTTTGTTTGCACCTAGCGTTGGGTCATTTTCAAGTTCATGACGTTCACATTGATATTTGAAAAATGAACTTAATGTAGACATACGTCTGGCAATTCCATTTTCATTATTCTGTAAGTTGTTTGAACCAACAATTGTAATGTCTTTGGCACTTAAATATTTTTGATATTCGTTGATGTCCTGGTAAGTCAATTGATTTAATAATTCAATGGAAATATTTTTGATATCAATATTATCATCGACAGGACCAAATTCTTTTAAATATGTAAGAAATATTTCCAGATCATAAGCATATGCTACAGCAGTATTTGGATTTCTTTGAGCTTTGGAATCAAGAAATTCATGTGTATATACAGGCAAATTCTTTTTCATTGCCTCTAGTTTTATTCTGTAGTCGCGATCTTTTTGTTTATTAAATGCTGAATCTTTCCCCATAAAAACCCCTAAGAATGCATATATTTATGTATATTATAGCATTAATTTTGACAAAATCTATATTTTATAGCGTAAAACAAAGATTTCACGCTATGATATATAATGCAGACATCTTCCATATACCTTCCATATATTTTATTATGTCATTGATTATTATAAATGAAAATAGGTTCGGAATTGTTTCCGAACCTATTCTAAAATCTCGATAATACAAAAATTTCTTTTTTCCTACGATATTTCAAAATCTGTAAAACACGTTTGAAATTGTAAATATTCTGCTTAAGAAACTTGAGAATTATTATAACGATGGAAGTTCACTTTTAGATATACCATTCTCAATTGCTTTGTCGACCCATTCTTTAGCTTTTTCTTTATTTTTGTCTGTTCCATAACCATAATAATACATCCAAGAAAGGTTTTCCATTGCATTGACATCCCCTAATTCTGCAGCATCTGCATATAATTCTAGGGCTTTTTCGTAATCCTGGTCTACTCCCTGACCGGAAACATACATATTTCCCAAGTTAGTCATTGCTTTGTTGTTTCCTAATTCAATAGCCTTCTCAAATAGTTCAATGGCTTTTGTATAATCCTGGTCTACTCCTTCTCCATATTGATACATGTATCCAAGGTTATTAATTGCAGCAGCATTATCTAATTCGATAGCTTTCTCATATAGTTCAATGGCTTTTGTATAGTCCTGGTCTACTCCTATACCAAAGTGATACATGTATCCAAGCTCATACATTGCACTGGCATTCCCTAAATCTACAGCCTTCTCAAATAGTTCGATGGCTTTTGTATAATCCTGGTCTACTCCTTCTCCATATTCATACATGTATCCCAAGCTATACATTGCATTGGCATCCCCTAATTCTGCAGCATCTGCATATAATTCTAGGGCTTTTTCGTAATCCTGGTCTACTCCCTGACCGGAAACATACATATTTCCCAAGTTAGTCATTGCTTTGTTGTTTCCTAATTCAATAGCCTTCTCAAATAGTTCAATGGCTTTTGTATAATCCTGGTCTACTCCTTCTCCATATTGATACATGTATCCAAGGTTATTAATTGCAGCAGCATTATCTAATTCGATAGCTTTCTCATATAGTTCAATGGCTTTTGTATAGTCCTGGTCTACTCCTATACCAAAGTGATACATGTATCCAAGCTCATACATTGCACTGGCATTCCCTAAATCTACAGCCTTCTCAAATAGTTCGATGGCTTTTGTATAATCCTGGTCTACTCCTTCTCCATATTCATACATGTATCCAAGGTTATACATTGCACTAGCATTCTCTAATTCTACAGCCTTCTCATATAGTTCAATAGCTTTTGTATAGTCCTGGTCTACTCCTTCTCCATATTGATACATGTATCCCAAGTTATTCATTGTACTAGCATTCCCTAAGTCTACAGCCTTCTCGTATAGTTCAATGGCTTTTGTATAATCCTGGTCTACTCCTTCTCCATATTCATACATGTATCCAAGGTTATACATTGCACTAGCATTCTCTAATTCTACAGCCTTCTCATATAGTTCAATAGCTTTTGTATAGTCCTGGTCTACTCCTTCTCCATATTGATACATGTATCCAAGGGTGTTCATTGCACCAGCATTCCCTAAATCTACAGCCTTCTCATATAATTCGATGGCTTTTTCATCGTCCTTATGTCCAGCATCATTATTAGCATAGAAATCAGCCATGGCGTAATCGTAAATATAAGGAAACTTATCTACAACATAATCGCCCGATTCAAGCATAGAAAATGCTTTATCAAAATATTCTTTACCCTTTTCCTCGCTAGTCTCAACACCTTGACCATAGAAATATAAGTACCCCAGACATATATTTGCGATTGGATTTTCCTCCTCACACTTCTCATAATACGTTCTAGCCTTATTGAAATCCTGCATGTTATTGTTAGACTCCCAGTCATAAGTCCATCCAGCTAAAAATGAACCATCAAGATTTCCCAACTCATCAGCCTTTTCAAAGCATTCTATTGCTTTTATTAATTCATCTACATTTCCATTGGCACTTGTAATAATTTCATAACCTTCATTCACAAGTTCCTCTGAAGGATTTTTTCCACAGCCTACAAGCGAAAGGCACAATGAGCAACACAGTACTAGCAAAATCACAAATTTTTTCATATATCCTCCTACACCCATTTCATACCATAATAAATATAAACAGCCGTTATTGTATCATATTTTATTAATATAAATCTACGTTGATGCCATCAATATAACATAAAGAATAACATTTCGTATTAATTATTTCTATATTGTTTTATTAATATATTTTCCAGATGATGTCAAAATACGGACAGAGGTATTGTTTCGTAATTTCATATGTTTCAATAGTTAATGTAATTACGAGTTAGCCCTTATTACCCGATAAAGCCTTTTTAAGGAGCTAGAGTTTATTATAATAATTCTCATATGCTACTTGTAATTGAGCTTTAAGCTCTTTGTTTTCGCTTTCCAGCTTGATTATTCTGCGCTTTAGACTCTCAATAATCATATCTTTGTTCTTGTCATTACAAGCTATTTTTTGGTTGTACAGGTCCTTTTTAGCATTATTTCCAGTTCTTAAAGACAGAATTCGTTCTTTAATTTCAATGGAATTATATAATGTGGTTTTTGATACACCGCTGGCTTTAGAGACGCTGTTGAAATTGATTTCCTGTCCGCTCATTGCTAGAGTTCGTATAGCGTCATCTACTTTTTGTTCTGTTTTCTTTCTTTTTTCTGTATATATTGCTTCTCTTACTTCCTGATTACTTTTACTCATACTTGCTTTTTCCTTTCTTTATATCGAATTGTAATCGGTTTGCTCTTCCGTAGATAATATATTGGGATTAAATAACCAGATTACAAAATTGCTTAATTCATATATGCCGACATCCTCTAATTCAATTTCTTCGCCATATATGAATTCGTAGAATAGTTTTAGACCAAAAGCATAGGTTCTTAGTGTATTCTGAGACTTTCTTATATTATCCAAATATTTAAGATATTTCCCTGGATACACTAATGGATGATAATCATCATCAATAATTAAGTAGTTGTAATGGTTCGAATACAGCTGTATTTTTTGAACCTTCATATAAAGCACCTCCTTTAACTGTACAAACTGTACTTTCTTATATGGCTATATATAACTTGGTTCAAGCAATAAAAAAAGAGCCAAGTTCATACATTTTATGTACAAACTGTACTCTTTTTTACAACTATATATAAGACAAGTTTAACGAATAGTTATGTAAACTTAATATAAGTATAACACATTTTCAAAAATAAAGCAAATTACAGGGTTTCAGAGTACTAAATACTGTAATTTGCTTTTAATTTTGCCGAAAAATCTGCATTATGTAAACCTTACATTAATTGTTATATTTAACGCTATTTCTTTTAAATTATAAAAAAAATATTTTTAAAATTTTTTCTTTTGTGCCTTTGAAAATTACAAATATTACAAAAATTTACAAAAAAAATTTTACAGGTATTACAGATTTTTTCTACATCATCCAAAAATACTGCTTCATATAGTCACCTTCATAGTCACCAGTATTTTCCTTTTTCCAATTGTAATAATCGCACTCGACTAAGTCTGGTTGGATTGCCAAACCTCCCCAGGTTTTCACAACCACTTCAGGACAGCCATATTTCTCAAGAGTATCAAACAAATCCTTTCTTATTTTCTTAAAATATGAATCATGTATTCCATCATCATCCCATAGATAAGTCATAATTTCCTGGTTAGTACACGTACCGCCACATGCATTTACTAAATATGCAAATAACTCCTGAGTTTTTGCGGATCCAAACTCCATAGGCTTCCCATCAATATGAACCGCAAAATATCCAAAGCATTGTATTTTAATACGCTTTTCCTTTTCCTCCTTCATCGGGAGGCGTAAATGTGAAAGCTCTTCTTTTATCTGCTCTGCATCTACAGGCTTTGAAATATATCCGTTACATCTAATCTCTCTAAATGCTTCTGAAACATATTCATCATATCCTGTACAAAATATAATATTTATTTCTGGATATAGCTTATTAAGCTCCTTAGCTAATGTAAGGCCGTCCATTCCTCGCATATTTATATCTAAAAATGCGACCTCTATTTCATTCTCCTCGGCGAACTCCAGAGCTTCTTTGCCGCTTCTGAACTCGTAAACTGTTGCTTCTGGCTTAGCTTCATTTATAGAACGAACAAGCCTGTTTAACATTAATTTTTCATCATCAACTGCTAATATTCTCATGATAAATTCCCAAACCTAATTACATGGTATAACTATGGATACCATAGTTCCTTTTCCAATCTCACTACTTATGGATATCGTTCCACCAAGTCTATTTTCAATGCTGTTTTTTGCATACGACATTCCAATATGAGATCTGCCATCATCCTTCTTCATGCTAGTGTCAAAGCCGCAACCATCGTCACTTACCTCTATAATATAGTTATTACCCTTTTGATACGCTCTTATCTTTACGTGAAGAGTACCCTCTTCTTTACCCATCATCCCATGCTTTACTGCATTTTCAACAAGTGGTTGAATGCTTAACGTAGGAATCATAAAGTCATCAGACTCAATCTCTTCTATGTATTCCAGTTCATCATCAAAACGCATCTTTTCAAGCCAAATATAATTATGAATATGATCAAGTTCAGTTTCAAATGGCACCATATCAGTTTCACCAAGTGCATCCATATTGGCTCTTAGGTATTTAGCAAAGTAGTGAACAGCACTTTCTGCCTTTTTTGCATCTACAACACATAGTTCCTCAATACTGCCTAAGGCGTTAAATATAAAATGAGGTCTAATCTGCGATAAAGTCTGTTTATTTCGTTGTAATGCAAGTTCCGTCTCTTTGTGAGCATTCTCCAACTCGTATTTCACATTTTCCTGACCCAAATCTACATAAATATTTGCATAAATCAGCATTACAGATATAAATGCTGAGACAAAAAATGTTGGTGGATATTCAGTAATCATGTACCAGGCGCTTATTACAAATGGGACAAGAATGTAAGACATATATATACATTTCTTCCTTACTCCCATCTGTTTTTTAATAATAAAAAAGCCAGACGTACCTAAAACGTATATAAATGGTATATAGCCAAGAACGCTTCCCATCTTATTTCTAACATAATTACCATACCTATCAATATAATAATAATAGCCATACACTATATTAATGAGTTCAGCTAAAACGCCTACAATTACTACACACACAACTGATTTGCTGATAGCCTTTATTTCAATACTAAGTGATTGACATGTAAAATAAAAAAACATACCTGAGCTAACCATCATCATGCTGTTACAGCCGATATTAAACAGATAATTATATACTCGCGCATTTGCCACACCATCAGCCATCCAGGCTCCAAGCTCAAAGAAAATGCATATATACACTGAAACAGAGAGCATAATAAAACTATTGCTACTTTTGTTTTTCTTACCATAT
>JAUNNN010000018.1 GCA_030531435.1 Lachnospiraceae bacterium
AGCCTCTTCTACTACTTCCTCTGTAGCTTCTGCTGGAGCAGGAGCTGCTGCTTCTTTTGCACCGCAGCCTACAAGTAATGTAGCTGTCATTGCAACAGTAAGCATAACTGTTACTAAATTCTTTTTCATAATTTTTCTCCTCTTTAGTATATTGTTAAAGGCACTATGCCATATAACCTAAATTAAATGACGCTTCTTAAGAATCATTTTTGAAATACTATCACCTGTTACTTGAACAAGCTGAACTATTACGATAAGAACAATAATAGTTGCGAATAATACGTCATGCTGGAATCTTGTAAATCCATATGTTACAGCAATATATCCAATACCACCTGCACCAAATCCACCAGCAAGTGCTGTCATAGAAATAACAATTACTACAGCATTTGTGAATGCTCTCACAAGGGATGGTAATGTTTCAGGAAGCATTATCTGGAAAAGTATTCTAAAATTACTTGTTCCCATTGCCTTTGCTGCTTCTATTTTTCCCTTTTGCATTTCAAGTAAGCTACTCTCAACAAGACGGGCAAATAGTGGAACACAACTTGCTACTAACGAAATAATACATGCATTAGCACCATATGATTTACCAACAATCGCTCTTGCTACAGGAAGCATTACTATAATGATGATAACCTGTGGAAGGGATCTGAAACAGTTTATAAACGCACCTAATACTGTATGTACTGGCTTACATGGAAGTACACCTTCTTTACCTGTCATTACAAGTATTAAGCCAAGTACTAAGCCAAAAAATAAAACAAATACAGATGATATGGCAACCATATACATTGTTTCACCTATAGCAGGTAATACCTGGTCCCATACATCCTTTGAAAAACTATGCTGAATAACTTCCCAGAAAGAATATTTATATAAACTCATTAATTCTCCTCCCAGTAGTCACTTCTAAATTTATTATATACGCCAATAAAGTTCTTAGCTGTTTCGCATTTAGGATCTTCAAATATTTCCTTAACAGAACCTTTTTCTAAAAGCTTTCCATCTTCCATTACAGCCATTGAGTGACATGTATATTTAATAACTTCAAGCTCATGTGTAATAAGAATAATTGTTAGTCCAAGCTTTTTATTGATTTCCTTTAATAAATCAAGTACAGCTAAAGTAGTCTGTGGATCAAGGGCACTAGTTGCTTCATCCGAAAGTAACACATCTGGATTATTTGCAAGTGCTCTAGCAATACCAACTCTCTGCTTCTGTCCACCAGAAAGCTCACCTGGATATGCATCCTTCTTCTCGGTAAGACCAACAAGATCAAGCATCTCATCTACTCTTACCTGTATCTCATTTTTCTTAAGTCCAGCAAGCTTAAGAGAATATGCAATATTTTCTGCAACAGTCATTGAATCAAAAAGATTAAACTGCTGGAAAATCATTCCGATTTTTCTTCTCTCTTTATTAAGCTCGTTTTTACCAAGAGCTGTAATAATGCTGTCTCCAATTCTAACTGTTCCACTATCTGGCTCTTCAAGTCTATTGATACAACGGACAAGTGTTGATTTTCCTGCACCAGAAAATCCAACTATACCGTATATTTCACCTTTATTGACTTCAAGATCTACGCCTTTTAAAACCTCAACCGATTTATTTTTATCGTGGAATGTTTTGTGTAAATCTTTTACTTCTATGAAACTTTTATTATCCATTTCACTCATCTATATGATTCCTAAAATAAATTCCATAAAAACGCACCGTTACTATTCAACCACAACTGAACTTTGTAGTCAATAAATTCGACACTTTATGATAAAATAATTGCAATATGAATTACTTATCACTAAACAATTATTTAAAAGATACTTTCGGATGCAAAGTCTATAAACTGTCTATTGATGGTGGCTTTACATGTCCTAATCGAGACGGAACTATTGATAATAGAGGCTGTATTTTCTGCTCAGGATACGGCTCCGGGGATTTTGCTGCCTCAAGAAGTCTCTCTATATCTGAACAAATAGAAGAAGCCAAGAAAAAAGTATCTGCCAAAATAAAAGACGGAAAATATATAGCCTATTTCCAGGCATTTACGAATACTTACGCGCCTATTAATGAACTACGCGAAAAATATACAGAAGCCATTACAAATGAAGATGTTGTTGCAATATCTATTGGAACAAGACCAGATTGTCTATCAGACGAAATTATTAATCTGTTAGATGAATTAAATAAAATCAAGCCTGTATGGATTGAACTAGGTCTACAGACAATACATGAAGCTTCAGCTGAATTTATTCGACGTGGATACAAACTATCTGTATATGATGAAGCTATAAAAAAGCTAAAATCAAAAAACATATATGTCGTAACTCATGTAATACTTGGTCTACCTGGTGAATCAGAAGAGATGATGCTTGATACTGTAAAATATGTATGCGAGCATAAAACTGATGGTATAAAGCTACAACTACTGCACATTATAAAAGGAACTGATCTGGCTTATAAATATGAGCATAGAGGAGACTATGCCCCTTCTGACGTTATGTCAACCTATGAATGCATGACTCTTGATGAATACGCAGCATTAATATATAAATGCGTCAATATAATTCCTGATACTGTTGCTATTCACAGACTAACAGGCGATGGACATAAGAAAACCCTCATTGCTCCACTATGGAGTGGTGACAAAAAGAGGGTTTTAAATACAATTAATAAAATTTTATCAAATTAGAAGCCTCTACTCTTAAGATCTGCTACAAGCTGAACATAGAACTCTCTAACATCAAATCCACTAATATTTTCTCTATTAAGATCAATCATATCACCATGAGAAATACCTCTGTTCCCAGTGTTCTCAAGAAATGTATATTTTTCTCCCCACTCAAAAGACTTCTCTCCTACAAGTCCATCATTTTTTCCATCAAAATGCTTAACAAGCACAGTCGTAAAATTAAGAGGAAATCTTCCACTAACAGGTCTCTTTAAATAAGATCCAACGCTTTGATAATATACTTTATCTGAATCTAGAATCTCTTCATTTCTATTTTTACATGCGCTTGCAGTCAAATCACTAACTGCCGCCATAAAATCAGGAGTATCATCACCTATCTTCTTAAGCGCTGCGTTATACGAATCTGCAATTATTTTCTGCTGCTTTTCCGGTATTTTGTCTAACAGATAATCTGCAAATTCACATCCTCTGTGCGGAGTGTTAATTGTTGTAAGTGAAGCGATACAATCATCCATTCCACACTTTGAAATAGCATACCTTGTATCAAGACCACCTTTAGAATGTGCGATAACATTTACCTTCTCACATCCAGTTTTTTTCATAATTGTTCTAATTCTGTCTGCAACTTCTTCAGCACTTTCTTTTACACTATGTGCTGACTCCTGATTTCCGTAAAAAATAGTGGCACCATTTTTTTCAAGTTCTTCGGGAATTCTGCCCCAATAATTTAAAAGCTTGAAATCCCTAAAAAATACTCCATGCACCATTACAATCGGATATTTTGTTTTACATATTTCGTAAGATGCCCTTAACTCATCCTGCCTTGCCTTCTCATCTTCAAAATCCACTTCTTTATATGCAAGCTTTAGCATATGGAATAATACAAATAAATGAACAATAGGTATCATTCCACACACAGCTCCGATTACTCTCCATTTAACTCGTATCTGCGTTGAAGATAAGTATAATCTTATAATTCCAGCCCAAAATAGAACCGCTTCAATCAAAACTACATATACTATCTGGCCAAGCATAAATAGAGCTCCGGCTTTTATATCACTATGAAATGGGACGCCAAAAATCATCATCCATAAAACATATATGAATGAAAATACACACGAAATTAAGAAAGCTGTTAACTGAACACAGCCGTTATAGCACATCTGAAGCCTCTTCGTGCTGCGTTTCTTTAGAAATAGTGATGGTCTTAAAATAAATAATATTGAGAATATTATCATTAACCATATTATTACTTTACTGAATCCTGAGTCATAAACCCTAAGCATTGTATTACTTAAAGCACATACAAAATAAAAAAATGCAAATAATATAGAAATCATTTTTGCCCTCTTTTAAATATTATTTGCACTTATTATACATTATATGATTTGTTTCTTCTATAGGTTTACATAACTACCAACCCAGTTCTTTAAGCTTATTATCTACAACGCTACTTCTTTCTTCTTCAGACAAAGCTTTATCGATCTTTATATCCCCAGCTATTTTTCCATCAACAACAAAAATAATTCTACCGCATCTTTTTGCTACCTTGCTGTCATGGGTAACAATCATAATCGTAGTTCCTTCGTTATTAATGGCTTCAAAGGCATCCATAACATCCTTTGAAGAACTTTGATTGAGTGCGCCTGTAGGCTCGTCAGCAAAAAGTATTTCAGGCTTATTTATCATACTTCTACATATGCATGCTCTCTGAAGCTGTCCTCCAGATACTTCTCTTATTTCACGCAGGGCTAGTTCTGATATACCCATCTTTTCCATAAGACATTTTGCGTACTCATTGATTTCGTTTTTATTAGCTTTTTTTGCATTCACAGCAGGATAAATAATATTATCAAATATATTCAAATTTGAAAGCATATTCATATTCTGGAACACAAATCCTGCATTATTTAACCTAAATGCGGCTTTCTCATCTTCATTCATGCCTGTTATTTCATGTCCAGAAATAATAACCTTACCAGAATCAGCCTTATCCATTCCTGATACATTATATAAAAGAGTCGATTTACCAGATCCTGATGGACCCATAATAGCAACCATTTCTCCCTTTTTAATATCAAAGCTAATATTATTTAAAATCCCATTCTTAACTAAATTACTTACACTTATTACATTTTCCATTTTACTTCCTCAACTGTATTAACTCTTTTTATTCATGTATTGCCACTTCACAGGCTGATATTTTATCTATTTCATATGTTCCACATGCTGCAGCTATTATAAAGATTAAAGCTACCATTCCAGGGATAAATATGAATAAATTAATATAATCTATTACAAATTTAAATCCACTTGCTCCAAGACTTTCAAGGAACATTCCGGCAATAAACTGTCCCAGATAACACCCAGCAATAATGCCTAGAATAATTCCGATAACAGGATATACTTTTAGTTTTTTAATTAACTCTCTTCTAACCACCTTAGAAGAAATTCCAATAGCTTTCTTTAATGATATTTGCAGACGCTCTTTTTCTACTAAAAGTCGTACAAATAGTGAAATAACAACAAACATAATTGATGCAGTGATAACCTTTGAAAAAGTCGCCGCAAGAGAAATAGCATTTATTGTAGGTCCATATGTACCCATCATGTAATCATTTATATTTACAATATCTGAATATTTATCATATAAGGGATGATTTTTCTCTACCCATTCACCTGCATCTATTCCATCATTTAACGATATATAGAAAATACTCCAAAGAACTTCATTATCAATCTGATCATCATCCATAACACCTTTAGCAGTTTTTCCGCCATTTGTTATATCAGAATAAATTCCAGTTACTAAAAGCTTATCTCCATTTTCCATTTCAACATAATCATCAATTCCTATTTCAAGCTCTTTTGAATTTAGTGATGATAACGCTATTTCGTTTTCCGCTTCAGGTGCTCTACCATATTCATAACTAACAGGAAATATAGTATGGTTTCCGTATACCAGCAATAAAAAGTGAACCTGCAAGAAATTTTACATATCCTTTCTTTATTCCTTTAGCGCCAAGAATAATACTTGTTACAAGCATTCCCATTGCACAGACTGTTTCTGCAATTCCAAGTGTTTTCGCATCATTAAAATCTAAGATCATTGGCTCGCAAAGAATCTGAATTGCTCCCATAAAACATGTCATTATAGATGAAACGATGATGAGATAGAAAACACCCTTTCTCTCATAAACAGCTTTGAATCCTTCCTTAAAGCTTGTTAAAAAGTTGTCTTTATCTTCAATTATCTTTGTTTCAAGACCTTTTCTAACAACACCTGTAGAAATAACTGTAAGAATAAATGTGCTTATATCAATAATAAGAAGAAGCTTAATGTCACTTACTTCCAGTAAGATTCCGGCAATAAGTGGGGAAATAAGGTATCTTGCGCTTCCTGCTAAACTCACCATTCCATTTGCCTTTGAAAACTCCTCTTTTGTTAATAAATCAGATACTGTTGCTCTGTATGATGGTTCAAGAAGAGATGAAAAAACAGAGCTAATAAAAACTCCAATACAAATCTGATAAAGACTTGCACCGCCATTAAACATACAAGCAAGTATATAAATAAGCCCTAAAGCTGATAATCCATCACCAATCATCATTAAAAGTCTTCTGTCGTATCTATCAGCAAGAACTCCAGCTGGTGCAGATAGTAAAAGCATTGGAAGAAACGCAAGTAATGATACTAGCGCCATTCCTGAAGCACTTCCAGTTTCTCTAAATACATAAACCCCAAGTCCAAAACTTGTAAGTCCACCACCAATTGATGAAACTAATTCACCTGCCCACAGTAGTAAAAATTTGTTGTAATTTGACTTTGTTTCCATGATTCTCTCCTTTTTAGACCGTCAGTCTGTCGGTCGCTATTTCTTTTTTTAGCACACTTTCGTGTGCTATTAAATTTTCTGCGATTGTTTAGTTATTGTCAGTCGATTTCCTAAAACATTTTCATTATTGCTTCCTGCATTAGTCCCTTTTTGCATCCCAGAAGCTTCTCAACATTTGTTACAAATGCCATCATCTTTCTCATTGTAACTTCTTCTGGCTCATCTATTCTGCTATCAAATGCTACATTCGCATAAAGCATTGTCATTGCAACCATCTCTTCAGGGAATTCCACATTGAAAAGTCCTTCATTATTCCCCTCTCTTACAAGTTCTGAGATGATAGGACATATTCCAGAAAGTAACATATCCTGCATCTTCTGATGCATTAGAGCATTTTGTGGTTTATGAACCTGCTCCATGACTTCATTTCCTATGCTGGTGTCTACATTTAACGCTTTAATACTTAATGTAAATCTAGCAAGTAGTGGTAATGACTTATCATTTGCTATTCTTGATGCATTTGCCATCAAATCACCAGTCATGCGTTCAATTAAACTATCAAGAATCTCTTCTTTAGATTTGAAGTGGTAGTAAAGAGTACCTCTTGCGATACCAACTTTTTCAAGAATATCGTTTGTACTTGTGTGATCAAAGCCTTTACTTGCAAACAATTCCTGAGCAACATCAAGTATTTCGTTTTTTCTCTCCTCTGCTTCTTTAACTACTCTCATTATTACCTATACTTTCTCGACCGACAACCTGTCGGTAAGATTAATATACAACCAATTTATTTGTATGTCAACACCTTTTACAACAAAATGCATTTATAAAATATTCATTGTATCCAAAAGGCTATTTACCATGTAATCGGCCTCTTCACCCTTAACACTATATTTATTATTAACATTATAAAGACAAGTCTTAATACCGTATTGCTTTCCGCCTAGCATATCAGCTGATACAGAGTCTCCTATAATCATTATTTCTTCAGGAAGTAATCCATCCATACCATCTTCTCTTAACTTTTTAATACAGTAATCAAAAAACTCCCTGCTTGGTTTCTGTGCACCAACACTTTCTGATATAAAATAATAATCAAAAAAGTCATAAAGCTTACCAATACGAAGCCTATTAATCTGTTGATCATGAGGGCCATTACTAGCAGCACACAATACATATTTTTTACTAAGATACTCAAGCATCTTATAAGCTCCAGGTTCTACAATTGCACTATGAGACAGCTCTTCCCTAAAATATTCTTCGAATTTTTCCCCATCAAAATCAATATCAAGCTCTTTAAATACCATATTCCATCGGATCTTCTTTAATTCACTAAAGGTTAGGGATCCATCTTCAATCTGTCTCCATAATCCAGAATTTACTTCGTTAAAAGTCTGATACATTGTTTCGTCATATTCCTTAAACCCAAACTTCCTAAATCCATCCTTCATGGCCTGTTTTACGTACCCAGAAAAACTTAGTAGCGTATCATCTATATCTATAAAAATGGCTTTAATCATTATTTACACATCCTATTCTGTCTGTATATTTGACAATTCATCCTATTCACAGATGATAAATCCTTTTATTATATTTTGCAAAAATTAAAACCTATAAGTTGACACGAAAAAACTGCTAAAATAAACTGTAAAGAGTTTATTCGGTACAAAAACTAGGAGAAATCATTTATTCATGAAAATAAAGACTAAAAAACTATCTTATGATGAAGTTTGCAAATTGCCATATAAAGAGCATAGAAAACCTATAAGACCAAATAAAGCTGTTACTAAGTTAGCTAGAGCCTTATCATCTTCAGAGCTTAAGAAAGTGAATTTTACATACGAAATGATAGATATGGACAAGCTGTCAGATAAAGAACCATGTCTAATTTTAATGAATCATTCAAGTTTCATTGACCTTGAAATAGTAAATTATATCTTTAAAAACAGGCCATTCAACATTGTCTGCACATCTGATGGTTTTGTTGGCAAAGATACTCTTATGCGAAGTATAGGATGTATTCCTACGCAGAAATTTGTTACTGATTTAACACTTGTTAAGGATATGCTCTACTGCGTATCTGAGCTTAAGACATCTGTCCTTATGTATCCTGAAGCCAGTTATAGTTTTGATGGTACAAAAACACCATTACCTGGAAGCCTCGCAAAATGTATAAAGCTTTTAAACGTTCCTGTTGTTTTTATCGAAACATTTGGCGCGTTTGCAAGAGATCCTCTATATAACGGACTTAGACTTAGAAATGTAGATGTCAGCGCAAAAGTCACATATCTTATGTCAAAAGAAAAAATAAGAAAAATGTCTGCCACTGAAATCTCAGCTCTTCTTGATGAGTGTTTCAGCTTCGACTATTTCAAATGGCAAAAGGACAATAAGATTAAAGTTTCTGAAGACTTCAGAACTCTTGGTCTTGAAAGAGTATTATATAAATGCCCTGCCTGCAAAAAAGAAGGAACTACTAAGGGTACTGGCATTAAGCTTGTTTGTAATAATTGCAATAAAACATACACTATGAATGAATATGGTGAGATGCTCTCAGATGATGGCAACACTGAGTTTTCTCATATACCAGACTGGTACAAATGGGAGCGAGAATGTGTAAGGGAGGAACTTTTAAATAATACTTATAGTCTTGATATCCCTGTAGAAATCAAAATTCTTAAGGATACAAATGCCATTTATGAAGTTGGTGAGGGCCGCCTTATTCATGATAAATCAGGCTTCACTCTTACTGGCTGTGATGGAAAATTAAGCTATAAACAGAGTCCAAAGTTATCATACAGCTTATATGCCGATTATTTCTGGTACGAAATAGGTGATGTAATATGTATAGGCGATAATAAAACCTTATACTACTGCTTCCCAAAGGATTCTGGTGATGTAGTTGCCAAAACAAGACTTGCAACTGAAGAATTATATAATATGTCTAATAGTAAAGAAGAAATGCTGTAAGTACATAAATATAAAAGGGGCCATAGGCCCCTATATATATAATAAGCTCGTTTATCAGTGCCCTAAGGCCGAGCTTTAAGCTGAGAGCTGAGCTTTTGCAATGCCCTCAGGTAAATTCATTTTATGATGTTTATTCTACAGTTTCAATAATCTTTCTTGATTTCAAATTGATTTTCCCTAACCGATTTTTTGTACACGTATATTAGACATACTATTTGTGCACTAGTTGTAATTATCCAGCTAATTGGATAAGAAACATATAACACAGGCAATTCCTTAATCACATTGAACACGGTTGCTATCCAAATTATTCTAAATAAACATGCTCCAACTAAAGAAATAATCATAGGCCTTATTGCTACACCAAGCCCTCTTAGTCCGCCAACAATTACTTCCATCTGTCCGCACAAAAGATATGGCACACATATCCATAAGATTCTTGTAACGCCATAATCAATTACTTCCTTCTCTTTTGAATAAAATCCAAGTAATGTTCTTGCATTAATATAGCAAAGGCTTCCAGCAAACAATCCCCATATTGAAACCATTAGAAAGCTTAAGAGTATTATTTTCTTTACTCTTTTATATTGTTTTGCGCCAGCATTTTGTCCTACAAAATTAAGCGTTGTCTGATGAAACGAATTCATCGACATATAAACAAAGCCCTCTATACTTGCTGCTGCTGCATTTCCTGCCATTGCAACAGATCCAAATATATTAATTGATGACTGTATTATTACATTTGATAACGAAAATAATGTTCCCTGAATACCCGCAGGAACACCTATTTCGAATATTCTAAACATGATTTTCGTATCTATTCCAAGATTCTTTATATTTAATTTTACGGCACTATCTTTGTTTGTTAAACATCTTAATGTAAGTGCTGCAGATATACACTGTGAAATAACCGTTGCAAGACCAACTCCTGCCACAGACATTCCAAAATATATTACAAATACAAGATTAAGGATAAGGTTAATTACTCCTGAAATAGAAAGAAAATATAAAGGATTTCTTGTATCACCTACAGCTCTTAATATTGCACTTCCATAGTTGTATAAAAGTGTTGCTGGCATACCAAGAAAATAAATTTTCAAATATAATGCTGACAGAGGAAGTATATTCGTAGGAGCACCCATCAGTATTAGCAATGGGCGCACAGTAAAGAACCCAATTACCGCCAAAATTACACCACAAATAAGCGCCATAGAAATTGCTGTATGAACGCACTTTTTTGTATCCTCTTCTTTTTTTGCTCCAACTAAGTACGCCGTAAGAACATTTGCGCCAACTGATAATCCTATAAACAAATTTGTTAAAAGATTTATAAGAGACGACGTTGATCCAACGGCTGCTAATGCACTTTCTCCTGCATATCTTCCAACTACAATCATATCAACCGCATTAAATAACAGCTGAAGCAATCCAGAAATAATAATAGGAATCGTATATACAATTAATCGCCCAGTTAATGGGCCGTTTAACATGTCTATATCTTTATTATTCATTGCTTTGATTATATACCTATTATTATCTTATTCAAGTTTTCCTTTTTGTATCATTCGTTCGTACGTTCGTATGGAGTTATGTTGCAATTTCCGCGCTATTTTCTTTCGTTCGTGCGAACTGGCGCGCGTACGTTCTTACGAACTTTTGTATTTTTGTTCGTGTGTAATATACGTACGTCCGAACTTTCTCCGTACGTTCTTTCGTACATACGGATTTTTGTTCATACGTACTAGACATACGCATGAACATATGGTAAAATAACCGCAAGAACATATTTCCAAACGAGCGTACGAACCAGCCGACATTATTCCATACGTTCGTACGAACATCAAAAAGGAGTAGCTATGAAAACATTTTTAGTATGTAACGAAAAAGGTGGTTGTGCTAAAACAACTACCGCCGTATCTCTTGCATATATTCTTTCAAGAAATGGCAAGAAGGTACTACTTGTTGATATTGATAAACAGGGAAATGCCTCTGATACTTTAAGGACAAAGGTTGACGATGTTGCAACAATATATGATGTTCTTCTTGAAGATTTAAACAAAGACATCTTAACTGCAGCTATACAGGAAACAGATTATGAAAATCTTTACATAATTTCATCAGATCCATTGCTTGTAGAAGCAGAGCCAAAGCTCAGTAGCGACACAAATGGCTTATATAAGCTTATGGATTTAAAAGAACTTGTAGAAGACGATTACGATTATATGATTATTGATTCTGCACCTACAGTAAATATGCTTTTAAAATGCGGTCTTGCAGCAACAGATGGGGTAATAATCCCAGCAATGCTTGATAGATACAACATGAAGGGTATTTCAAGTATAGAAAAAGAAGTAGAATCAATTAAAAAACGAATAAACAAGGGGATACAAATTTCTGGAATTCTTATAACTCAATATAACGAAAGAACGAAACTCACACAAAAAATAATGACTCAAATACTTGCTTATTCAGAAAAAATTGGTACAAAAGTTTATGATAACAAAATAAGAGTTTGTAACAAGGTTAAAGAAGCCCAGACAGTACAGATGCCATTAATTGCATATTCAGCTAACTGTACAGCATCAATGGACTATGAATCATGGGTAGAAGAAATGGATAATAAGGGGGATTTATAAATGGCACTTAACAAAAAATATAATCCAGATAAATCATTAGACGCAGCAATGGGAAATCTCTTTGATGAGCCAACCCCTGTAAAAAAAGAAGATAAGCCTGTTATAAAGAGCAAAGAAACAGTAAAAAAAGAAGAAAAACCAGCTAGTACGAAAGAAAAAGAAATTATAAACACAGAAAAAAAGCCTGCTTCAAAAAAAGCCGACTTACATGTGATGATAGATGAAGATATTCTAACTGAAGCAAAGATATACCTTCTAAAAAATAAGTCAAAAAAAATATCTGAATATATCGAAGGGTTAATAAAAAAGGATCTTGGACTATAGAAAGAACGACACGGGAAACCGTGTTGTTTTTTATTATATATTTATAAAAACACTTTATTTGTTATTTTATTTAGAAAAAGCAAAAAACGCGAAAAATAAAGGTTTGTCAGCAATTTTGGTGGTGAAAATAAGAACCATAAGTGGTAAAATATAGTACAATCAGTGGTGGAAATAAGTACTTAAGGTGGTGTAGAAAAGTCTTGCTATATACTAGTAAAGTGGTGGAAATAAGTACCAAAACAGACACCAAAAAGAACTTAAAGTGGTAAAAAAAAGAACTGACATGTGATTATAGGTGGTATTTGAAAGTACCGTAATTTTATAAAACTATTTATTGTGTAAAAGTAACGAAAAACACACAATATATTGCCCGACCGGTTGAGTCAAAAATGCCAAAAGGTGGTATAAAAAGGTACTTTCAGGGGGTGTAAAAGAGTACCACAGCGCATATATTGGTGGTAAAAAAAAGAACTCAAGTGGTAAAAAAAAGTACCAAAGAGTATTGAAACCTGCCCGCATATTTTGTATTATGGCAATTGAAGGGATTGTATGTAAATACAAGATGTGGTTGAACTCAAGTAGGGAGGGGTTCAATCGTTTGGTATACAGATTACTGTATATCGTTTTGAGCGGGTATAAATAATGAAAAATGAATTATTCACTGAAGAGTTAAGACAGGAGTTTTACTATCCGTCTAACGTCTTTTCTAAATCAAATTATTTAATACAGGCTAGGTATAATTATACTCTGCTTTGTAATCAATTGTTAGCAATTTCTCTGCTAAAAGCCAAAAAGGATGGAAATTCATATTCTGCGAAGTTTTCCGTTATGGAAGTGCGTAATCTTTTGAAGAAGAATTATAAGGATTTTTATAGCCATATAAAGACTAGTGCAGATAAAATGACAGAGACAAAAATCTGTATTGAGGATCCAGATAGAGGTATTTTCGAATATCATCAGCTTATTCCTACATTCAGATACGATAATGGAGAGTGTGAAGTTTTCTTTAACCCACAGCTTAACGGAATAGTTGGTAATTTAACTAGTAATTTCGTTGTCCTCAATATTCAGACACTTGCAGAGCTTGACTCAGTTAATTCATTCAGACTTTATGAAACGCTTAAGTCAAAGGCATATTATCCAAAGAACTATAAGGGCGATAAAAACGGAAAATATATTATTGAATATAGTCTTGCAGAACTTAGAGTAATGCTGAATGCTATTGATATTAACAGAAAAGAAATAGCAGAACTTCTAAAAAACAAAGAAAATATTGACTATGAAAACATCTTAAAGTATGCAACAAAGCTTTACGAAGAGGAAAAAGATAAAGACATTCCAACAAAGGATAAATATAAAGCCCCAAAATGGAAGGAATTTAAGGACTTCAGAAAGCAATGTTTAGAGCCGGCAATAGAAGAAATAAACGAGAAAACAGAATTATTTGTTGGTTATGAGACAATTAAAGTGAACAAATCCGTAAAGGATATCGTTTTCTATGTTACAGATAAGTCTTATGAATCAAAAACATCAGTAGTAAGTAACACTGACATAGATACAGATGATTTGATAGATCAGGTTATAGACTTAATTGATGAGAAAATATCAATTAAAGATATAAAGCAATTATTGACTGTGTCGGACAATGATATCACAAAGATAGAGAAGGCATACTCCATATCCAAGAGCCAGAATATTGATAATCTTGTTGCGTTTCTTATATCAGCAATAAAGAATGGATATGAAGAACCTGTATCAAGAAAAAAGCAAGCCACAGCTGGCAGCTTTGGGGATTTTAGCCAGAGAATATATGCCAATGATGACTTGGAACAAATAATGGGAGTCATCTAAGATAGACTGGTATGGTCAACGAGTTAAAGGGGAAACAATGGCGGACGTAAAAATAACTGAGCTCGCAAAGATTATGAATAATGATCTGGCTGAGGGCAAAAAACTAATCAAAGTAAATCAGCTTCATAAATGGCTCAAAGCAAAGGGCTATGTTGAAAACAAAAAAGATAAAAACGGCAAGACATATAAAAGAGTTACAGCTGAGGGTAAAACGATTGGTATTAAGAATGTAAAAAAGGAGTATGGTGATTATACCATCATGTTTGCAAAGAAAGCTCAGAAGTATTTTGTCGAAAATCTAGAGGATATTCATAATCAGTTGGATGAACTATAATAGATGTCCCTGCTTTTAAAGCAGGGATACTTGTTTTAACAGAGGATACAATGAAAAGATACGAATTATTAATATTTGATATGGATGGTACAATCCTTGATACACTAACGGATATGACCGATTCAGTCAATTATGTAATGGACAAATTAAAGCTTCCTAATCACACATATAAGCAGGTTAGAGGGTATGTAGGTAATGGGGCAAGAACCCTATTTGAAAAAGCGATTGGAAACATTGTCGATAAGGATACTGTGGATGAGGCGGTATCAATATTTAGAGAATATTACAAGAATCATTGCCAGGATAAAACAGCGCCATATGATGGAATCATGGATTTATTAAGGGATTTAAAATCAAAGGGATATAAGCTGGCAGTTGTTTCTAATAAGCCAGATGAAGCTGTAAAAAAGCTTGTGGACATATACTTTGATAATATTTTTGATTTCTCACTTGGAGAAAAAGAAGGAACAAGAAAAAAGCCAGCTCCGGATATGGTGTCGTTATGCCTTGATGGTTTAAATGAATCAAAAGAAAAAACTATATACATAGGTGACTCAGATGTCGATTATATGACTGCTAAAAACTCTGATCTTGATGTAATACTTGTAACATGGGGATTTAAAGACAAGGATTTTCTTGAGAAGTTTGATGCAAACTATTATGTAGATAAACCATCAGAGATAATAGATATAATAGAGAATTAATATAGTAAGGATAATACAATGCGAAAAAAATCATTAATAATATTTGTAACAGCCGCTCTTTTTATTTCAGGCTGTTCGGTAAGTACAAAGAAAGAGGAAGTAGTTGAAAATACATCAGATACTACTACTAATACAGAAGAAGAAACAAATCAGAATGATGAAAATATCATTGCCGACATGTATTCTCTTGATGGTTCATATGAACTGCCATTTGAGGAAACAGAAACATACACCATTGAGTGCAGCTATCATATTCCAATGATTACAGATGATTCTTCTGATGCAAAGAAAATCAATGACGAGATTCACGACAGATTTGACTCTAATATTGAACATGTTAAGAAGCTCATAAGTGGTGAAGCAAATGAGGAAGAACTTTATGAGGCAGATTATGGCGATGTTTCATATGAATATTATGAAAATGGCAATGTAGTAAGTATCGTTATTTTGGTCCAGTATACATATTCAGATTATATGGAATATATGGTATACAACTATGATAAAGAGAAAAAGGTCATTGTATCAAATGATGAAATGATTAATATAGCTGGACTTTCAAAAGAGAAGTTTCTAACTTGCGCAAAGTATTCTTTAGGTGAAAAAGCATTGAAGAACGCAACAGAATATGCAAATGAGATTGATAGTAGTGATGAAGATGAAGCAAGTATAGAATACAGAAATATGATGATTCCAGACTTCATTAAGAGCTATGTTGATACAATATCAGATTCAAAGAATGATATTAGTATGCCAATGTACTTTGATGCAGATAATAAGTTAGTTGTTGTTGGACGTGTTTATGTACCTGCTGGAGCAGGAGTTTATCCATCTGAAACTGTACTTGATAAGGAAATTACAGGAAACGATACGTCAGTGTTTGATGAATTCGGAAATAAGTATCATTATGATGGTTTTGAAAAAAACTGTATGAATCTATATGACATAGAAGGATTAAGTGCAACTGCAGAACACACGACAGAAGATGGAGATACATATACAGATAATTATTATATGGGATATAAAGAAGGTGACCCATCGGTATTTCTGTATCAGGATGTTTGCAGTAAAGGCAATGAAGAAAGGTGTTATGAAGGCGAAATTAAGTTTATAGGCATAGATGAGAATGGTAT
This sequence comes from Lachnospiraceae bacterium, assembly GCA_030531435.1. Taxonomy (GTDB): domain Bacteria; phylum Bacillota; class Clostridia; order Lachnospirales; family Lachnospiraceae; genus UBA2868. Next base: position 16,478 of record JAUNNN010000018.1, read on the forward strand.
TGTTTATGAATATGAATTAAATGTATTAAATGGAAAGCAATTAGATTCAGAAAATATACTAAAAGGAAAGTTTTCATTATATACTTATTGGGAAGACTTTGACTTTGAAACAGGAAGTACTCCATTTGTTGGAATCTATAACCATGTTGAAGGGTATGATTTGTTTGACACAGGTAATAAGCCATTTACACTTGAAAAAACTTATGGGTAAGGTATGAAAAGGAGGATACAATATGCATGAAATGGAGAAGAAAAGAAATAGGTTATTGGCGCCAAAGGTAATAGATGCTCTTGCTGGCAGAAATATCGAGGCTTTTTATGCTGAAGATAAAGAAGAGGCACTTAAAGTTGCACTTGATATAATTGACGAAGGATCAATTGTATCTTGCGGTGGAACTATGAGTGCAAGAGAAATTGGGTTAATTGACTCTATAAAGAATGGAAGATATGTTTTTCTTGATAGAGATGGTGCAAAAACACCAGAGGAAAAGCTTAAAATAGAGAAGGAAACATGCAGTAACTGTGATTATTTCATTTGCAGTGCAAATGGTATGAGTGAGAATGGAGTTATTGTAAATGTTGATGGAAATGCAAATAGAGTAGCTGCGATTTGTCATGGACCAAGACACGTATTAATGATTGTTGGAATGAATAAGATTGTTCATTCAGAAGAAGACGCATATAATAGAGCTAAATATATAGCAGCACCAATTAACGCACAGAGATTCAATCTGAATACACCTTGTGCTAAATTTGGTAAATGCGCAGACTGTACACATGAACAGTGTATATGTTGTCAGATTCTTGTGACTAGATGCAGTATGCATAAAGATAGAATTAAAGTGATTCTTGTAAATGAAGATTTAGGGTTCTAAGAGGTAGATATGATTTCACCAATAATGTCAAATGGAGTTGTGGCTCAGACACAGAATGTAAACTATATAAATAACAATGCAGAGCATCACACTGACGTTGTTTACCAGGATATGCTTGCTAATGTTGAGTCGGACAGTGAAACGGCAAGACGAACAGTTATTGCTTCAGATGATTCGAGTGAAACTGATACAAGACATGATGCCAGGGAAGAAGGTAAAAACAAATACTCTGATAACAGAGATAAGAAAAAGAAAAAACTGACTGAACCAGAAGGCATTGTTAAGAAAAAATATTCAGGCGGATTTGATATATCCATTTAAAAAATTCCACGGAGAAATCCGTGGAATTTTTCTTCTACGATTATATTATGAAATATCATCAAGAGTCTTATTTACCCATAACTGGAAAGAACTGACGGAAACTGCAATCTGTTCAAGCTCAGCCTGGATCTTTTTAAAATCTGCTACTTCATCATCAGTGATTTTTCCATCCATTGTAATTTCAACAAGGCGATCTTTTTCTTTATTAAGCGTATTAAGATTACCAAGGACCTCTAATACAATAGATGATAAGTCCTTAACTTTAGCTTCAGGAACGTATTTAATACCAATAGGACATTCATGACTGCAGTAATAGTTGCAAAGTTCTGGTTTATTGTATGCTTCTGACATTGCAAGAATTTCATCTGGCTGTGGAAGCGATTTTTCGCTTTCGATTTTTTCTATTCTGTCAGGTGATACAAAGTCCATCAAATCAGCAGCTTTTTCTCTTGTAAGCCCCAGCTCTTCACGACTTGTTTGATATATGTTTTTGTTTTCTCTAGTTGATTTTCTACCCATTTACAATTCTCCTAAGCAAAAGTGATTTTTATTTTACTATATTTTGGATATAAAATAAAGCGTATATGTAATATTGCGTTCGTGCGGAGAAACGTTCGTAAGCTGCTTTAAATAAATAACGTCACATATTTAATAAATTGTAAGATTTCCTATTTATTTTTAATTTGAAATGAGTATAATATAGATTACTGAATAAAATTTGAGAGGTAAGTAAGAAAATGGCAGATAATGTAAGAGCATGTAGAAGCTGTAGAAAGCTTTTTAACAGCCTTTTTGGAAAGCAGATTTGTCCAGCTTGTGAAGAAAAGATGGAGAAAGATCTTGCAAAAGTAAAAGATTATCTTTGGAATCATAAAGATGCTGCAATAACAGAGGTTGCTAGAGAATGTGAAGTAAATCAGACACAGATTCGTCAGTGGCTTAAGGAAGAAAGAATCCAGTTAGCTGAAGGCAGTGTTATAAATTTGATTTGTGATGGTTGTGGAGCACCAATCTCATCAGGTAGATTTTGTGATAAATGTAAAGCACAGACAGCAAATGGCTTTGGTGCGATTGTAAACGCAGCAAGACCTGCACCACAGGCTCCAAGCAAGCAGACAAGAGAAAATCCAAGAATGAGATTCTTAGATAAATAAGAGTAAAATCTATTAAACGGCAGGTATCTTCAGATATCTGCCGTTTTCATTTAATAAATATGGGTTATGATAATATTTCAATAATAAAATCAAAAAGAAAGACCATTGAAATTCAAATAAAGCCGGATATGTCTATTGTTGTGAGGGCTCCGCTTAAAGCAACTAAAAGAGATATTTTGCGGTTTATTGAAGATAAGTCAGACTGGATTAATAAAAACATTAATCAGATGATGATGAAAAAGATGAATCAACCAGAGGCTAAAAAACTTTCAAATGAGGAGTTAAAGAGCTTAGCATCTGATGCAATGATTTATATTCCAGGAAGAGTAAAATACTTTGCAGAAATAATTGGTGTTTCGTATTCGAGAATAACGATACGTAATCAAAAGACAAGATGGGGAAGTTGCAGCGCGAAGGGTGGGCTTAATTTTAATTGTTTGCTTATGCTTACACCTAATGATGTAATTGATTATGTAGTTGTTCATGAACTGTGCCATAGACTTGAGATGAATCATTCAAAAGCTTTTTGGGCACATGTTGAAGAAGTCCTTCCGGATTATAAAAAGAGAAGAAAGTGGCTTAAGGATAACGGTAATGCATTGATGGAAAGAATGATATGATGGATACAAAAATAATAAAAGACGTCATTGATGAAATGACAGATGTGGCAAACCTTGATAAAGATTATGCCAATATTTTTTTTGAAAGAATAGTAAAGGATGAGTCATTACTTAATGAATTTATTCAATATGTAAGTACTCATAAATTCTCATGTGAGAATAAAGTCAGAGGATATAGTGTTGTTGATATCCTTATTTTTCAGACTGATCATTTTAGAGCATATATGGACAGAGGATTGTACGGTATGAGAAATAATGAATGCGAAATGGTGTTAAAGGCATTTGAAACATTCATGAATATGAAAGAAGATCCAGATAAATATGTTAGAATGATGACTGAAGAGACAGGAACAGATCATATAGAAAAATAGCTAAGGTGCCAGGTTATGAGTACAGGAAATATTATTATTGCGTCTGAAAAACTTAAGCTTTTTGAAATAGTAGAAAGTTGGAGTGAGTATGCTGGATATTCAAAGGAGTGGCAGGATAAATTCTGGCAGGATTTACTACTTCATAAGGATGTTTATGATGAATTCATCTACTATGTTGAAAAGAATGATTTCTTATGTAAGTGTTCCGTGAACGGCCAGTTTATTACGGATATTTTTATATGGGAAATGAGAAAGTTTAATATTAAAACGGATAGAGGCCGTAATTACGAAGACTGTGATAAAGCAGAAATGATTCTTAATGCATTTAGGACTATGCTTGATATGAAAGAAAACAGTGAACGAGTCATTAATGCCATGGAAAATAAAAACGGTGCAGATAAGTTGTAAAAATTTATTATAAAGGAAATAAATGAACTAATGGAAAATATATAAAAAATACATTATTAGTAGAGACATCAATGAATCTGCATATTATACTAAATAGTATATGCAGATTTTTTGATTTTTGATATTTTGATCAAACTTTTTTAGTACAGTACAAATTGTGCAACACTTTTGCAACGAGACAAGATGTAATATGTATTTATCAAATGAAAGCATTAAATGAGAGAGGGATTATTATGAAGAATAAGAAAATGATTACAACAAAGAAAATAACAGCAGCATTATTAATGGGTATTTTATCAGCTGGTATGCTAATGGGCTGTGGTAAAAAAGAGCAGAGAGAAAATGTAGCAGAGGAGCCTGTTCAGGAAGCGGTTACAGAGGAAGCTACAGTTGAAGAAAACGTAGAGGAAACAGAAGAAACTGTTACAACACCATTCCTTGATGATCTTGAGAAATACGATAGCATTATTTCAACACTTACTAAAGATCAGTATTATGCTTTTGCAGCTGTTGGTGATGGCTATGATGTGTTACTTGTAGCTGATGGTGTATATGATAATCTTGATGGCAATATGGCAGCAATTGATGCAACTGTATATGGTCTTGATAATGGAGAGCCATGCTATGCAGGAAATGTATGGAGTGATGGAACAGCATATCCAATTGCAGTATATGAAGATATGTTAATGTTTGGTGGTAATCACCGTATGGCAATGGCAAATGTAATTGACGCAGCAGTTATCGTTCAGAAAGAAGCATACGAAGAATTTGATGAAAAGGGAAATGCGACATATTTCCTTAATGAAGGCGATATTGATAATATTAAGGAACTTGAAGATAACAGCGTTTTAACTGAGATGTATGATGCATATAGTAAGGCTACAGTGATTAACTTCTTCCAGGGTGAAGCTGAACCATCAGAAGAACTTATAGGAGATGAAGGAGTAGGTGATTATCCATCAAATGCGTTTGAGGAAAGAGTTGGTAAGTATTACTTTGATTCATATGATGAAATTATCGGGCTTCTTGAAGGTGATGAGGCATATGCCTTAGTAGATATTAAAGGCTACGATGGACAGGTCCTTTTAGTGGCAGAATCAGCATATGATGATCTTTTAGGACATATGGCTACAGTAGAATGCACACCATATACAATTAAAGCCGATGGAAGGGCTTCAGCTGACAGTCTTCTTGTTTCTGGCGGAACAGCAACTCCACTTGCTATGGATAAGGAAGGATGTGTATTTACAGCTTCACATCAGGAAGTTAATAAGCAATGTTATGGCGAAAATGGTACAGATAACAGCGCAATGATGATGATGGCATCAGTAAGATCTGAAGATCTTGATGATAATGGAATACCTAAGTCAGTAAGTGGTTTTATGAGAACAAAGAATTCACTTGTGAATGATGATAATGTATTTCTTAATGGAGATGAGATTGAGGTCTGGACACAGCTCTGGGCAGAATATGAAAAAGCAGAACCAATTAGCTTTACTAAAGTTTCAAAATAAAGGATAATTTCTACTATAAGTGGTGTCTAAAACAGTAATTAGTATGTAGGTATGAGAATATGATAATTTATGCAATAGACGATGAAAAAAATGCACTTGAATACGTAATAAGGAAAATAAAGAGTGTAGAGCCAGAAGCAGAGGTGTATGGGTTTGATAATGCTGCGGCAGCGATTGATTCTGCAAAAACTTTACCATTTGATGTGGCGTTTATGGATATTCAGATGCCAGAAATGGATGGAATTACACTTGCTAAGAAATTCAAGAAAATAAACCCTAAGGCAAATATGGTTTTTGTAACAGGCTATTCAGAGTATACTATGGATGCATTTTCTGTAGATGCAAGTGGATATCTACTGAAACCTGCTACTAAAGAGCAGGTAAAACATGCTCTAGATAACCTTAGATATCCCCTTTCTGTTCCTGGGGGATCAGATGTTTGCGTTCAGTGTTTTGGCGATTTTGAGATATTTGTAAACCAAAAGCCCGTTCATTTCAAGTATGCTAAATCTAAAGAAGTAATTGCATTCCTTGTTGATAGAAAAGGTGCTCTTTGTTCAAATTCAGAAGTTATTATAAATATTTGGGATGATGACGATGATCATTCAGCGTATTATCGTTCGCTTATGAAAGATATACAAGATACATTTAAGGAGCTCGGTGTAGAAGATATATTCAACAGAGAACGTGCGGGGGCATCTATTATTACAGATAAAATAAGATGTGATTACTATGATTACCTTAAGGGCACACCTGATGGAATAAATGCATATAAAGGTGAATATATGCAGCAGTATAGCTGGGCTGAAACTACAGGAGCAGCATTGTATGATGAACTCTAATAAGGTAAAAAGAATATATTTGGTCTTAATGTCAGCTGTAGAGCTTATGATTGTCATAGGAGCTATTTTGTTTTTTAAAGAGAATTCAAAAAGCATAGATACTAACTATGTTAGGGATATGGCAATTGATATCATGGGGTTGCTAGTATGCGGGATTCTTTTATTAGGCATATTTGCTGGGAAAAATGATGAGAAGCAGAATCATGCCATGTTCAGGATGAATTTTTCTCTATCCGCACTTTTTTTCCTAGATTTATTAACATCATGTTTAGAGGGAAATCCAAAGTTTGTTGTGGCAATAGCTATAGTAAATACGTTGGCGTTTGTGTTTGAAGATGTGTTAGGATACACTTACTGGACATATATTAGAGCTGAGTTAAATTTAAAAGGAAAATTCGCAAACATCACTAACAAAATAGCCTTTATTTCGACAATCCTGATTATTGTATTTGACGTTGTTAATATAAAGATTGGTTTGTTTTTTACTGTATCAGATGCTGGAGAGTATGTATCTTCACCCTATGAATTTTTGGGTGATATAGCAATCATTACAATATTCATTCTGGTTATAATTGCAATATCACGAACATCAGACAAGAAGATTAATGAGAAGCTTATCCTCGTGTCATTTGAAACCTTCCCGCTTGCTTCATATATGCTTGGTGTTATCACACATACGTATACGTGGGTATATCCTGCTTATTTATTATCTGTTCTATTGATTTACATTCGAATTTTCTCAGAAAGAGAAAAAAAGATTGCAGAACAGCAAGTCTTGCTTACAAAACAAAGTACAGCTCTTATGATTTCACAAATCCAGCCACATTTTCTTTACAACGTTTTGACTACAATCAGTAATCTATGTGTAACAGATCCCGAAGAGGCTGAAGAAACAACAGTACTATTTTCACAGTATCTAAGAACTAATCTTGATTCCCTTAGAAATCAGGAGCCTGTTCCATTTTCAACAGAGCTTATGCACATAAAGACATATGTCGAGCTTGAAAAAAAGCGATTTGGAGATATTTTAAGTGTTGAATATGACATACAGGAACAAAACTTCAAAGTACCATCGCTCGGACTTCAACCTATTGTTGAGAATAGTATTAAACACGGAATACGTGGAAAAAATTCGCCAGGACATATAACTATAAGTACGTATAAAGAAGCTGATAAATATAAAATTATAATAGAAGATGATGGCATTGGATTTGATATGAATCAGCCACCTAAAGATGATGGAAGAAGTCATGTTGGTATGCACAATGTTGAAGAACGTCTTAAGCAGATGTGTAATGCTTCCATGAAGATAGAGAGTAGTCCTGGAAATGGTTGCCGAACAGAGATTACAATTCCAGAAGTTTAGTTTAATGAGGAGAAATGAATGGGTATAGTAGTAATTGGATCAACATTTGTGGATATTAAAGGATATCCTATGGGACAATACATTCCAGATGGTAGAAATGCAGGAAGTATTGAACAGGTACACGGCGGAGTTGCAAGAAATGTAGTAGAAAATATAGCCAATATAGAGCTTCGTCCTTCATTTGTAAGTTTAGTAGACGACAATGGAGCGGGTCTTGATGTAATAGGTAAGCTCAATCGTCATAAGGTTGATACAACATATGTTAAGCAGACAAAAGATGGAATGGGAGTATGGCTAGCAATATTTGACCATACGGGAAACCTTGCAGGCTCAATATCTAAAAGACCTGATCTTCAGCCAATTTATGACATATTACTTGAACATGGTGATGAGATTGTTTCAAATGCGGACAGCATAGCACTTGAGCTTGATCTTGAGAAAGATGTTGTTAAGGAAGTATTTCGACTTGCCCAAAAACACAATAAGCAGGTATTTGCGGTTATTTCCAATATGTCTATAGCCCTTGAGAGAAGGGATTTTTTCCAAAAACTCGATTGTTTCGTTTGTAATCAGTTGGAATCAGGAATGCTATTTATGAAAGAATTAGAAGATCTTACTCCGGAGGAGCTTCTTAAACAGCTTCCTACTTTGTCACAGCGCGCAGGAATCAGAAAAATGGTGGTAACTATGGGCGAGAAGGGAGCAGTTTATTATTCAGAAGATGGTGAAGCTGGAATATGCCCAGCCCTAAAAGTTGATGTAGTCGATACAACTGGAGCTGGTGATGCATTTTTCTCAGGTGTTACAGCAGGAATTACTTATGGTAAAACCCTTAAAGAGTCTTGTGAAATAGGTACAAGACTTTCTGCTTCTGTTATAAGCACTAAGGATAATGTATGTCCAAGATTCAGACCAGAAGAATTTGGAATAACAATATAGTATTTAGTTTATTTTTACTTTCTCATTATATAGTTTTTCGTTTTTTATCATGTATTTGTAAAAGCCTTTTATGGCACTCATACAGTCTGACTTAGTAAGGGAAGTATCCATATTGGAAATATACATATTTATATATGGAGCACCCCAAATTTCTGAGCGGACGAAGGTATCTATGCATCCATTTTTTTGGTAGAATTTCATGCGCTTTTTAGGCACATACTTTTCTTCCATAAATTCTGGATTTTCGGATTCAATAAAAATAACTTTGTCGGGATATTCTTTTTTTAATGCGCTAAGGGTTCTACTTCCTAAAGCTTTCCCGCGAAGTTCATTAAAGATTGCAAGGTAATCAAGAAGGATATAATTTGTGCCATTTAATATTAAATTAAATGCGTACCCAATAAGATTTCCCTCTTCCATAATACCAAGTGGCTCATACGAATTGTCGTCCATCATTTCAAAGATAGAACTAATTGGTTTGAGCTCATTTTCAGGGAAATCATTTATCATGTGAGAATTATATATTTTCTCTACCTCAGACTTATTTAATAGTTTAAATGTCACCTTAATATCCTCGTTTTCTGTGTATAGTCAAAATCTTTTATGATAATTATATCACTGATTTTATATACAAAAACACTATATTTTGTAGAAGCAATAATAGGTTCATCTATAAATGAAAAATAAATAAACAATATGTGATGTATTGATTGATAAATAGCCCATGTTTAATGTACAATATGAGTAATTTGAGACAAGCCGGTGTAGTGACAAAAATGAAGACAGATAGGTGTTATTTATGATTTATTATGAAGACTTGCCTTTAGACAAAGAAATATTAAAAGCATTATCAGAACTGCAAATAAACTATGTATTTCAGCCAATATTTTATCCAGATGGGAAAACAATTTTTGCTCATGAAGCATTAATGCGTCCTGTAGATATGAATGTTACTGAATTAATAGAAGAATACATTAAGCGAGATGAATTACATGTATTAGAGGTAGCTACTTTCTGGGGTGCTACACAGGAATACTTTTTACGTGGTTATAAAGAAAAGTTTTCGGTTAATTCATTTCCTTGTGAGTGTTTTACAGAAGATGAAGCTAAGACTTTTGTTGAGTATTATGGGGATGAGGAAAGCATACTAATGATAGAAATGCTTGAGTATCCACATTTTTCTCTTAGTAAGTCCCTTAAGAAAAAAGAAGTTGCCGCAATTGGAAAATCTATAGTGGCATTAGACGATTTCGGTGCCGGATTTAATGATATGGAAAAGGTAAAAATAATGGAGCCTCATATCATTAAATTAGATAGAGCTTTATTATCTGGTATTGATACTGATGAAAGTAAGCAGGCAAATTGTGCTAGTATAATAGAAGAGATGCATTCGAGAAATATTAAGGTTGTAGCTGAAGGTGTAGAAACTGAGGAAGAATTCAACTATTTAGTATCAATTGGAGCAGATTATTTCCAAGGTTATTATTTAGCAAGACCAGCATAAAAATGATAATATAAATATTAAAAGCGTAGCACCTCCTTAAAAGTGTAGAGACTTTTGAGGGGGTGTAGCTATTATAGGGAGAAAGATATGAACGAGAATGACTTAGTAAATCAGCTTGATGCCATGATGAATTCGGGTGTATCCAGATTAAAAATAGATATGTCAGATGAAATAGACGAGGGACAGTCAGAAAAGAAATATCATCATGGAAGATGTGATGTTGGAAGCCCCTTTGCAACAGGGAAATTATTTAATTTTGAGGGTGAAGACTGTAATTAGAGATATTTGTAATGCAGGAAGAAGATAAAGTTTTTTTAAATCGAATAAAAGATCTTGCCAATATTTCATATACGCAAAATAGATATTCATTTTCTAACTTTTTATCCGTTGATGAACAAGCGCTTATTGACACTATTCGTTCTGAAATTAAGCATGTTGACTATGAATTTTTTGGCGGAAGTGAATGTGTAGAAAGACAGGTGTTAAGGTTTGGATCGGTAGAAAGTCTTGGATATGAAGAAGACTATCCTATCACAATTTTATGCATTGAACCGCTCATCGAAAAGTTTTCAGATGACTTATCACACAGAGATTATCTTGGTTCTATTATGAATCTTGGAATAAAACGTAATGTTATTGGAGATATTGTAATAAAAGGCAAGAAAGCGTATGTATTCTGTCTTAATGAAATAGCTGATTACATTATTTCTGAAATAACTAGAATTAAGCATACAAGTGTCAAAATCACAAAGGTTTTTAGTGATATACCTGATTTGAAGAAGGAACTTGAAGATTTTGATATTCTTGTGAGTTCACCGAGGTTTGATGCAATTGTTGCTGCTATTTGTAAGCTTTCAAGAGGTAAAACAATTGAGTTATTTCGTGAAAAAAAGGTACTTCACAATAATAGGATATGCGAAAATAATAGCATGTTATTAAAGCCAGACAGTACCTTCTCTATACGTGGATATGGAAAATTTGTATATATTGGTGAAGGTGGAAAGACAAGAAAGGACAGAGTGTACGTTCATCTAAAAAGATATGTATAGAAAAGAGAAAAAAAGGTACATATTCTGAGAAAAAAATCACAAAATGGACACAATTTGAATACAAAATAAACACATATTCGTTATATAGTTTATACAGAGTTAATCGTCAGATAGCCGTATGGCTTTCCTATATATTTGTTTCTATACACTTCTCCTTCAGGGCGACGGCTATCCACAGGCTGTCGCCCGTTTGTGTACATACCACGATTTTATATCGTGGGAGCCCGCCGGCTCTGAGGCATCAGAGAAATGCTGTAAGCATTTCCTCATTGTGTACATACCACGATTTTATATCCTAGTTGATATATAGGTGAATGTTCTGATATACTCTAAAGGTCGATTGGATTAGATGAAATGAGGAAAATTATGAAAAAATTAATTAGTGTTTTACTCGTAGCCGGATTAATAGCTACACTAACAGGATGTGGTAAGAAGGCATCAGGAGATCAGCTTGACAAGATCAAAAGCGAAGGAAAAGTAGTCATTGCAATGGAAGGTGCATGGGCTCCTTGGACATATCATGATGAAAGCGGAGAGCTTGTAGGTTTTGATACAGAAGTTGGTAAGGCAATCGCTGAAAAGCTTGGTGTTGAAGCTGAATTTGTTGAGGGTGAATGGGACGGATTATTCACAGGACTTGACACAGGAAGATATGACTTGATTATTAATGGTGTTGAGATTACTGATGAAAGAAGTGAAAAGTATGATTTCACAACACCATATGCATATATTAAGACAGCATTAATTACTCCAACTAACAACGATGAAATCAAAACCTTTGAAGACTTAAAGGGTAAGAAAACAGCTAACAGTCTTAATAGTACATACATGCTTCTTGCGGAGGAGTATGGCGCTGAGTGTCAGGGCGTAGATACATTATCAGAGACAATTGATATGGTTTTATCTGGACGTGTTGATGCTACTCTTAATGCAGAAGTTTCATATTACGATTACATGGGTCAGCATCCAGATGCTGAAATCAAGATTGCTGCATTAACGGAAGATGCATCATCTGTATCAATACCATTGCGAAAAGGCGAAGAAACAGCTAAACTTAAAGAAGCTATTGATAAAGCAATAGATGAGCTAAGAGCAGATGGTACATTATCAGCATTATCTGAAAAGTATTTCGGAGCTGATATTTCAAAGTAGTTTATATGCCGGGCTTTGGCCCGGCTGTTTTTTAGATAAGAGTGCATGTCAGATAGATTATTAAATATACTAATAAATTCATTTACAAAGATATTAATTCCCGGAATAAAAGTAACAATACCATTAACATTGCTTGCTTTTCTATTTAGCATGGTATTAGCTGTCATGCTTGCTGTTGTGCAAGTGGCCGATGTTAAGGTGCTTAAGCAGGTTTCTCAAATATATATTTGGATATTCAGAGGAACACCTCTTATTGTACAGTTGTTTATTATTTTCTTTGGTATGCCATCAATTGGAATTATGATAGATGCATTTCCAGCGGCGGTAATTGCCTTTGGAATGAATCTTGCAGCGTATAATGCGGAGGTTCTAAGGGCAGCTATTTTAGCAGTCCCAAGAGGACAGACAGAGGCAGCGTATTTGATTGGGTTGACCCCTGCTCAAACTATGTTCAGAGTAGTATTGCCTCAGGCATTTCCTATTGCATTCCCGTCATTATTTAATAATTTGATTTCGCTAGTTAAGGATACATCTCTAGCCTCAAGTATCACAGTTACAGAGTTATTTACTTCTGCTCAGCAGATAGCCGCAAGAACATATGAGCCATTTGCTCTATATTGTGAAGCGGCGCTCATTTACTTAATGTTCTGTACAGTGCTTACATGGCTTCAGGGTATAATAGAAGAAAAACTTAAGTGGAAATCAAAAGGCAGTCAGTCATTACTTGGAAAAAAGGTATCGGTGTAGAATGCTTGAAGTAAAAAATGTAAAAAAAGCATTTGGAAATACAGATGTTTTAAAGAATATAGATATAAAGGTTAATACTGGTGAAGTTGTTGCTATTTTGGGCCCTAGTGGTTCTGGAAAGACAACGCTTCTTAGGCTAGTAAGCTTCTTAGAGAAGGCAGATCAAGGTGAGATTACAGTAGATGAATTTCATTATGATATGACTAATATTTCAAAGAAGCAGATACAGGACTTAAGAATGCACATGGGCTTTGTATTCCAAAGTTACAATGTTTTTAATAATATGACGGCATTGCAGAATGTAATGGAAGGCCTTGTTACAGCAAGAAAAATGCATAAAGCGGAAGCGGAAACTATTGCAACAGAAATGCTTGCAAAGGTAGGACTTCTTGATAGAAAGGATTTTTATCCATCTGAATTATCAGGCGGTCAGCAGCAAAGAGTAGCTATAGCTCGCGCCATTGCGACAAACCCAAGAGTTTTATTATTTGATGAACCTACAAGTGCACTTGATCCAGAGTTAACGACTGAGGTCCTTGAAGTAATAAAAAAGCTGGCAGATGAAGGCACGACAATGCTTATTGTTACTCATGAAATGGGATTTGCTTGTAATGTTGCCGACAGGATTGTATTTATGGATGAAGGTGAAGTCGTGGAAGACTTGCCCGCAAATGAATTTTTTAACTCAGATAATCCAAGAACAAAACAATTTCTGAGTAGAACAAAGTGATATAATTATAAATAAATATAAGTGAAAATTGGATAGAAAAGAGGCTGTTGGCATAATATACCGACCTTTATAATTGCTTACAAGTTCAGATTATTAAGGAGGTAATAGCTATGGGACTTAAGTTTTATTTATGTGAAAAATGTGGGAATCTGGTTGAAATGGTACATGAAAGCGGAATGCCAATGCGATGCTGTGGTCAGCAGATGACAGAGATTAAGCCTAACACTGAAGATGCGGCAATAGAAAAGCATGTGCCTTATGTTTCTATCGATGACTGTGTGGTAAATGTTGTTGTTGGTGAGAATGAGCATCCAATGACAGATGACCATTATATTAAGTGGATTGTTATTGAAACAAAACAGGGAACACAGCGTAAGATGCTAAAGCCAGGGGATTCTCCTAAGGCATGCTTTGTACTTTGCAAGGGAGATGAACTAATATCAACGTATTCATACTGCAATCTTCATGGATTGTGGATGAAATAATAATACATATGTAAATGGAGGTATGATAAAATGAGCAAATATTCAGGAACACAGACAGAAAAGAATCTAGAGGCAGCCTTTGCGGGGGAATCTCAGGCAAGAAATAAGTATACTTACTTTGCTTCAAAGGCTAAAAAGGAAGGATATGAGCAGATATCTGCTCTTTTTCTCAAGACAGCTGATAATGAAAAAGAACATGCAAAAATGTGGTTTAAGGAGCTTGAAGGAATAGGCAGTACTGCAGAAAATCTTGAGGCTGCAGCAAATGGCGAGAATTTCGAGTGGACAGACATGTATGAAGGATTTGCTAAAACAGCAGAAGAGGAAGGTTTCCCAGAGCTTGCAAAGAAGTTTAGACTTGTTGCCGCTATAGAAAAACACCATGAGGAAAGATATAGAGCACTTCTTAAGAATGTAGAAATGCAGGAAGTATTTAAGAAGAGTGAAGTTAAGGTTTGGGAGTGCCGTAATTGTGGCCATATCGTTGTGGGAACAGAGGCACCAGACATTTGCCCAACATGTGCACATCCACAGGCGTATTTTGAAGTTCACGAAGAGAATTATTAAGGATTGTTTGTTTAGGACAGGTGCGGGCTAGGCACCTGTCTGTTTTGTTTTTGGGAGGTATGATTATGTTAGAAGTGATTTTAACAAAAGATAACTTTGAGAAGGAAGTAATCAAATCCAATATACCTGTATTGGTTGACTTCTATGCTGATTGGTGTGGACCATGTAAAGCTCTTAGCCCAGTTATCTCAGAAATAGCAAAAGAGTATGATGGAAAAGTCAAGGTTTGTAAGTTAAACATTGATACAGAGGATGAAATAGCGGACTCATACAATGTTATGAGCGTGCCTACTTTGCTTTTATTTAAAGAAGGTAAAATAGCAAAAATGATGGTTGGATATAGACCAAAGAAAGATATTGAGAACTTAATCAGCTGATTTTATGATGACAAAGGGACACTCCATATGACAAAGGAAGCGTCCCTCATTTTTATCTTTATTCTTCTACAATCTTTTTGAGTGGAATCCATATAATATAGGCGAGTACACATCCAATAACTGCTGTAATAAGCTGTGTTACTGAGAAAGTTGTCTGAAAAACGGCCATTTTAGGAGCCATTTTTTCTGGAATCATATTCGGAATAATTGCTAAAGCAATAACTATTCCCATAAATAAAGCTTTTAATACACTTCCTAGTACCATTCCGATAACAAGGTTTTTATTTGAAGCGCCTTTTTTCACAAATAATGAAACAAGAACAGCCAAAATAGCATTTCCTATCATTATACATGGCATAATAAGTGGAATCGCAGCAATTATAGGGCTTCCTGTAATGAAAAATGATGTTACAGGAGTAATTATAGAGATAATTATCCCACAAATCATACCACTAGATAATGCTGCTAATACGATACACGCGTTAATAATTGGACCTGTAATGTAAACGCTCATATTTTTGAAAAACTGACTGGCGATACATACAGCAAGTAAAGCTGCTGTTATAGTAATCTGTTTTGTTGTGATTTTCATAATAATGTCTCCTTGTATAATATGTATTGCCCCCTCATATTCATCCGGCGGCATGTCGTTGGATGGTTCCAACTCTTTAATTGAAAAACTATAGAGATTATAGCATAATTTATTTGTATAAATAAATGGGGATTGTAACTTATGAGAAATAAGGTCAAATTATTATTTGAATATATAATAGTCATTCTTCTTATATCTACAGTAATAGAAGGAATATATCTGATACTTGTAAGAAAACATGTTTTTTCACATGCAAAATTATCAGTTGTTATAAGCATTATATGCAGTGCAATCCTTATGCTATTTGCAAACAGATTTATTAAGTATTTATCGAATGTCAGATACTTAAAGTCATCATTATCAAAAATTGATAAGATGAGTGGAGAAGAGTTTGAGATATATTTAATGAAGTATTTTGAAAAGATGAAATACAGGGTTGAACTTACTCCGCTTTCTAATGATTATGGTGCGGATCTTATTTGTAGAAAGAATGATGAAGTACTAGTAGTTCAGGCAAAAAGATATGAGGGTAAAGTGGGAAATGCAGCTATCCAGCAGGTTGTTGCAGCAAGAGATTACTACGAGGCAGATAGCTGTATGGTAGTCACAAATTCGTACTTTACAAAGAACGCATATAGTCTGGCTGAAGCCAATGACGTATTATTATGGGACAGAGATGATATAGAAAAGAATATAAAAGGATAGATATGAGAGTAGATATTGAGAAAGTTAAAGAAATAGTGTTATCAGCAAAGCCACTTTTTATGGACAGGGATGAATCAGCAAATATTACTGTTAAAGGCGCTGCAGACTACGTTACTAAGGTCGATGTTAACGTGCAAAACTATATAATGAATGCACTTAATGAAGAATATCCAGACATACAGTTCATGGGTGAAGAAAAGGATAATTCAGATATAGATTTTTCTAAAAAGGTGTGGATACTAGACCCTGTTGATGGTACCACTAATTTAATTCATGATTTTCATGGGTCATCAATTTCCCTTGGACTTGCTGATAATAAAGAGCTAGTTATGGGCATAGTCTATATACCAACGTCTGATGAATTATTTTATGCAGAAAAAGGCAAAGGGGCTTATTTAAATGGTGAGCGAATTCACTGTAGTGTTGAAAAGGAGCTGTCTAAGGCAGTTGTAGGCGCTGGCTCATCGCCATATTATAAATATTACACTGATCTTGTTTTTGATTCATATAAAAAAATGTTTATGGACATATCAGATATACGTAGAATTGGATCTGCAGCGATAGAGCTTGCATATGTGGCATGCGGAAGATTAGATGCATATACAGAGGCAGAGTTGAAGCCTTGGGATTATGCAGCTGGGAAAATCATTGTAGAAGAGGCTGGCGGAAAAGCTGTTGACTATGATGGAAACGAAATGGATATTTCTAAACCAAGCTCTATGTGTTCATCAAATGGAATCATAGGAGATATGCTCGTTGGAGAATATCTACCATCAATAAAAAGCCTTATTGAAGCAAAACAGGGGTATGAAAAATAATGGTATATACACTTACATTTAACCCATCGCTTGATTATTATGTTTCAGTAAATGATTTTGAGATCGGGAAAACAAATAGAACATGCGAAGAGACAATATTACCTGGTGGAAAGGGTATAAACGTTTCAACTGTTTTGAATAATCTTGGTATAGACACGGTAGCGCTTGGCTTTATAGCAGGATTTACAGGAGATGAGATTGCTAAAAGAGTATCTGAAATCGGCATAAAACATGATTTTATAAGACTTAGGGATGGATTATCAAGAATAAATGTAAAGCTAAAAAACTATGACGGAACGGAGATAAATGGGACTGGTCCGGCGTTAAGTGACAAAAATTTGACCGAAATAGTCGAAAAACTCAGTCAATGCAATGCTAACGATTATATTGTATTGTCTGGAAGTGTACCAGCATCACTAGGAAATTTCGTATACAAAGACATCTGCGAAATGTTTTCTAAAAAGGGTGTTAATGTAGTTATTGATGCAGAGGGTGAGCAACTATCGAACGCGGTTTTATGTAAACCATTTTTAATAAAACCAAATGTACATGAATTAATGTCATTATTTAATGTAAAAATCACTTCAAAAGATGAAGCAATTCCATACATGAAGATACTTAAAGAAAAAGGCGCTAGGAATGTTTTAGTGTCTTTTGGGGCTGATGGTGCTGTATTGATTGATGAAAATGATGAAATACACATAAATTATGTACCATCAGGAAAGCTTGTAAATGCAGTTGGTGCCGGAGATTCAATGGTTGCAGGATTTGTTGCGGAATACATTAGAAGCGCTGATTATGAAAGGGCATTTATGTATGGCATATGCGCTGGATGTGCAACTGCATATAGAGATGGTTTGGCTACAAAAGAAGACATTGTTAATCTTTTAAAATAAGGATGAATTACAGTGAGAAATAATAAAATACTATTTGCTTTAATGATATTAATCGTTTCGGTCAGTCTATGTGGTTGCAACGCTAATATTTCAAATAACGAAGAAATTAATAAGACAGAAAGTGTTGAGCAGGATATTCCTAAGGAAACGCCAGAAAAAGTTCAAGATGAAGTTTTGCCAAAAAGTGATACGGAAAAGTATGTTCCAGATAAAGAGTCCGGTGGATATTTTTCTCTGATAGATGAGGGCTTGGCGCCAGAAGTTAAAAAGCAGAAGCATGGAACTTGTTGGACAAATGCAGCAACTTCTTCAATGGAAGGTGTTTATTTCAAACAGTATCAGGAAAAGATTTCTATTGATGCAACTGATTTGTGTTTGTCAATTTTTGATGATGAGAAAGAAGAAGGCTGGTTTGTTAAAAAGTACAAACTTGATATTGGCGGTTGGGACTGGATGGTATGTGGAAAGCTGGCAAGTGGATATGATGGATACTATTTAAAACACGGACGACGATATAACGAGGATGGAGATGAAGATAAGGTAAAGGATGCAATTAAGCAATATGGACCACTTACTGTAGAAATCTGTGATAATGGACAATACCAACGTATGTTTCATGGATATTTTACAATGAATGACAATAATTTTGATAATATGGACCATGAGGTAATCATTATTGGTTGGGATGATAATTTTCCAAAGGACTATTTCCAGGTTCCTGCAAAGAATAATGGCGCGTGGTTATGTCAAAATTCAGACTCCGTTGCCTGGGGAAATGAAGGAACATATTGGGTTTCCTACGAATCACTGGTTAATTTTCAGCTGATTTATGATGTGACAAAAGAATATAGTGATGTAGCTTACTATGACTGTGGAAATGAAAAATGTATCTCAACAGGAGAGACTTGTACGATTGCAAATGTATTCCATAAAAAGGGAACTCTAGCTGCAGTAGGAACCTATACACAGGTAGATAATCAGGAATATACAATAGAAATTTACGATGATAACTTTGAAGAAAAATTGGCATGTGTAGATGGTGTGAAAGATATCAAGGGATATCATGTTGTAGATTTAAAAGAACCACTTGAAGTAGAAGATTTTGCAGTTGTAATCAGTTATCATGGTCTGGCACCAGTAGAAGGTGAATCTGTTCTTATGTATGATGATTATGATTACCGAGCAGTGTCTCATGAGGGTGAGTCATTTGTACTATATGATGATAAGTGGTTGGATTTATCTCTAAAAAGTACAAAGGAGCAGTTAGCCCTTGATTTTATGCCTAATAATGCATGTATTAAGGCATTGTATAAATAGTTTTTAATGATATTTTAGCCTTGTGGTAACATAAGACTATAAAAGTCCAGTTTTTTTTAACGATGGAGAAGGGAAAGTTAAGTCCTATGAAAATTAAATGTGAATACTGTGGTAGCATGATACCCGATACAGTTGATGAATGCCCTAATTGTGGAGCTAGCAATACTCATGTTGTTAGAGTTGCGAATGGAACACCAAAAACAATAGCAGAATTACAGAAGTGGTATATGGATAGAGGATTACCACCCTATGAAACTACACGTTTCTTTATAGGTATTGATTACAAGAAACCTCGTGCTTTTGGAATTTACAAAGACGAAGACGGAAACTTCGTTGTATATAAAAATAAAGACAATGGTGAACGAGCCGTTAGATATAAAGGTAATGATGAGGCATATGCTGTTAATGAACTGTTTATGCGTCTTAAGCAGGAAATCATACAACAAAAAAACCTGAAAAACAGCAAAGGTCAATCTATCTCAAGTAAAAATAACGAAGCTGATAATATTTTTAATAATCTTAAAAAATTAGCCGTATTCGGGACCGTTAGTGTTGTAGGTTTTTTTGCAGTCCTTGTAATTATAGGTTTCCTAGTTATGCTTTTTGATCATAGCCCATCAAAGGGATACTATAATTATGGTGGTACAACCTACTATAATATTTCTGGTGATTCTGATACAGGCTGGTATTACTACGATAGTTATGATGACTGGGCACCTATTGATGCATCAAGTGTTCCTGCTGATATAAAAGAGACTCCATCAGCGAATGATTTTTTCTATACGCCTGATTGGGATTCGGAAACTCAGCTTACAGATTTTGAAAGTACAGATATGTACGAAGAATATCAGGAGTCGCATAGTTACAGTAATAGTGATGATAGTAGTGACTATGATTGGGGTAGTAGTGATTCGTGGGATTCAGATTCCTCAGATTGGGGCTCTGATTGGTAAGATCATTATAACTGAAAAAAAAGAAAACTCATGGAAATTATGAGTAAAGGAGCATCAAAAAATGGATATAGCATATTTATTATTTTTACAAAACATGCGTGAAGCAACAAATGGAATATTTAATTCATTTATGGCGTATATCACTACTTATGGTGAGGAACTTCTTACAATGATGATTGTTGCCGCAATTTACTGGTGTGTAGATAAAAATCAGGGAATCTATACAATGATGACTTGGGGAACAGGACGATTAGTAAATGGATTTCTAAAGGTAACTGCGTGTGTATACAGACCTTGGATAAGAGATGCTCGAGTAATACCTGTTGATGGCGCAAAGACAACAGCAACTGGCTATTCTTTTCCTAGTGGACATACAACAAATGCTACAGCGGTATTTGGAAGTATTGCATTAAATAAAAAAATAACAAAAGTTTTACGTTATTTAATGATACTGATGATTCTATTGGTGGCATTTAGTAGGAACTATTTAGGCGTGCATACTCCACAGGATGTAATAGTAGGTTGTGGATGTACAGTTATACTTTTGTTTTTTGTAAGATGGGTACTCGTAAAAGTAGACGAGAATAAAAATTTAGATATTGTTGTACTTGTAGTGGGGATATTACTTAGTATTGGAGTTATGATATATGCTGGTACAAAGGGCTATCCTTTAGATTATGATGCGGATGGTAATTTAATCGTAGATCCATTAAAAATGGCTATTGATACTTATAAAGGTTGTGGATTTTCCATGGCAGTTTTCATTTCATGGTTTATTGATCGCAGATGGTTAAAGTATCAGCCAAAGGGAAATGCTATCGAACGTGTTGCTTGTTACGTAATAGGAATCATAGGGTATTTTGTTATTGTTTATGTAATAGTACCTATTCTTCCACATAACATTATTGGATACGTATTGGATCGTTTTGTTCGTTTGGTTTATGTGATGCTTATTGTTCCATTTTTTATAAGTAAAAGTAAAATAAACAGGCAAATTTAAATATATATGATATGTCATATTAAAACCTTATGGGAGGAACTGATTATGAAACTCAAAATGCAAAAGAAAAGGATAATAGCATTATTTGTGGTGGCTATTCTTACAGCTATGAATTGTATGCCAGTACTTGCGGCATCAAATGTAAATATGGCTGGAGTAAATAATGGAATGCTTAATTCTGACTATTGGCTAGATGATTGGGAAAGAAACACACTCCTAATGAATGCAGGTCAAATAGTGGCATTAAATCAAAAAAATTATGCTTTTGCACCAACAAATCTTACTGAATTATTCTTAGAGCCAGATGTTTTTGATGGGGATTCACTTAAGAGCTCATTAGGTGGATTCAAAAACCCTGCAAAACTCTATTTAAATGGACAGCCTGTAGCTGCTTCTTATTATGAAAATATTAGAAGAAATATATTAGGAGCTAAAACAGCAAGTTTGATGCAGGTTCAGTATGGAATAATTGTTAATCGAACTGTTATGAAGGATCTTCCATATGCGGATATGTTGTCAGATGACCCATCAGACCCTGAGTGGGATAACCTTGTAAGCTCTGCTATATTTGTCAATGATCCTGTATTATGCTACTTCACAACAGCAGATGGTAAATTCACTTATGTTAAAAGTGAATTGTGTAGTGGATGGATACCAACAGCAGATGTTGCGATTTGTGCTGATAAAAACAGCTGGTACATGAATACGCACCCTGCAGCATTCTTAGTAGTAACTGGAGATAAGATTGTTACTGAGGCAAGTACAGCAAATGTCAGCCATTCACAGGTTAATCTTCATATGGGAACAAAGCTTGAGCTTCTTAATACACCTGGCATGGTTGATGGACGACTTAGTTTTTATAACTATGTAGTTGCATTACCAGGGCGTGATGCGAATGGAAATTATATAAAGTCAGAGGCACTTATTCCAGTCAGCCGTGATGTAAATGTGGGTTATTTACCATTAACATCACAAAATCTACTAAATCAGGCATTTAAGTCGCTTGGAAATAGATATGGATGGGGTGGTTCACTTGATTCACAGGATTGTTCATCATATATTCGAGAAGTATATTCATGTTTCGGATTATCACTTCCTAGAAATACTACATGGCAGGCTTTAATGAGATGTCGAGTTGTAGATGTTTCTTCAATGACAGCTACAGAAAAAGAAGTATTCTTCAAGGCATACTGTCCAGCAGGCGCTATTGTGCAGTTCCCAGGACATGAAATGATGTATCTTGGTGAAAGTAATGGCGATTTCTATACAATAAATGATGTAAGTAGTATTGCTGCAGACCTTGGAAACCCAAGTCTATCTGTAGTTAAGGCAAGATCGGTTGTTGTAAATGGAATGAAATCAACTTTAAGAAAAAATGGATCCAGTTGGTATGACAATGTGAATAAAGTAATTATTCCTTGGATGGAACCATGATAAATGAAAATGGCATTGTGAGGTGAAATCTCACAGTGCCATTTTTAAATAAAAATATACAAATTAAATCCTTCAAAGCACTTAACATTTCGTCAGTAGTGGTCGATATATTTGCAGGGATGTAGATGTTCCTTTACAAAGAACTTATTAGCCCCAATAAAGAATAAACAAAGAAGGCGGTATACCTATGGATACTAATTTTACACTTGAAGATTCTTTACAGTTATTAGCCAATAACTATCACAAGATTTTACGAATTAATCTTACAGAGGATTCACATACAGAACTAAAAATGTATGCGGATGAGAGAAATACACAAAAGGGATATTCAGAAAAAATATCTGTGTGGCTTAAACAGTTTGCATTAACAGGACAGGTAGATCCAAAAGATTGTGACTCATATTTGAAGTTTACAGATATAAATAATATTAAATCACATTTCGAAAAAAGTGATGAGAGAATGAGATTCCGTTACCGTAGAAAGACGAATGAAGAATTCAAGTGGGTAATAATGGAAATTATGAAGTCGTCTGAATATCAAAAAGATAATCAGATAGTAATTTTATATATCCAGGATGTACATGATGCTTATGTTAAAGAACTTGAACATAATAAGGAGCTTGAATTCTACTGTAATTATGATACGATGACAGGCCTTGCAAATTTCTATTCCTATCGTTCATTCTGTAATTCATTTGCATTGAATCTGAGTGAAAAACCAGTTGGAGTTATGTTTGGGGATTTGAACAGACTAAAGTATGTTAATGATACAGAAGGTCATGAAGCCGGTAATGTATATATTCGTACTTTTGCAGAGAAATTGAAAAAGAATTTCGTAGATTGGAACTGTTACCGTGTTAGTGGAGACGAATTTATTGTAGTATACGCGGGTGATGATGAAGAGGATTTCTATTCAAGAGTTAAGGCCTTTGAGGACTTAATTAAGGCAGACACTGTTCCTACTGCTTCAATTGGATATTCTTTTGGAGTTACCGATGAGCTTGAAAAGGTTACGACTGTAGCTGAGCAGATGATGTATGCAGACAAGCAGGAATTCTATAAAAAGTTTCCACAGTTTAAGAGAGCTATTGCTGAGGAAAACTTCAAAAAAGAGATGGATGCACTGGTGAAAATCTTAACAGATTCTTACGAAGCTCTTTTGCTTATTGATTTGGAACTCGATGAATATCGAATTATGAAAAAAAGTGAGACCAGTGTTGCAGAAAATGAAGCAGAAAGAGGTGTTTACTCGCTGAGAAATATGTATTTTGCGAGGACCTATGTTGCAAATGAATTCCAGAAGCTTCGAGAAGAGGTTGGAACAATAGAGAATTTAAGGAGAAGATTGCTTGAAGAGGATCATATATCCTGTGCATATCAGCTCTTAAATGGAGACTGGAGAGAGGCTGTTTTCTGGAGAGTGGAAACTGCAGCTGGTGAAGTATCCAAGGTTATATATTATTCTCAGGATTTGGATAAGGCGATGGCTGACCGAATGAAGCAGCGTCAGGAGATTTCTGATGAATTCCAAATGATAGCAAGGCTCCGTGAAGAATATAGTATGATTGGTGCGCTTGATCTTGAGACAGGGCGCGTTCACATGAAGGATGTCTTCTCCCAGGAGCTTAAGGCGTTTAAAGAGGTTCAAGACATATCATTTGAAGAGGGCAATGTCATTATGACCGAGAATGTTATTGTCCCTGAGGAAAGGGAGGACTTTGCTCAGGAGACTAAATTAGAGAAGATTATAGAGGCGCTTAAAGGTAAAGAGTTATTATCATATTTCCACCATGTGCTTCGAGATGATGGAAGTAGAGCATGTTATCGATTTAATTTCTGTTATGAACAGAATGACAATTCAAAAATTGTACTTGCCATCAAAGATATTAGCGATATTGTAGAATGGGCAAAAGGATAATTATAGAGATAAGTTAGTTAAGATTGTTCTTGGTTATAAGGATAGTGAAAAAAAGTGTAAAAATTACTATAG
>JAUNNN010000064.1 GCA_030531435.1 Lachnospiraceae bacterium
TATGTTGTACCAACCATTGAACGAGCACCCTTACCAAGATCTTCAAGACCTGCACCAATTGCAAGACCACCTTCTGAGAAAGCAGACTGTGAACGACCGTAAACGATCTGAAGGAATAACTCTCTCATAGCTGTATTAATAGCATCACATACAAGGTCAGTATTAAGTGCTTCCATTACTGTAAGACCAGGAAGAATTTCAGCTGCCATAGCTGCTGAATGTGTCATACCAGAACAACCAATTGTCTCAACAAGTGCCTCCTGAATAATACCATCCTTAACATTAAGTGAAAGTTTGCAAGCACCCTGCTGAGGTGCACACCAACCAATACCGTGTGTGTATCCAGAAATGTCCTTTACTTCTTTAGCCTTAACCCACTTTGCCTCTTCAGGAATGGGAGCAGCACCATGATGAACACCCTGGTGTACAGTACACATTTCTTCAACTTCCTTAGAATAAATCATGTGAAAACTCCTTTCAATTTATAATTTTAAATAATCAGTTCAAAAAAGAACTAAAATTGACCAATGAATATTCTCTCATAAAACACATAAAAAATCTAGTGTTTACTTACTATTTCGGTTTTATTTTTATATATGGAACCTTTCTTAATTACTCCACGAACGCATGAGCATGGATACACGTTAGATTCTGGGCCAATAACAGTTCCAGGATTAAGTACGGAATTGCATCCAACCTCAACATTATCGCCAAGCATTGCCCCAAATTTCTTAAGTCCTGTTTCAATTGCTTCAGTACCATCTTTGACAATAACTAGTGTTTTATCTGATTTAACATTTGATGTAATTGATCCTGCGCCCATATGAGCCTTAAATCCAAGAATTGAATCACCTACATAGTTATAATGTGGTACTTGCACTTTGTTAAATAAAATAACGTTTTTAAGCTCAGTTGAGTTACCAACTACTGCCCCTTCTCCAACTATTGCATTACCTCTAACAAATGCACAATGTCTTATTTCTGCACCGCTACATACAATTAATGGACCATTTAAACATGCTGTAGGAGCAACTTTTGCATCTTTATGTATCCAGATGTTTTCTCCTTTATTTTCAAATTCATCCTTTGGAAGAGTTTTTCCAAGTTCAACTATATATGCTGAAATCTTTGGAAGGGCCTCCCATGGGTACTCAAACTGACTAAGAAAATCTTTAGCAATAGTCTCGTCTAATGTATACAGGTTTTTAATTTTTGCATTTTCCATAATTAACCTCATTTCCTGCTGTAATATCCAGCAGATTTATTATATAAAGTACGCAATGCACTTTGATTATTCAATCCTCTAACAAACTCAGTACGTCTGGCAACATATGAATTAAGTTTTTCCATATATTCCCCTGCATCTGTAGAACCTTCAGCTACCTGTGATAATCCTTTTTCCCATGATGCTGTAAGCTTTGGATCAAGCATTGGCCTAATTGAATTATCAACTACATCAAAAATCATTTCACCAAGAAGCTCAGGAGTAATTACCTGCGTCTTTTTATTGATTTTCATGTATTTATTATTTACAAGTTTTTCAATAATGCCTGCTCTTGTAGCTGATGTTCCAATACCGCTTCCTTTAAGCTGTTCTCTAAATTCATCATTATCTTCGATCTGCTGACCAGCTTTTTCCATTGCAGTAATTATTGTTCCAGAAGTATATCGCTTTGGAGCGGATGTTTCACCTTCATTTATTTCATAATCAGTAACAGTAAGACTGTCGCCCTGTTTTAGGCTGTTTATTTTTTCAATAAAGGAAGCATCAACCTTTATTTCATCATCTTCTTTATCTTTATCTGGATTATCTGTCTCAGAATCAGTATTCTCATCCTTTTTATCTTTTTTCTTCGCAAAGGAGAATTCAGTTATTGGAAGATATCCTTCCTTTGTCATTACTTTAAATGATGAGAAAAAGCTTTCTGTATCCGCTTTAACTACAAGTGAAATCTTCTGATATTCAGCTGGTTCAAAGAAAATTGATAAAAATCTTCTTACAATAAGCTCATATACTTTACATGATAAATCATTTAATCCAGCTAAAGCTTCTAACCCCTGTCCTGTTGGAATAACTGCATAGTGGTCAGTTATTTGTTTATCATTTACATATTTTGTCTTAGCTATAGTTTTATATTTTTCATTATTTAAAGCTTCCTCAGCTATAGCTGAACAAATAGAATAACGTTTAAGCCCTGAAATGTTTTTGTAAATCTCCTTTGCAACAGCAGTTGATAAAACTCTTGCATCTGTTCTTGGATACGTAACAAGCTTTCTTTCATAAAGCTCCTGAATGATTTTTAGAGTCTCTGTTGGATCAATTTTAAATACTTTTGAGCAAACGTTTTGCAAATCTGCAAGATTATATAAAAGAGGAGGATTTTTTACTTCCTTTTTCTTCTCTTTTGACTGCAAAACAACACTTTTAGGCAGTGTTTCTATCATGTTTTCAGCAGTTTTTCTTTCTTTAAATCCTTTTTCAGAATATAAAAGTGGTGATTCAAAATATTTTGAGCCTTCAACCGCTCTAAATTCAGCAGGAAATGTTGCTGTATCACTAGTTAAAGCAATATTTGCATTCACACGGTAAAAGGATGTCTTTACAAAATCACGAATTTCGCGCTCTCTTTTTACTACCATTCCAAGTACACATGTCATAACACGTCCAACAGAAATAACAGCATATTTCATACCAAGAAAGCTTGCTATAGAATCACCATATTTAAGTGATAGTGCTCTTGAAAAGTTAATACCCATAAGGTAATCTTCTTTTGCTCTAAGATATGCAGCATCTGATAAAGAATCATATTCTGATAAATCTTTTGCTTCTTTAATTCCACGAATTATTTCTTCATCAGTCTGAGAGTCAATCCAGACACGTTTTCTTGTTTTTCCAGATACATTAGCTTGTTTTTCAACAAGCCTATAAATGTACTCTCCTTCTCTTCCTGAGTCAGTACACACATAAATTGTATCAACATCAGCTCTTGTTAAAATTTTACTTACAATACTGTATTGCTTTGAGGCACTTCCAATTACCTCGTATTTATACTCATCTGGTAAAAATGGCAAAGTAGAAAAAGACCATTTCTTGTATTTAATATCATATGCATCTGGATATGACATTGTTACAAGATGGCCTACACACCATGTAATGATTGTATTCTCTGATTCTAAATACCCATCATATTTTTTTGTATTAAGTTTAAGAGCCGAAGCAAACTGAGCGGCAACGCTTGGTTTCTCCGTAATAAATACAGTCTTTCCCATAATTAAAGCATTGTTGAATCGATTAAATAGATATTTGAGTTGTTATTAGCTTCTTCTTTCAGACGCTCATCAAAGTCATTTCTTGAGAATAAATAATATACATCATCTGAAAGCTTAGCCTGTTTAACACAGAAAGTAAGCCATTCATAATCCTCATATGTCATTGTTTCATTTTCCCAGTTACAGAGCCCAATAAGATTATTTCCATCCTTATCTTCTGCAACAATATCAATGTCTCCAACCTTGCCAATCCAGCATCCAAATTCACCAAATGAATATGGAAGTTTATTCATACGGTTAAGAAGTGATAGATATTCAACACATACAAGTCTGAATGAATCAGCTGAGAATGAAATAAGATCTGATTCAATATATTTCTTATAGAACTTTTCCTTACTAATAAAGCTAAGCTCTGAAATATGTGAAAATACATATTTGTAGTAAAATGCAGTATATCTGTCCTTGATTCTATATATTCCTTTTCTGGCGTTTTCACGGCCTGGAGAATCAAAAGAATCAATCTTTTCTACTAAATCAAAGTCAATTAAGTTGTTTAAATAAACACTAATTTTAGCTCTTGAGTAGTTTGTCGCTTTATGTATATCGTTAAGCTTTTCCTTGCCAGAGGCAATTGTATATAAAAGAGTATTATATACAGTGGGTTCTCTTAATTCTTCTGGAAGAAGATTTTTCCCTTTTTCAAATAAATAAGAATCCTGTGATAGAATGCAGTTTTCAATATTTGTCTGAACAGATTCCTTTAAGTCCCATTCATATAAATATTTATTTCTACCACCGAGAATTGAATATACTGTTACTAAATCAAGTAGCGAATAATTCTTAAAATATCTAACAAATTCAATAAATGGAAGGTCATGTACTTTAATTAATCCAGATAGTTCATAAGCAGACTCTCCTATTTTCTCAACCATCTGTTTTTCGACCCAATAAGGGTTTTCAGACAACAAAATAAATAGTACAGACTGATTACTCCACTTATTATTTAAACATTTTATAATCTCTGGCATAAACTCAGGAGATGTTTTAATAATGTTCTGAAAATTTGAAATGACTACGATACGCTTTTCGCATTTAACATCAAGCATAGCCTGAAGAATTGCACTATAGCTCTTTTCTTCAACCTGTTGCTGCTTTGGAAGCTCTGAAACAATATCATTATAGAATTTTTCCAGCTGACATTCTTTTGATACAGGAAGAGCATCATAATAAAAGAATTCCTTATTTTTTATGAAATCCTTTACTATATCAGTAACCTGATTATCTTTGCTGCCATAAAATACAACAGCTTCGTTTATATCTTTTTCATAAAGCCTTTGTAAAGCTTTTGTTTCATTTTCTCTTCCAAATACCATAATACTAAGGGAGCTGTTTAATTATTAATTTTTCAAATTCTGCTTTTGTTACAGGTTTTGATAATAAATAACCCTGAATGTTGTTACAACCCTGTTCTTTTAAGAAATCAAGCTGATTTTTGTCTTCTACACCTTCAGCAACTGACTCAAGATTAAGTTTTTTCACCATATCAATAACCGAACCAATAATCATTGTTGTTTTATCATCATTTTCGATGTTATCAACAAATGATTTATCAATTTTTAATGTATTAATTGGTAACTGACGAAGGTATGAAAGTGATGAAAATCCAGTTCCAAAATCATCTAGGGATACTCGTATTCCCATTCTTCTTAGGGTTTTAATCTTTTCAAGAGTTTCATCAAAATTATTTATAAGAACTGATTCTGTAATTTCAATTTCAAGTGATTCTGGATCTACTTCATATAAATCCATATATTTTTGAATATCATCTATGAAATTATCTTTTTTAAGCTGTATTGCTGAAACATTTATTGAAATAATTAAATTTGCTCTATATTTAATCTTCCAATCATGAATAGCCTGAAAAACCTCTCTAAATACAAAATTTCCAAGAGAAATAATGGAACCATTCTTCTCTGCAAGAGGAATAAATA
Organism: Lachnospiraceae bacterium; assembly: GCA_030531435.1. GTDB lineage: Bacteria > Bacillota > Clostridia > Lachnospirales > Lachnospiraceae > UBA2868. The sequence goes on from JAUNNN010000064.1 coordinate 5,262, forward strand.
CGTTAGGCCCACATACAAAACCGCCTTCATCATCAGGCCATCTTAAAAGCGCTTCTGCGCCACGCATTTTTCCGTCTTCTGTATCAAATAAAGGCTGGAAGTATACTGTGAACTGATTATTTGAAATAGCATCTTTTAATTTAGTCTCAATGTTTATATCATCAAGGAATTTATTAAGCATTGATTCGTCAAAATATGAAATACCACCTTTGTTTTTCTCTTTTGAAACATAAAGAACGATTTCTGTATTTTTAATTAATTCAAGTGCACTCTTTCCACCACCTGGATATTCTGAAACACCAGCACTGACAGAAAATGCTATTTCTGTATTATTTGTTAAAATAAAAGGTTTTCTAAGTCTTTCATTAATTGATTTAAAAATCATATCGCAGCTTCTTGTTCCACATGGACTATACACTGCAATACCAAATACATCTGAACCAAAACGACAAACTTTAACATAATCATTTTGGAATTCTTTTAAGAAAAGTCCAAAGTCCTGTACAAGCTCATCACCATATACAAGACCAAGACTATCATTAATTTTCTTGAAGTTATCAATGTCTACAAGCATTACCTCTACAGTATTTTTCTCTGCGTCAGCTTTTTCAACGAATTCACGAAGAAGCATAACAAAGAAATTTCTGTTATAAAGGCTTGTAAGTGAATCATGATATGCAAAGTATTCTACTTCTTCTGAATCATGCTTCTGTTTAGTAATATTTTTAAGACATACTATCTTTTCAATTGGATTTCTATTTGCATCAAAAATAACTTTAGTTGATGCACTAAACCATAGACGTTTATTTCTTGACTTAAATTCACAGCTTGAAATCACTTCACCACGTTTATCAAGATCAAGAATTTTATCTTTAACTAATTTCTGATCTTCATCACAAACAAAAGAAAGCATATAGTTTTCATCGTAAGGATGTCTTGAAATTTTTTCTCCTGTAAGCTCATCCCAGTCACCGATTAACTCTGTATGCCTGTCTCCTCTTAAGTTGTAATAGATAAATAAGTTGCCAGAAAACTCCGAACATAATCTGTAAATATGCTCGGAGTTCATCAGCTTCTCATTCATTGCAGTTAGTAGATCAACCTGATACTTTAAATCTTCCATAAAAATTATTTCTTAGTAATATATTTTTTAGCTGTAAGTAATTCTGCACAAAGAACAGCTCCACCTGCTGCACCACGAACTGTGTTGTGTGATAATCCAACAAACTTGTAATCGTAAACTGAATCTTCACGAATACGTCCGATTGAGATTCCCATACCGTTCTCGTAGTCAACATCAAGCTTAACCTGTGGTCTGTTGTCTTCTTCCATAACCTGGATAAACTGTGAAGGTGCTGAAGGAAGCTTAAGCTCCTGTGGAACACCGCTGTACTCTTTAAGCTTTGCAATAAGCTGTTCTTTTGTAGGTTTCTTTTTGAACTTTACAAATACAGCTGCTGTATGACCATTTAATACAGGAACACGGATACACTGTGTTGTAATAACTGGTGATGTAGCCTTAACAATCTTACCATCTTCGATATGACCGTAAATCTTAAGTGGCTCCTGCTCACTCTTTTCTTCTTCGCCGCCAATGTATGGGATAACATTTTCTACCATTTCTGGCCAATCTTTAAATGTCTTACCAGCACCTGAAATAGCCTGATATGTTGTTGCAACTACTTCATATGGCTCAAACTCTCTCCAAGCAAATAATACTGGAGCATAACTCTGGATTGAACAGTTAGGCTTAACTGCTACGAAACCTCTTGTTGTACCAAGTCTCTTCTTCTGTGATTCAATAACTTCAATATGCTCTGGATTAATCTCAGGAATAACCATAGGAACATCCTCTGTCCAACGATGAGCTGAGTTATTTGATACTACAGGAGTTTCTGTCTTAGCATATGCATCTTCAATTGCACGAATTTCTTCTTTTGTCATGTCAACAGCGCTGAAAACGAAATCAACACAAGCTGAAACCTTTTCAACTTCGTTAACATTCATAACTACTAAGTTTTTAACAGCTTCTGGCATTGGAGTTGTCATTTTCCATCTGTCACCAACAGCTTC
>JAUNNN010000019.1 GCA_030531435.1 Lachnospiraceae bacterium
ATCTGCTTTCCATTAAGCTGACTCTGTAAAATTAAACGAGAGTTTTCACGCATATAAACCTTATCATCACGAATTACATATGTATAATTCTTAATAGAACTATCTGCAGGTAAACTCTCTACAATATTTTCAATTTCCAAATCATCATCCTGAGATCTTACTTCTGCAGAAAAAATATTCATAGGAAGATTTTTAACAGCATTGGAAATATCTTCTGCTAAATCACTTCCAGGATTAGGAGCAAGATAAGATAATGCTCTATCTGGACCAAATCTCTGGGTATCTACTTCCATATGACCAAGCATCATATCTGGATTAGTTATAAAATAACTATTTAATGGAATATTCTGACCATTATATTCTACAGTTTCAAATTCCTGCGGTATTAGACTACGTGAATCTTTTTTCTTTAAGAAAATAATGTCACTTGTTACTTCAGTGTTTGCTGAATCTGCAAAAGTAGTATTTGGCAAACGAATAGCACCTATAAAATCTGCTCTTTCAGAAATATATCTTCTAACATTGCTATTCTTCTTATCAAGTGTACCCTTTGAAGTAACAAAAGCCACAATTCCACCAGGAGCACACAAATCAAGCGCTTTTGCAAAGAAATAATCATGAATAAGAAAATTTTCTTTATTATATTCTTTGTCAAATACCTTATATTCTCCAAAAGGTACGTTTCCTATAACTACATCAAAAAAATTCTTCTGCAAATTAGCATTTTCAATACCACAAATCTGAATATCACAATTTGGATGAAGTTGTTTTGCTATTCTACCGGAAATAGAATCTAACTCAACACCAAACAACTTACTATTATTTTCTAATTGTTTACTCATTCCACTATAGAAATTTCCTATCCCCATAGATGGTTCAAGAATATTACCACCATTAAAACCAAATCTTTCAAGAGCTTGATAAATTCCAGAAATCACTTCATTAGGAGTATAGAAAGCATCAGTACAAGAAGCTCTAGCCGCTTTATATTCTTCTTCCGTTAAAAGGCTTTTTAGTCTTTCTCTGTCAGAAGTCAAATCAACTCTATTTTCATCAAAATACATAGAAAGACCACCCCAACCAACATATTGGCTAAGTTGTTCCTGAATACTTGAATCTAGCTGCAATGTTCCATCTTCAAGTGACTTTAAAAGAGTAATTGCTTTTATATTTTTCTCAAAACGAGCTGAATCACTTCCAATATTAGGAGTCCAATTTTCAGAATAATGAAATGATTCAGAATAATTACTTCTAACAATATCATTAACTTCTGTAGATAACACTTCTACAGGCGAACCTATATTATCAATAACCTCAGTACGTTCTACTGGATATTGAATTGGATTAATAGATACAAATTCATCATAAATACGTTGTTCTTCATCTGTTAGTTCCATATAATTTGAAAGAAATTCGCTCCAACTAGATAAACTTAATCTTCTTTCTTCAATTTCTTCAGCAGATTGTTTATATGGATTATTTTCTACTACATATGATTGATATCCCACTATATGATCATACAATGAAGAATTATGAGCTTCAGGACCATCACCGATATCAAAACGTCCTTCATACTCCATTTCTTCACCATTAAATACACCTTTTATTAGGAAATCAGTTTTATCATACCAACCAACTTCCAAATCTGGATTTTCACGTTCAATATGCTGTTTTTCATCAAGATACCCTAATAATTTATTTGCTAATGCAAAAGAAATGTTATTATTATGATTTATCAAAAATTGATGTAATATAGGATTCTCTGTAAAATCAATACTAAATGAAATACTGTCTGCGACCTCAATAACATCACTTATAGGTATGTTTTCATTAACAACATTAGAATTACTTTCTAATTCCTTGATATAACCATGTGCTAAACTTTCAGTATCAAAATAAATAGCATTATTTGAAGACTTATCAGCAACAAAAGTATCTGAAAAGCTATCATAAATACAATATTTATTAGTATCAGTAACAAAACGTACTGAATACCTGGTATTCTTATCAATTTTTTCTTTATACTCATCTATAAGACTTGAATATAAATCACTTTCTTCGTTTTCTGTAACACCCTTGATTACAGGATTTTCTTTGAAATATTCAACAAGTTCATTTGTTATCTCTTCTATTGATATTTCTGCATAATTCGTCGAAGACCACCAACCCACAGTATTAATATAATTCTGAGGAAAAAGTGATACTAACAGAAAATCATTTGAATAATGTGTGTGCTTTCCGTAAGAAGCTCCAATCCTAGCATAATCAGCACCCACAAGATTAAATACCTTTCTACGATTAAGAACAAAAATACTGTGTACAAATTCTTCCTTCTCCTCTGAAGAAATAATATCTGAAGATAATACCTCTGACATGTCAGCTCTTATAGAGTCAAACTTAGAATTATTAATAAATAATCTAATAACCTCTTTTACTAACTCTGCCCTTTCAGATTCAGAAAGATAATCATAATTAAAATGCTCTGTTTGTTGCTCTTCTTTTAGCCTATTTTTCTCTTTTTCAAGCTCAGCCTTAAATGTATCAGATGCTAACTTTAAAGCGTCTTTTTCAGCCTTCCAAGGGGCATATAAAGCCTTTTCATCATCCATTAAGAAAGAATCTGTTTTAATAAGATTACAGAGATATTTTGCAACCTCTGCATTTGAATATGATCTGATTAAATCTTTGCTTGTATCATAGCAATTTGGAGAAATGGATACATTAAAACCTTTAGCACTATGAGAATTACCATAGCCTTGATAACTACTACCACCTTCTCCATAAGTATCTTTAATATACTTTGCAAGTTCTACATGATTAGTTCCACCTTCTGATGCTTCATAAACTTCAAATCTATACTTTTTACTAGTTTCATGTGTAGTATCCATATGTAATGCAGACATAATTGCATCATTTGGGAGAAAATCAACATTAGGAATGTCGATTTTATCTGGAAGTTCAAAGCTTGCCCTACCATTAATCCAGGCTTCTAAATGCTCCACTCTTGCATAATCATGAGCATAACGCCACTTTGCTGCTATTTCTCCTCTTTCGCATCGATTCCACAGCTCTTTTGCAGCTTCAAGAAGTTCTTTTGCCTTTTCAGGATCCTGTAAAGCTTCTCTAACTGCAACTTCTGTCTTTGGATGATTACTAAAATTAAAAATTTCTGGTAGTTCATCTTTTTCTATAGAAAAACCATCTTTAAAATAATAAATTATATCTTCAATAAGTGATTTCAGATCTGCATTAGAAGCAATAATATCTGATGTTTTATCCATAAAACGATTTTCAGATATCATTTTATAAATTCTCTCTTCGATAGTGTTCCAATCGACTGTCATTGTACTGTTATATCTAGCACCCTGTGTACCCGATTTAAGTTGCATACCATCTTCAGAGTAATAAACACTTACATCACCATTATCAAATTTGAAACCTAAATACCCAGTTAACTGCTTCTTAATAAATTCAGCTGCTTTTTCATGATCTATATTATCCCATCTAGTAACAAAATAATTATAAATAGCATTTCTTGAAGCTAAATTATAACCTGCACTAGCTGCTAACAATATTTCATCTACATGCTGACTTAATCTGATAATTTCTGCATCTTTTGCTGAAAAAATAGGTATAGAAGTAGATCTATCATCAACTTCAATCGAAGCAGTAGTCATATTATTATCAGAAACTGACTCCATATAGGAAAATATGTTAAGCTGACCATATTCATCTTCACCAACATTTTCTGTTTCTAAAACTGTAGAGGACGATATAGAATCTCCTGATCTATCTGCTCCCATATCTGCTGTGATATTCTCGTTTCTACTTGGATCCTCGACATCATATCCATGTTCCAAACCTTCTCCTCGTCCTGCATCTTCTGATGTAGAGATTGAAACATTTCCATTGCTTCTGCTGATCTCTGAAGAAGAAATTCCTTCAAAGTCTTCTTTGCTAACATTATTGGAATCTGTTCCGGATATACTTCCTGTAAGAACTTCATTACTTTCATTCCCTGTGGACTCATTCCCTGGAGTACTTCCTGCAGACCTTGATTCATTTCTATTTTCTCTAGTTTCATATCTTCTATCTGCTGATTCTGCTGTATTTCTGGAATAAGTTCGTCTATCACTGATGTTATCATTTGCCCTCCTTAGTTCGTTCTGAACATGATAATTTAATTTATTAATCTCTAAATGCGCTATTTTTTGAGTAACGCTTAAAAGCTTCATAAAAAGCATAGTATTACCCTTACAATACTTATCAAATGACTGATTACTTTCAGCCGATAATGAATAGTCTTTACCACTTCTTTGAAAAAAAATTTTTAAAGAACACTCTGTAAGAAGCGTCTTAATAGCTTTGCTTTTTTCTATATCATCGAAAACAAGATCACTTGAATTTTCATCCAACTCGTTATTAATGATATTTGTAATATCAGCTTTAACACGTTCATTAAAGCTCAACCCATTACCTGCAGAAATAAAACTATCAAGATCTGATTCACTTGCTCTCCACACTTCGGATATATCTCTTCCTTTTGTGTCTGAAAAATCAAACAAGTAATCACAATATTTACCCATAGTATGAGCTGTATTTCCTGGATAAATAGCAATTCCTGTTCCTTGCAAAGGATATCTTCCTCTCTTCTTCCATTGTTCAAATGAACCAAGAAGTTTTGCTTCTGGATTCTGTGCATAAACAGCTAATAAATTGGAAATTGAAAGGTTATGAAGATTTCCTTCTCCACAAAACTTGAGAAAATCATTTAATTTATCTATGCTATTTATATTTTCCAACTGATTCACAATCAGATTTTCTAAATTATCAACTTTCATTTGCAATACCTCTATTTAAAACTCATCTCAAGTTTCAATTGTTTCGCATTAATTGTTTCGCCTTTTGATGTATATGTAACATCCTCTACACCATTTGGAATAGCAAAGGCATCAAATGTGCCTGAACCATCTTTCTTCTGAATTCCAGTAATTTTTACTTTTTTGCCATTACAAAGTGAAATATATTGTTTTTCAGTTACTTTCTTACCAAATACATACTGAAGTCTAAACCCACATTTATTGCTACAATATGGGCCAAATTTTCCCTTTAATATATCTTGGCCACAAGAAGGACATTTACATAAAGATTGTGGCTTAAATGAAAATTCTGCAGCATCTGATTCATTTACAGTAAATGTAGTCATTATTGATTTAATAAGGTCCACAACACCTTCCGTTAAATCTTTGTAAGAAGCTGAACCAGTCTTAATATCTTCTTGAATAACCCACCATTTAGCTGTTGTATCTGCCTTCTTTATTTCATCTGGAAGCAAACTGTAAAATTTTCGTCCTTTATCTGTTGATATTAAGATCTCTTTTTTACCTTCTTTCTTTTCTTCAAGAAAACCGATAGCAATAAGCTTCTTAATAATTTCTGCACGTGTTGCACTTGTTCCAATCGATCCATTTTCACCTTTTTTCTCTTTATCTTTTTCAAGAAGAAGTTTTTTAATCTCTGGATCATCAACATATTTGCTAATACGAGTCATATCAACAAATAAAGAAGTCTGTGTATATCTCTGTGGTGGTTTTGTTTCTTTTTGCTGAATTTCAGTATTTTTAACTATTCCATTATATTTACCTTCAGCAAACCCAATAATATCAGCTACTTCGTCATCATCTTCTTCCTTTTCTTCGGATCCAAGCATAGCTCTAAAACCTGCTGAAACAATCTTTGATGCAGTAGCTTCTAATTTACCAACAATTTTTCCTTTAAATGTAATAGGAAGACACATTATAGTTTTTTCCTTTTTACAATTAGGAAGAAACTGTATAAGGTAATATTTACAAATTGCTAAATACACATTCATCTGCTCTTTAGACAGCTTATTGATATCAAATTTCTGATTTGTAGGAATAATAGCAAAATGTGCTGTAATATTTGCATCATTAAAGCATCTACCCGCTTTAGATGTATTAAAACTGTCAGCAGAGGTATTTAAATTTGAGCAAATAGCAGCAATTGTATTAGGAGCTTCTTTAAAGTGTTCCATAGAAAGATACTGGCAATCTGATCTATTGTAAGTAATAGCTGAATAATCATCTCTTAATGATTGTGTTATTTTCATAACTTTATCTGGATTATATCCCCACTTTTTACCACAATAGCTGTTTAAAGTTGTTAAATTAAATGGTAAAGGTGCAGTTTCAGATAAATTTTCTTTTTTTACTTCATATGTACCATCTGTATTCACAATATCTTTTGATAATTGCTTAAGAAAATCATCTGATAAGAATTTACCATCTTCAAGAATATCTAAATCTTTTTCAGGAATAAACCTCAATCTAACAGTTTTTTCTTTCACTAAAGAATCAACATAAAGATTGTAATAATAGGATTTTTTATGTCCCTCAATTGCTTGATCTCTATTTACAACTAGTCCCAATGTTGGAGTCATAACTCTTCCAACAGGAAGCTTAGCATTATATACTTTTGAAAAATACCTGGTAAAATTAATACCAAATGTCATATCTGCGACTTCTCTCGCATAAGCACTCCAACCATCCAATTCGCAATCTTTATTATCTTTCATTTTTAAGAGTGCTTTTTTTAACGCATCTACTGTTGTATTAGCTGTATCTAGTCTTTTACATGGTCCTGCATATTTAAACCATCTTAATATCTCATCAACAAGTAGCTGCCCTTCTTCATCAATATCACCACAATTTACAATTTCATCTGCAGATTTAATGAGTTCACCAATTTGTTTAACACGAGCCGCATTCTCTTTTGGTACCGCATTTTGCCAATCATTAAAATAGATAGGTAAATCTGCAATATTCCAACTTTTATATTTCTCATTGTACGATTCAGGTTCTCTCAACGTTAAAAGATGTCCTGAACACCAAACAATAACATTATCCCCTTTATATATAACCGAATCCTTTGTTGTAGCTTTTCCATCCAATGCAGATGCAATAGCTTCACCCAATACTTTTTTTTCTGCTATAAATAATCGCATTTTGTCTCCTTAAAAAAGGCACTAATCTAAGAAACTTAGAAAAGTGCCTTCCGAAATCTAATATTATCTGCCAGAAGCTTTTCTGGTGGTACTCTGACTCATTTCATCAACCTTTGCTCTATGCTCATCTTCAAGATCTGCACGATAGATCTCTTTAGCTTCAGCATCATATGCATACACATGATCAGATAATCTATCCTGTGGCGCAACCTGAGTTGCATTAACTTCTTTTACCATTGCTTCAAGCTCTGATAGGTCCATACCTGCATTCTTTGGTACTACTAATACTTCATGAATACTAGAAGGTAAAATAAAGAAGTCTCCTACTCTTTCCTTAATACTATCCATAATTGATGTATCAAGCATACATGAAGCTCCATTAAGTTTAGCAACATTTGTTAAAACAAACATTTTATCTTCTGGTGGAATCATAGAGTTAAGCATTGCTTCAGCTGCTTCTCTATCTCCATCAAAATCAGCAATCATCTGTGGAAGCATCATTTCAGCCATAACCTCATTCATACCCTTAAAAGTAGAAGGTGAAAGTGTTGGCATATTCTGAATTGCCAAAAAATGAAGCTGCTTTGGACTTAATCCATAGTTTTCCATCAGCTGATTTGTAATAGGTACTGACATCGAACCATTTGAATCTTCACCAAGGCTTACATGATAAGTAGCTGCAAGATCATCACCAACAAGAGTATATGGTCTTTCTTGTAGCATTTTTTCATTGTTTTCAACACCAACCAATTTGCAGTAGATTTTATCCTTTACTTCATCATATTCAGTAATTTTAGAAACATCAAAAGCCCTATCAACTTCATGTTCTTCTCTTACAGCTGCAATTGACTCAAGAATAGTATCCATCGACTTACCATTTTCATACTGTTCAAAATAACTATTAAGATAAATAGTAGGACTAACATTTGTATCCGGACTAGTAATAGTTATAGCGTCTAGAGTTTCGTTATTCTTAACTACACTCTGTATTGTAACCTGGCTATCTGCATACTTATCTGATAAGAACTCCTTAATATTCTCTGCAATATAATCCTTAAAAGCACTATAATCCATATGTATTAGTCCTCCTTCTTATTATTTGCAACCTGAGCATATGCTGTAAGTCGATTTTTTCTATTCATGTCTTCGAGTCCCTTTGCATATGCCTTCATTCGATTTAAATCGTTTCCATTTGCCTTTACAGGCTGAGCCTGAGAAATCATAATACCATCTGCAATATAGTCCATAAATTTTACCCTCCTATCTAGAACTATGTCGTACCCTTGGTACATTATTAATATTTTCACTTAAACTAAATGAGCTACCATCCATTTGCTGGACCATATGAGTTAAAGAATCATATTTAAGGACATTAGCCGAAAGTGGCTTTTCCTCATCTAATCCAAGTTCTGATATTGCTTCAGTATACATTTCCTGTAATTCACCCAACTGAGTCTGGCCTGTTACAGGAATACAAAACATTTCATTTTCACCGGATGGAAAAATTAAAAGATCCTTTTCTATCATACTGGATAAATTTTCAACAAGATCCGGCTGATAAAAGAAAGCAGCTGCTCCATTAATTCCAACATTGTTAGTCAATACATAAACCTGCGGAACAACAACCCCGTCAGGAGCCATGCCACCTTCACTTGGATCTAAATAATCTGTAATACTACATATTTTCCCAGGGAATATGTTCTTAGAATTACTTTTTGCAATATCCATGACTGTATCCATATCAATTTCCATTTCAAGAAGCAATTCATCATTAACTAATGCAGATTCAGAATAAATACCTGCATCATTTTTATTGCCAAGACATACTCTAGGAATTAATGCAAAATCACCTTTCACTTCATGAGGAACGTTGTTAAGAATATCTTTATTCTCAAAATAATTGACAACTGAAATAAATAATCTTTCCTTAAATTCCTCTAAATCAAACTTCTTTGCCATTTATCTACCTCTTCTATGATGATTTATGGGCGTTTGCGCCCCCTCTGACTGTCCTTCAGATTCATCCTGGTGTGTTTCCCTATATCGTGATTTAGACTCTTTAAAATGGCTCTCAACCTCTTTTCCGGTCATCTTAATAACGATATCTGAATATTCACCAGTTGATTCATCTTTAACACTTCTCTTAGCATTAAATTCAAAATCTGGAGAAACACTAACTTTCTTCTTGCCTTCATATTCGGCATCAACCACTCTATTACTTGGTAAGGTAATATTGTAAAAAACATCAATATTCTGCGCTTTATCAAAAACAGGAACCGAAACAGAAGCTAATTCTTTCCCTTCATGTTCAAAATAATGAACTAATTTTTCAGACACAGAAATTTCAATATCTTCTGTTTTGTTTTGAACACTCTTAAGATGTTCAATAACCTCAACCGACTTCATATCTATTGAAATCTTGTCATATTCACCAGTCTCATTCTTAACAGAACGAGTGAGTTGAACCATATAGTCCTCTTCACTATCTTTTTTATGCTTAGGAAGACCAAAATAACTTGTTCCCTCTACTCTCTCAGAAGCCTTAAACTGATCTGCAGGTAATACCATGGTATAATAATTCGATTCACCATTTTCTCTAACTGGGAAAGAAATAGAAATATAGTCCTTACCATCATTACCTGAAAAAGCTTTTCCCCATTCAGTAGGAATTGAAACATATGCAAAAGGACTATTTTCTCTTTCAGCCTGCTTTTCTTCCTTAAATGCTTGCTTTGCTTCTGCATACATTTCATGAAGATCTTCAATCTTAACAACCTGTTCTGTATTTTTCCATTTTTCACTGTTTGGTGCATCTTCAGCTACACCTTCTACTCTTTCACTAAAAATAAGAGTAATTTCTGTTCCTTCTGGTCTAGAAAAATAATATTTATCTTCATTTTCCTTTTTCTTTAAACTATCTTTTGGATAAAAGAAAACACCACCATCCGGACCCATAATTCTGACATACTCTTTATTATTCTTTTCGCTAACACGAGCATGTTCAAAATCAATTTGTTTCTCACTTAATGTAATAGTTACAAACTTAAGATTTTCCTGACTTTCTGACATCACAATACCTCCATCTTGAAAAAAGACATAATAAGCACTTCGCTTATTACCATTTATATGATAACTAATAAAACATCTTATTTTGTTTACATATATATGCTATTTTTTTAATATCTATTGTTTTTTCACAACATAAAAGCAGGTATATTTCAACCCGCTTTTTATCACTTTATCATACTAATATTATTGGCAGCGATATTGAAATAATCGTTTTCATCAACACATAGGAACCCCTGTTCACAAACTTCCTTAAATAACTCATCCATTTCATCCAGATCAGCAACAATAGGAAATTTGCCAACTTTATCTTTCTTATCAAAAGCTATTGTTTCTCCAGAGTCTACATGTTCTATCAAAATAATCTGAGTAAAATGAGGAGTATTATTATCATCCTTAAAGGTAAAATTCTTAACCTTACCCATTACATTAATTCTTGAACCTTTTGAAAAACTATCATTAATAGATTTTGCTGTATCTTCAAAAGCTAAACATTCAAAAAAATCATACTTCACATTTTCTCCATCTGTATCCTCTGAACAAATAACCAACTTACAAGCAAAAATCTGTCCTCTTCCAGCTAAAGGAATTAATGTAACAGTTGGTACACTATAAACAATGCCTGTAAACATTCCGTAATTCATTAGTTCCTCCTATCCGTAAAAAACTTCAATATATTCCCTTATCTCATCACTACTCATGTTTGGCTTAAACATTTTCTTTAATTGAATATCATCAATTTTAGGAATATACTGCGTTAATTCCATCATTGCAGTAATCTGATTCATATCATAACCAGCATTAAACATTTTTAAGAAAATACCATCGTCCATTACAAATTCTTTTTCTTCTTTATCTTCGTCGATATTTTTCTTAGACTTATCATCTTTTTCTGCTAACTTCTTCCAGTATTCTTCATCCGGTTCTGACCATTCAAATTCCTGAGATTTTGTCATGGATTTTTCTTCTGTATTATCTTTTTCTATTTCTTGATTAATTCTTGGTCTTCTAGGAACATCTTCCTGGAACACGTCCATATCATCATCTTCTTCAGCATTGTTTTTAAATGAAAATTTTGAAATAAAAATTATTCCAAATATAATTTCATTTATAATAAAAGCTAATACCATTGCAATCGGAGAATAATCATTAAAGTAATCTTCAAATGGGGACTGAATAATTTCAACAAATCTTATTCCAAAGCCCACTCCTTCTCCGTTATCAGGAATAGCTCCTGCCACCCAATATGCTACTAAAATAGAAATTGCGGAAAACAATATCCAAAATATAAAAAAAAGAAATTTTTTAAAAAAAGAATTATTCTTTTTCATTTAAACGTATTTACCTCTCTTATTCACTTGCCATACTAGAACTATATTCTGCAAAAAATGATGCTAATTCATCATCAGAAGGGTTATTGCATATAAGTTTGTATAGTTCAAAGCATGGAATTGCATCACCCAGCTTATTCAATGCCTGACGAACAAGTTTTGCTGTCTGCATAGGAAATTGCTGTTCCATCATTTTTACAAAAATCATTCCTTCTTGCTCTTCTCTTGTCTGTTTAACAAAATTTTTCTTGCTAAAATTAAAGAGCATTCTTGAGAACCAATTACTTTTCTTTCTAACAACCTCTGTATTTTGTTTAAAAGGAACGATATCAAAATATTCAATATCTTTATCTACTTCTTCTTCAACTTCTTCTATGATTTCTTCCTCAGTTTCAGGTTCACTAACGAAATCATCCACATCATCATCATTAAGATTTACAGAATCATCAAAAAATTCCTCTTCTGGATCATCTTCATCATAAAATTCTTCTTCAGAAACGTTTGGCTTACCTTTAGATAATGATTCAATTTCCTGCCTATACTTTTCAGCAGCTAAAGACATTTCATTTAATTGCAGAGTTAAAGATTCAATCATAGATTCTTTTTCTTCAAGAGAAGCTTTTAAACGAGCAGCACTTGATTCTAAATCAGAAACTCTGGTTTTTTCCAATTCATATAATTCATCAAGTTCTTGAATTCTTAATATATACTCAGAATTCTTTTCTTTACTTTGTTTAATAAACTTATCTTTACTTTCAAGAGTTTTTCTAATGTGCTCAACTTCCGCTTTAAGCTTAAGATTTTCTCGTTTGCTCTCTTGACCAATAGCATAAGAATTTTCAAGATTATTAAAAATTTCTGAAAGCTGCTCTGATAATTTACTTTTTTCTGCTTCAACTAATTCACATCTATCTTCTACCTTTTTCAAATCAGCTTTAAGACTGTCTATATAATCTTTCTGCTGATCTACAAGTTCCTTATATGAAGCAGATAACATTTCATCAGCCTGTCTAAATGCTTTCTTTTCTTCTTCTTCAATAATAGATTTTACAGGATCGTCACTTGAATCATTTTCATCAGGTATATTGTGAGATTCAATTAAAGCACTATATAAATCTTTTAATGAATTAATATCTTCATGATTCCACTCATCATAAACTTTGTAAGTATTTTCAAAATCAATACCACTTGAGAAACACCGAAAAACTAATTCATAGAACTCTTCATAATTATCACCTTCTTGATCAAAAAGAGTTTGAAAGAAACCATACCATTCTACTTGAGCTAGCGCATCATACAATCTAATGCTATACTCTAATGTTTCCTGAGTAAGATTCTGAAGAAATTCACTATGTTCCAGAAACTCTAGTAAATCATTACTTATCATCCCTTTTTCTCGAATATAACGAATAAAAGGATTTTCCAAAGAGGTAGTATCTTCTTCGTCATCATTATTCATAAAAGAAGGAATGATATTATTAAGTTCATTTATTCTTTTTAAAATATCTTCACTACATTCACTTAATACAATCATTAATTATTCCTCCATTGGTTCTAATCATCTAAGAACATTCCACCAGACTGCTGACTAAGTAATTTCTGAAGTTCTTCGGCTTTTTGATTAATAGTTTTATTGTGAAGCTTCATTTTTTCTGCATCCTGTAATTGCTTGTTTAGACGATCAATTTCGCTACGAGCCTCATATAGTTTCTGTTGCTGGCTCATTAACATTCGCTGCTGAATATTGTATAAAGCTTCAAGCCTTATAATTTTTTCTTTATCTGTTTCCCATTCATGAATAACATGAGTTGAAAATCCTGTAATTTCATTCACATCCAACTGCAGCTGTGCAATCATTTTTGTAAAAGTCTGTTGAATTGGTAGAATACTATTTTCTTCTTCCTTTTTTCCTGCAGTCATTACAGTAAGCAGATCTCCAAAAACAGAAACCATATTATCATCACGCTTCTGATCTGGTTTTAAAGTTTCAGTAGTTGAACTAATAATAGAATGATTACTATCAATTGTTTCTACATCACTCTCAATAGATACAGGATTTGTATAGTGATCAACCTTCTGATAAACAGCCATAAAATCATCCTTGCCTTCAGAAAAAAATATTTTAATATCCGAAAGAGGAATATTCTTTTCAACTGCATCAATCAATATAATCATAAAATCCTGAATATCAATTGCAGGATGTTCGTCACTATAATAATCACTTATCCAGCTATAATAATCCGGCCCCATTTGAGTGTTTCCAAACAAATCTGCAAGATAAAACGCAAACTGATTATCTTTAGGAATACTCTCTATGTTTTCTGAAACGTATTTAAGAACGTCATATCTAATGCCAGGAGAGTTTTCTTTATTTAACCATTTGCCAAGATGCTTATATAAATAATCATTATTAGAATTAATACGTTCCATAAATGATTTTATTTCGGCATCGATTAAGTCCTTGGAATAAATTACTCTGATATTTTCCATTGCTTACCCTTCCTTAAATAAATTGTTAATATTGCGACTATATAGAATTATAAATTACGAAAAACCTTATATTTGCACTATAAAGGCTATAATTTTCGATTTTTGTTGATTAAAAAGCAAAAACTTCGTGCCACTACGACACGAAGTTCATTAATCATTATTTATTCAGCTGTAACTTCACCATTTAAATCATCAAAGTTATCTGTAGAACCTTCAAGATCTTCATCATATTCATAGTCTTCAAAATATTCTTCATCAGACTTTCGAACGATTTCATCATCAAAATCTTCATAACCCTCGGCTCCAACATCTGGCTGATTTATATTAGGATCTGTAATAATCTTAAAATCCGAATGATATATCTGCTCATTGTAATTTGGATTTACAACTGTAGATCCATTACTTGTACTTGTTCCTGCTCCCATTCTATCTCTTTCATCAATATTCTGGAATGGATCATACATAACCAATCCATGTTCATCATACAAAATAATAGGATCATTCCAATTTACATGAGGATCATATGCGCTACCATTATAAATTGAGATGTCCTCCATACTTACATATCTAAATAACCCAGTACCTGCGATATAATAATAACCACTCTTAAAATGATTTGGAATAGTTATTGTAATACAACTGTGTATATCACTTAAATTTGTATCATTTGCAACAAATTCCCAATTATGTGTCATAAAAGACTCAAGAATACTAAACACATGCGAATTTGCCGATAACTTAAAATCACTTACATAAGTTCCTTTATACCATTTACAAAGGTAGTCTGCATTTTTAGTAAGACCAGTAATTGTTCCACCTGCACTAACTAAACCATTTCTTACATCTTGGTTTCCAACTTTATCAATATAAATTCTTGAACCTACAAAATTCTTAAAGTCAGATACATCTTTTGCATTTGTTTTTTTATTAATAAATCCTTCATAACCATGATCAGAATTATATTCAATATAATAATGTCCGCTTTTATCAGCTGATAAATTGGCCACACCAATAGAATAACCATAATCAGCATATCTTTCCCACTTAATATTTCCATCTTCGAGAATAGAATCATTTTCTCCTGGAGTGCTTGTTTTAGAAACATATATTAGCTGATCTCCTGGAAACAATGTTGGAATATCATTATCTTCATCACTGGAAAACCAAATGGTATGATTTGCATTTTTATTCTTAACCCAGTTTACAGTTCCTTCCGGACAAATTTTAAACACATCTGGATCCACAGCACCTTCAAGATCATGCTCTAGCGAATATTGATTATCATGCCATACATAAAATTTACCATCTTCAAGATCTTCAACAGATATTATTGCTTCTGGTAATTCTTCCTGCATTGAATCAGCTGTATCAAGCCTTATTACCCCTGTTGAAATAAGTGCATATATAATTGTAAATAGACCTATAAAGGCTATAAAAATCCAAAGAATCCTTTTTCCCATAAATCACTCCACTACATTTCTATAATATGATGTAAAACATCATTATTGGATGAAGCTAAGACAATTAAGAAGATAATAAAGAGTATTACCACAATTAATGCCCCAACCAAGAACCTGATAAGCAATCTTTGCTGCGATTCTGCAGTAACCTTTTTCTGTTTTGCTTTCATCTCTTCTTCTTTATCAATCCTTATAATTTCAAGTTTTAATTGTTCCATATCTTCAGTGGGTTTTGTAACAAACGCAGCTGAAGGTCTAAACAAAATAAGTTTTATATAGTCTATAAGTGATAGGTCCTGGTTGTAATTGCAACCAAATAAAACTCCTATTGTAAGTGGAATAAGGGTACTGAATATAATAATATTTGCATTTATATGAAATAAAAACGTACCTAACACATTCCATGCTACAGAAATAATCACACTACCCCAAAATACGATTTTCTGCACAACACTTTGATAATTTAAAAAAGGTATTCCCATAAATGCATCTGAATTAACTTCTTCAAGATTAACATTTCTATTCATCGTTGCCATATTTTTATGCCCTCACTTAATTAAAAAAACTTACTAATAATACTATCTGATGACTTAACTAGTCCTGCAATAATAATAGGTATAATTGCAGCTTGAACACTTATTGCAAATAGTTTAGCAGCATCACTCGACGTGAATGAAGTCATATCAATTGACAATAAACTGTTTCCTAAAGCAGCACCTAAAGATATACAAATAACCATAAAGGCACCGCTTATACAAAAGCCGAAAAAAGTTTTTAAATAACTTGTAGCAACTCTTTCAGCATCTCCTGTACCTGCAGCTAAAGCTACCGTAACACATGAAAATGGTAACATAACCAATGGTTTCAAGATTCTTTGAAACGCACTGGAAAGCACTGAAACAGATGAAGCAACCAATATAACAAGAGTAGCAATAGAACTCAGTAAAGCAATAATTGCACACATTACAAAAGTTAAAAGGTATTCAACTTTTGCCCAAATATCTCCAGATGGCCAATTAAATGTTAATATATCGGTTAGCAAAGTACTTAACGACGATGGTAAAGACATTGAATAAGATGCACCTGTAACCAGATTTGTAGTTAAACCATCAGCTATTTGTATAATGTATCCCATAATAGTCCATAAATTAGCTAAAATACCTACCATAACTCCAAATTTAATTACATCATTGAAAAACCTTCGAATCTGCTGATCTGGTGGAGTTGCAGTAACTTCTTTTATAATAGCAATTAAAAAAAATACAATTGCAATTGGTAATGATATATCCGTAATGGCTGTATATAAACTATGTGCTGTGGCATAAACTCCACCAGCAGCAGCTGTAGGTGAAGTTGAAAATAATGTCATTGCAATACCGACAATATTATTCCAAAAAGCATATCCTAAGTTATAAATTGCCTCAAATGCTTCAGCCAAATCTCTAACCTCCTAAATATTTCCACCTCTGGATTCAGAGGTGGAAGAAAATACTATTAAACACCTAATACACCAAGAACTGCTGATAAACCAATAAGAACACCACCCGCAATAATTGTGTATATAGCTGAATGTTCACCATTCTGATCCATTTTCTGAAAAGCAATAGCAAATCTAATGCCACCATATACAACCAAAATTACACCTGCAGAACCTGCAATTGTAATCAAAATTGTCTTCAGGTTATCAAGTGGAGCAGTATATCCTCCGCCTGCAGCAAGAACCGGTGTAGGTAAAGTTGCATATCCTAAAATAAGCGCACCTATAGTATTTGCAGCCGCCTTCTTAATTGCTGAAGCATCCTTTTTAACCTTTGAAATAATTCTGTTAAACATCTTAATTTCCTCCATTATACTTAATTTTTGTTTTTGACAATCTTTCTGCAAAAGATTGTATTTCACTACATTCCATTTCATTATTAAAGAATGTTGTAAGTTCATCATATTTAACACCCAAGTGTATTAATGAATCTAATGCTCTAATCTGTTTTGCATTAAAGCCATTATTTTTTAACATCTGTACAATGATCATTTCCGATTCTGAATATGAATCAAAATCTAATTCTCTTTCACGTTCCTCTTTCAATATTCTTTCTGTATTTTTTTTAAGATTGTCATGAAATTCTACTGTAGATGCATCTCTATACACTAAATCTGTATTTCTTCTGCATAAAACAGATAAACTATCTATATCATCCATAGTTAATGTTGTGACCTTAATTCCTTCTTCTTCACACAACTTTAGATATGCTTCTGCTTCAGCACCAACTAACATTCCTGGTTGTTGTTCACAAGGGGACCTTGCATGATCAATTTCCTTTAAAATTCCCATATCATCATTTCTGACCATAATATAAGGCTTTTTTCGAGTAAGTAATGGCAATAACGGAGAATTCTGAAATTGACATTTAGAAACCCATAAAGGATCTGTACCCTTTACAATCATTGCACATGGACCATCTTTATTCATTCCATACATATCTTCAGCTGAAAATAGAGGTTTTTGCATTACATCCTCATTCTCAGATGAACTTCCTTGTCCTCCCCTGGTAAGTCCTGTAGTCTGTTTATGAATAGTCATTGTCCCGAAAGCTTTTGACAAATATTCACAAGAATCTTGATCAGGTGCGCCCAGGATATCAATGATACTCATATTACCGATTAAGTCCTTATCCATATCAAATTTGGGAAATTTTCTCTTTAGCTGAATAAGGTTCTGGATAATAACAATTGCACTCATACCTCTAGAACGCATAGTAGATAATTTTTCAACAAAACTATCTGGGAGAGTTACATTCGCAAACTCATCCATAAGGAATGTTAAATGTTCCGGTAACGTATCGTGTAATGATGGATCTACAGTTGTTAAATGATATAATTCATCAAAAAACATTGAATAAACCATAGATGTAATCCAGTCATAATATCTTTTATCCTCAGATGTAACAATAAATAGTATTCTCTTTCCAGTTGGAGAAGCTTTCGTTTTCTTACAATAACCAAACGAATTTTTTATATCAATTTCATCTTCAGAGAGAAGTTTTTTTACACAATTAAGTTTCATATATCTACAATGTGCATCCAATGAAGCCACAATTGAAGACGTAGTTTCCTGCGCTCCATTATAGAATTTTCTAATATCTACTAAACCCTTTAAATTTTCCTTTTGCGGTTCTCCACCAGTATATTTTCCCTCAAGCCAATTTTTATTTGCTCTCTCAAAACGATTAAGAATACCATTTGGATCCGAGTTATCAATACCACCTGTCTGTTCATTAGCCTTAACAACAGTACTTTCAAGCAATTCAACAAAATGTTCCCAGTCTTTTTGATCTTCTGGATATGTATAATGCATTAAATAAAAAATATCCGTACATAATGTTTCTGCTGACTGTTCAAAGAACGCATCTCCACCGCCATCAGATTCAGGATCTTTTGTAGCTTTGAATAGAATCTGCGCTAGTGATAAAATATCTGACTCATTACGAAGATATCTAAACGGATTAAAATGAATACTATTAACCATAGATTCTTCAGATTCAATATTAAGAACTAATACCTCATATCCATTATCCTTAAAAAATTGGCCCGTCTGCTTACTTAGTTCTCCTTTAGGATCTGTAACAAGAAAATTACCTGCAAGTTGTGACAAAACAGGTCTTGCTAATCTAAATGATTTACCAGTACCAGGTGGACCCACTACAAGGATATTAAGGTTAGACGTAAGCTTATTATCAATGTTTACATATATATTTTCTGCTAAGTTATAATTATGAGTATTTACATATACCGGAGCTTTAGGTTCTGTGCAATCACCAAAATTAACTTTGACAACATTTTTCTGATCATGATTTCCAAATCTTTTAGAAAAGTTCTTAATATCCCCCCAATGAGCATCACCATGTTCACGTCCTCTATAGGGATGCTGTATTGATGTAATATGAAACAGATAACCTAGTGTCCATATAGCTTCAAAAATACCTATTACAGTTGGTGTTATGCGAGTAAACCCTACTATAAAATGATGTTCTTGAATAATAAAAACCACAAAATTATTACACCATTCAGAAAAAGTACATTCTGGTGTCCAAGAAGCTCCAACAAGAATTGAAAAATACAAAACACCAACAAAACCAATTGTGTAATATAAAAACTTTTCTTTTCCAGACATCTGTTCATTCATAATCATAGATGAATTTCTGGACATACTTTAATTACCTCTTATGAGCAGCACTAAAGTTTGCAACAGCCATTTGTCTTGCTAAATGTAATTCCTTAGAAGCAACTTCTGCAGAAACTTTTTTTGCTGGTTTACTCTTTTCTTGAATAGTAACCATAGATTCCTTGCTAATAGAAATTTTATAATTTCCATCATATTGTTTTGGTCCTGGCTTAACATTTTTAAGTACAAAAGTGGTATTCTCATCAACAATCACATTGATTTTCCCACGTTTAGCAACTAGCTTTTCTGGTGGAATTACTAACTCAACTTGATTCTCGTCAACTTTCGCAGAGGCCATACTTTTTAACATATCATTTACCGAAGATCTTATCTCTTTCTCAACCTCTGCAGAACTAAAAACCAGCTTACCCTCCTCCGTTAATTTAACCTCAGAATTCAATAAAACATTATTGAAATATTTTGAATATGCTGCTAATCGTTCTTTCGAATCAAATACCCTACATTTTGTATCTTCTAAAATACCAGCTTTATCCAACATCTCTGGTAGTACAGACGTATTCCATTCTTCTTTTGTTTTCCCTTTATCTGTAAACTCAAACATTTCTCCTTTATCAGTTTTAAATGAATAGTTCGAATAAACCACACCATCTTCAATCATGAACTCACGTGTGACAGAAACGCCTACTTCAGGAACATAGAATCTAATTTTAGAATCAGGCATAAGAGCTTTATTTCTAATAGGCTGCATACATTCTACTGCTGAGAAAGAAGGTGCAATATCAACTCCTTTCTCGTATTCAGCCATAGCTTTTTCAGGATCCTTTTCAAACTCTGTACCTGCTCCGGATGAAAGATAATCCTGAAATGATAAAGTACAACCTTTCTCTAATGTATTCTTTTTATCATCCATAATAGCTAGCAATTCATCACGTGCTTGTTCAATATTTTCAATTTTTGACCTGATTTCATTTCTTTTTTCAGGAGATGCATGAAGAAGTTTTTCTTTTAATTCAGCAATATCCGCATTATATGAATTAAGTATTTTCTGACTCTCTGTTATATCATCTGTAAGATATCTCTGTACGATAGCAGAAAATAGACCAGCATCCTGTGGAGGTATGCAAATTGGTGTTTTACCATCGTTCGCATTAAGATCAGGAACAGGACACCATCTTAAACCAGCTTTTTCTGCAGCTGCTAAAACATTTTTTAGATCAGCATCATCTATAACAATAACTTGTGGTGGAGCATCTTTACTTAACTTCCATATATCTTTCATGCTCTTTTCACCTTTATGTTCAGTTAGTTTCGTAGCTCCTTTTTCCATTAAGGCCTTTAATGCCTGAGCAAGCCACGCAATAACTTTTACAGAACCTTTAAGCACAATTTTTGCGCCTTCAATCTCTAGTTGACATACCTGTGCAATTTCATCTGCCATAGTAAAAAACCTCCTTAATCCGATATATAATAAGAATAACCTATTTTTTTCTTACAAATATCGCATGAAAACTAATAGTTTTTATATTTGTTACACTTTATGCAAAAATTAAGCTGCATAGCGACCTATTGTGACCACATTATTCGTTCGTACATCTCCATATACAACACCATAATTCTTTCCTTTAGCTTCTACCATTTTTCCATTACCAACGAATATTGCAACATGATAAACACCTTTATACCTTCCGTTGTCACTTCCACCATAAAAGATTAAATCTCCTGGAAGAAGATCACTCGCTGTGTGACCACTATTGTCAGCCATTCGACATTCTTCAGAAGCTGTAAAAACTCCATTATTTGATATATCTATTCCATTTTCTTTATAGGACCTATAAGCTAAAGAAGAACAATCAAATATATCTACGTCCATTCTTGCATGGTAAGCCTGGTTATACTTGCATCCTACCTTACTTAATGAATATCTGAGTATATCTTCTTGAGTCGAATTAAAATCATATGGATATGCCAAACGGACATTTTCAATGATTTCATCTATTTCCGCTTCACTTAAAGAATAATATGTTATTCCATCACCATCTTCATATATTTCTGTATCTGTAAAAACACCCAGGAAGGATGATATAAGACCTACAACGCAAATAATTGGTAAAAGAATTGGTAAAAACGATGTTATAAAGGTTAAAATGCCGCCAAAGATGGCAGCTACAGCCTTTAATATAAATGCTCGTACCTTATTCATAAAAAAGCTCTTAAATCCATCCATAATAGCTCTTAACATACCTGAAGAACCATCTTTTAATAGATCACCAGAAACTTCACCAGACATATTTCCCAAACTATTTTGCATTTCTTTTTTTGCACGAAGCATATTTGAAACTGCAGCAGTAGCTGCAGCTTTTTTCCTAGCTTTTTCTTTTGCTTTTTTTGTGGCTTTCTCTTCAGATTTTTTTCTTTCTAGCTTTTCCTCTTTTACCTTCTTTGGATCTTTTTTGGTTCCATTACTATCATCAAAGTAAGAATCAACAGATTTTTTTCCCTTATTTTCTTCCCCAGAAATTGTTGTCTTTGAAAATTTAGAATTAACTGTACTAACCTCGGCTTTTGTATTTCCCACCTCATATTCAACACGTGAGCTTCCATTTATTGAATCTACTTTTTCAAAACTTGTTTCATCTGAAAATTTTGAATCATCACTAGACATAGAAGAAGATGAATTCTTATCTTTTCCCATCTTCATTTCTATTGATTTTCTAATAGCAGCAACGTTTCTAGGATCAATAGAGTTAGAATTTTCAGCTGAGATCAAATCAAAATAATCATTTCCCTTATAATCCTTTCCCTGCTCTCGAAACATCCCCATGTATCGATCTGTAAATGAAGCAGTATCATCTTGAAATACAGCTTGAGAACTTAAGAAAGGACTATCTTCTGGTGGAGCTGAAATTTGTTTTATTTCTTTTTTTGTCTGTTTAACCTCTCTTTTTACTTCTTTTTGGATTTTTCCATAACGATCTATTTGATCATCAAGAAGTCCTTTTGCAATAACAGTTGCAAGTATAGCTTTATCATCTATATTTGATGCCGCAGCTTCATTTTCTTCAGGTTGAACCATTTCTACAGCTCTTCCTGTTTTATCGAATACTTCAGCTGCCTTGGATTTAAAACCTTGTTTATCTGATCTATCTTTAAATTTTGCTAACGCAACTTTTTTTGTTCGAACATCTCCCTTTGAATCATAATCATGATAAAAGGTAGCACCACCTCCAGCTTCGGTATAAGTCTTAAATGGATCTTTATAAGATGCTAATTTTCCACCACCTTCAGATGGTGAAACAAATGAATCATCATAGCTGAATTGGCTTTCTGTGACTCTATATTCCGGTTTTACAGATAAAGATGAAGAAGTATCCATCCAAGGCTTTTGAGAGCCATTAAACGGACTCCTAGAGCCTATATCAGGCACATCTGGAACACCACTCTGAATATCAGTATATTCATGATCCACATATCCTAAATCATCCCTAATAGGTGTACCAGTAGGATTATTTCTAAAAGAACTATTAGGCACTCTTCTAAAAGTAGTCCCAGATTCTGGAGAACCTGCAGAAGATAAATCTTCTGCAGGTTGTTCTCTCAATGTTCTACTTTTAAATGAATCACTATATGTACTTAAGTCTGCTACTGAAGTATATTTGTCTAAAGCACTTTCTGATTTGTTTTTTCCAAAACGAATACCTTGATCACGTTCTGTAAAACTATCCATTTGATCAACAAATGAAGAATGGCTACTCTTTTTGGCCATTTAAGACCACCTCCAATCAGATAGACGTAGTTGTATTATTTCCATCAGTGTTAACTATCTTATAAATCTTACTTTCCTTACTCATTCTCATATCAAAAGGAACTGTCACGCCACCCATCTTAAGCAATCCAGTACCAGAAGCAGCTCCTTCAACATAATTAAACATTGCCGGACTTATCTGAGGTAAAAATCTCATAAGAATATCTCTATCAATTGTAGACTGATTAAGTAACGCAAAATACTCTGTATTAGAAAGAATAGCTGCAATATTATCACTTTGTGCTGAGTTATTAAGAAGGTCCGTCATGTTCTGAGTAATACCAGTTAATACACCATGCATTTTTCTGATTTCCTTCCATAATTTAATAATAAATTTTGCTACACTATCTATACCAAGAAGCTCATGGAACTCATCAATGTATAAATGAGTCCAAAATCCATTTCTAAAATTAACCTTTGCCTTATCCCTGATAATCTCAAGCATTACAAGCATAGATGTAACTCTTAAATTTTCTTTAATACTACTCAAATCAAAAACAAGAAATTTTCTGTTTAAATCAATATTTGTTCTATGGTTAAACAGATTAAGTGAACCATTAACAAATATCTGCATATGTGCTGCTAGTTTATTAGCAACTGGTTCATGTCGATCTTTTAAATTCTGATATATATCCTGCAATGTGGGACTATATTCACGAACCTGTTCTTCTGGAGTCATATCACTAAAAATAGGTGTCGTAGACTGCTTTGATTTCATATAATCAGGCACATCAAATTCTGTAACCTCATCAGAAGTATTATTTACTCGTTTTCTCCAGGCGTAGTTTTCGGAATAAACTTTCTCTATTACATCACCAAGTACACCTTGTTCCTCAGAATCTATATCTCTTCTCATACAAGAAGAAAGTAGATTGAAAATAAAGTCTGTCTTTTCACCAATAATTTCCTGTAAATCAGAATATCCAACACCCGTAAAATCTACATCCATAGGATTTACATATATTTCTTTTTGAGAATCAAAAGAAATAACAGTTCCATGAACAACACTAGCAAGTGGTTTATATTCGTTCATAGGATCAATAATAATAACCTGGTCCTCTGGATTTGTTGCACATGTACTTATAATTTCAGATTTAGCATAAACTGATTTACCAGATCCTGACTTACCAAGAATCAAACCATTATAGTTCTGTAATCTTTTTCTATTTCCAAAAATTCCATTCTGCGAAAGCTGATTAATTCCATAATAAATACCATTTTCATCATTTAGTTCTTGTGTCTTATAAGGCATAAACATTGCTAAACAAGGAGCACTAAAATTACATACCCTTTTGAATTCCTGTACACCAAACATAAATGTTGAATTAATAGCTTCCTTCTGCATATGAAAACATGGTTCAATAGCAATAGACTTAACTCCTGCCACAGTCTTAATTTTGTCTGTTAATTTATGAAGATGCTCACTATCTTTAGCTAAATACATAATAAAGATAGTCGAATTAAAATAATGATCATCTCCATCATCTACAGCTCTAGCAAAATCTACCAATGCCTTTTTCTCATCCAATAGCTTGTCACTTGCATCAGATAAGAAATCGTTATTGTTTCTATTTCTCTGCTTTTCATTTTCAATCTGCATACCTACAGACGAATGTTTTCTGGAAATCTCCTGTTTCAACCCAGTTAAATCCAATAACTCGCTATTGACAGAAATATAGCTTGTACAATTAATTTTTGAAAGTTCAGCAATTATATCCGATTCCAAAGCTTTAGGATAATCAGATATATACATAACTCGACCATAATAACCATTCATAATAAAGTAATCATTATGAAATACCATTGAACCTGGAGACATAATATCTTTCCAAGAAGCATGATTTTCACGTTCGGTAAAAAAATCAAACTTATAATTTGTTCTTAATCCAGAATGTGTAAAGTTATACCATATTTGCATTCTCTGATTTATATCCAAAGGAATAATTTCAGAACCTGCCATGCCATTTATACCAATCTGAATAAATGCACTACGTAAAGCTGCTTCTAATGATGCAAATGTACTTCTTGCTTCAAAAAAACTATCACTCTGTATAGTAAGAGTAAGATAAATTGTCTGATAAAGACCTTGTTTTGCATCAGAAAGCTTATCCTTAATCACAGTATTAAAAGCATCCCTAAGCTCATTTAAGCCATCATCATGCATCTTATATAGAATTTTTCTATTAAAGCTTTCTTCATCCACATATTCGTTTGCTATGGTATATGAAAACCTACAAGACATAGAGTTTAAAACTCTACTGAAATTTATAATAATCTGTTTCTGCTCCTGATCTGTAACACCTGCAAAATTTACATCAGTTAATCTAAAGCACTTTGAATACATATTATTATTAAGTGCAAATATACCAAATTCATCAATTGACTTTACAGGCCATAATTCTTGTGTTGATGATGGATTCGGATATAATGGTTCATCATATTGCTTTGTTTTTGCATATTTTGTTAATGCTAATGGCATACTATTAATCCCCCTTAACCAAATAATTTTGACACAATATCAAAATTTACATTTTTGCTACAATGAAAATCAAATAACCCAAATGAAGCTATACTATCAACTATCTTTTCTTGGACACCGATTCCAGGAGCTGCAATTAGTCCTTTTTCAAAAAGTATATGCGAAACGAGTTCCTCACAAGTTTCCTGCTCTTTTTCAGAGTCATAAATCATATTAAGAATAAATGTAAGATTTATCATATTTTCAACATTATCCTCAATCTTTGAGTTGTAAGACTCTTCCAACGTTCTGTTGAAGTAAGAAACATAATTCTTGTCTAAAACTTGAAAATCTATACAACTCAAATATGCACATCCAAGCTTTCTTAAATTTACAAAAGGACTTTCTAGTTCATCCGGAAATTGAGTACAAATATATGTGCAGCCAAGTTTTCCATTTTTATTTATGAAGTAACCGCCTTCAACCTCTTTAATATCCTGGAAGAAATTCTTTTTCAAATTTATTGATTTCTTCATAACAGTTTTTGAAGTGATTTTTTTCATTTGTCCATTAAAATTCATATAAATAAACATAAACACATCACCCATATTGCAAGTGACAAACTGAATTTTAAATTTATCTTCCATTAAGGTAGATAACATGCGATCAAAATCATCTATTTCATCAGCAACAGCTGCATAAGAATTACCTGGAAAAAAAACAGTTAAAAAAACTAAAGGAGATCTACTGTTCTTATACGAAAAAGAAGACAATCTCATTCTATGTTTAGAAAAACTACATAGAGCAGAAACTAAAGTTTTTTTTCTGTTATCCGTAAGCTCTACACCTTTAAGCGTATATACTTTTACAAACATTCTGCTTGAAAGAAAAAATATATTTTTTTCTGGCTGAACAGAAATTATTCCCAACTGATCCTGATTTTTTTTCGAGAGAATCACCATAGAAGCATTTAAAGCTCTTTCTCTTTTTATTTGTTCCTTAGTCTTTCTTTGAGGAGCACTCTTTTTTTCCTCGTCAATTTTTGTTTCTTCAATGATTTCAGACATTATTTACCTCCATCTTTTAAATAAACTTCATTAAATATAAGTTTTTTTTCTTTACTATCCCAACCTTCAATTTCAAGGATTTCATCAATAGAAAATCTTGACATATGTATCAAACAGAACGGTGTACTTGTAAGCATTTCTTCTAATGTTTCCATAGGATAATCTGATACATATCTTGCACAATGAGCTAGACGTGTCACAGAACCCCTAGCATCATTACTATGAATTGTTCCAAAAAATCTAGCTCCTGTACTCATAGCAGTAGTGAAACAATAAAGAGCTTCGCCGCCTTTAATTTCACCTATAACAAAGTTATCAATATCTTGTAGAAGTCCTAATCTCAAAGTGTCTTCAAGATTTATTTCTTTATGAGAACCATCCTCATGAAAAATATCCATAGTATGTTCAAATTGAATCTGAGGATGTACTTCAGAATACAATTCATCTGATTCCTGAGATACAAGTACTGATTGATCATAAGGAATAAGATCTATCATATTGTTTAACAATGTTGATTTACCTGAACCACCACGACCAGAAATCAAAAAACCATAACCCGACACAATACGATCTTTTAAATACTCAATCATGTCATCATCAAGCATATTATTTTCTTTTAAATATTCCCAAGAAAGCTTTTCTTTAGGTATTTTTCTGATATGAATATTATTATCTTCAGTAGATATAATTGAATCTAACTGCGTATCAATTCTTAAATAAAAATTTTCAACACCTTTTCGATCTGTACAGTGTTGTAGAGCAGCATCCGGTGACATTTGAAGATTGTGAATTCTAAAAATTCTTTCATACCATTTGTTATAATCATCTTCATTTTCAAAAGATAAATTAGTTAAGTACCTATCTCCATTTACCTTACATGTAATCTTATTCCAAGAAAGAACCTTTATATCTGATACTTTTTTATCTTTAATTAAGGGAGTTAAAATGTAATAACCAAATACACAATCCTGGAATAATTCAAGTAATGCAGCTTTTCCTTTTTCATTAACCTGAATATTTGATGAATTTAAATAATCCTTGGCTTTTTTCATAAGCATAATAAAATCTTGCTCAGTTCCCTGGATACATTTAGTAACTGTAGCTGGATTTAAATCCACGACATTAGCCTTTAAATGAATAAAAGGTTGACGCAATTGCTCATGCTGATAAAAAGATTTCACTTTATATATTTGTGAAACATAATATTCTTCATCTTCACTTGATTTCTTTTGATACTTTAAATTGCTCATACTATATTTTTCTTTTGAATATTAAGAAGCGCAGCCTGTAATGGATCTTCAATATTCTTTTTTTTCTCCTTTTCAATAGTTTTAATATATTCTTTGGTTGATATTTGTTTTAATCTTTGATTCGTATAAACAAAATCAACATTTCCTGTAATAGCTCTCATCATCACATTTCGAATAAAAGTGGTGTTTGGAGTCTTTATCGACTTAAGGAGATTAATAATATCCTTATCTTCAATATCATCTAGTACAAGATTACAACTCATAGGTTTTGTTTCATAATTTACATTCTTGGAAAGTTTTATTGTAAATTCCTGTCCTGTCACATAAGAACGCAATGCTGTTTTTACTAATCCAGGAAAATAAACACTTGGATCGCATTTTAGAGCAACAAGTTCAGGTTCCCTGGCATATCTTAAAATTAGTTTTACTTTCATATTTTCTATTTCGTGTCATGATGGCACGAAGTTCCTTATCTATTATTTTTCTTGTTATTTTCAGCTTTATATCCTTTTGCAGTTTCCAAATCATCAAATGCATATATTGAATCAGAAAAGCCATATTTATCCATCATAGTTGTAATAATTGAATAACCTTCGCTATTTCTATCCTTAAATGAAGGTATGATAAATTCTTCTTGCTCCACACCATTATTATCTAATATTTTTATAGATATACTTTCATTAGACGAGGAAACCACTCCCATATAATTAGGATTCAACGAATTAGTAATTACATATATTCCTTTTTTATCTTTAGTTGATAAAAGATTTATAGCTTGAGTGAAAGAATATGATTTCCTTTCTTTTTTTAAATCCGTTTGTTTTGAAGATTTAATATTTGAAACTTTTTCAGAAGATGAACTTTTGCAACCATCAATAAAAGTTGATGCTAAAGTTATATCTTTAAATGATTGACAATTCGTAAAACCATATTCTTTTTCAATCTTTGTAATAAATTCTCTAAATTCCTTATTACTATCTTTTAGATCACAACTCTCAAAAACTTCTCCATATTTTGACAAAACAGATACCGACACATTTTCTTTAGTATGCCCAGAGGAATCTACATACGGAGATTTAACGATTTTAACAATAATATTAGGATTATCTGGAGAACAGACATAAGATATATCAGCATCAAAAACACCTTTTCGTGCCATTTGTTGGTTTTCCGATAAACCAATTAAATCAATTAATGAATTTTCAATTTTATCTGTTGCCTTAACTTTAAAAAATTTCTTTATTTCTCTATATTCAAGAGAAAGTTCTTCTAATTGAGCATTGGCGTATATTAATTGATTATTGTATTCATCAATAATATTTTTTACATCTTCTATAGTTTTTCCATATCCATTTTTCAATCTTCTGGTTAATTCTCTGTATTTTTCATATTCTGTCCTATATTCCTGAACCCCTTCATGCTCATATAAATATGCTTTTCTTTCTATCAACTGCATTTCTCTATATATATCAACCATAGGCTTATATAGTTGAAAGCGCTCTTTTAGTTCTTTTTTTTCTGCGGAGAGCATTTTTTTAATTTCAAGAATTCTATTTAGAGCATTTTCTGCAGAGCCATCAATTGAATATTTTTTTAAATAATCCCTTGCTCTATAAGCCATATTTAAATCATCAGATATATTCTTTAACTGCCATTTTGTAGTTTGATGAATTCTCCAAGGATTTTGACCAAGTTTTAATTTTTTAATAACTTCTTTCTTTTCTGTCGGAGACATATGTTTATATTTTTTCATTTCATTTGTATTAGGTGAAAAAATATCTTTAGCAGTTTCTTTTAAATTCACATAACTATTAATTTGTATTGATTCAAAAGCTTGTTTTCTTGTTTGAATTCTTTCAATAATCGAATCTTTTGTATAATTAGTGCCAAGCTGATAACTTCTTACCGCCTTATTCATATCTTCAGTTTTAATAGAAATAAATTTTCCTATTCTAACATCAGCGCCAGCAAGCTCCATATTTTTTATAAAATCTTCAATATTATCTGCGTTTTCTATGGCAATATCGATCATACTACGCAGATTCATTTTTATTTCCACGTAATTTAAATTTTCATTTTTAAACTCTTTATTCCATTCACTATTAGGTGTGAATCCATATTTTTCAGCATGTTTATTTACACTTGGATGCAATACATCACGTACAAAATTTTTGGGTTGATGTATTTTTCTTCCATCTAAGCCAACCGAATTAACTATAAAATGAATATGTAAATTTTCTGTATTAGTGTGAACTGCAAAAACAGCTTGATGATTAGGGAATATTTCCGCTAATACATCATTACACAAAGCCATTAAATCTGCTGAACGTTCAATATCCGATTCTTCTACCGGAAGAGAAATAATTCCATGTAAAGCAGCTCTACCATTCATTTTTTCGTAAAATTGTTTTACATTCATCATTTCTTGAACAGCTTCTGAGATATCAGTAGTTGTTAAATTTCTAGAACCCACATACGCACCTTCAACAGTCTTGATATCATTTTCAATATATTTGCATTCACGTCCTAATTGTTTACTATTAAAAGAAGAAATATTCTCTTCTGAAAGCTTAATTTCAGTCTTTTCATCATTTAATATGTAGCCAATACTATCTTTTATCTGTGAGCTGCTTGATTTCTTTTCAGAATCCCCGCTAATATTCCATACCTTGCAAACAATCCCATTTTTCATTTTTTCTTATCCGTATGTGCCATTTTTACTTCGTGCCATTATGACACGAAGTAAAAATGGCACCGACTATGATAGCTTCTGAATTTCTATTTTTAATTCATCAATCTTTTCTAATAACATTAGCTTTGTACTATCATCAAAAGACTTCTGAACCACGATTTCTTTGATATTATTATTAAGATTAGCAAAGCTATTAATAATTTCTTTATATTTAATAAAGCCAGGAACTCGATTTTCATGTTCTGCAATCAAAAGTCTGATGTATGCTGATTTACTCATTTTTTCAGCTTCACGACCTGCTTCAAAACATTCAATATCTTCATCTGACATAGAAACCATAAACCTATTCATTGCCATTAGATCACGCCCTTATCAAAATCAGAAAATTGAGCTTCTAATTCACTTTCCCATAAAGTATCAAACGCATCTCCAGATGCAGAGTCATCATCCTCATCAGGATTTTCAATATTTTCTTCAAAGCGTGCTGCATCTGAGGTTGAGTCTTCAGGAATATTATTTAATACAAACTCTGCAGAATTTTTCTGATCTAATGCAATTAGTATTTTTTTCAATCTATCTGCTATTTCTGAAAGTAACTCGAAAGGAACTAATTGAAACTTTTCCCTCTTACCATTTATATCTGATACAATCGACCATTGACCTTTTATTAATTCTTCTGCAAGTTCCTGTTTTATATTGTATTCAGTACCTTTATGTGCTCTAGAAATATAAGCTTCAATAATTTCCTTATTGAATGTCTCTTTAGGTTGTTCAAGTAATTTAATAACAAGTTTTGCATCAATGCATAAATCAGCTGCACCATCTAAGGTTTTCAAATAATCACGTGATAATCCTGGTGTTAACAGAATATATTTAAGATACTTTTCTTCATTACTCAAAGATGTATCAGATATCAATTTGATAATTTCCTGTTTTCTACGCTTTTCATATTCATTTGCTTTTATATCCAACGGAGCATCCATTTTCTTTAAGTCATTTGCTTTTTTTAATAGATCAAAAAAGGTACTCGAAGTACTTTCTGCAACCTTTTTAGCAGCATTTAATTTATTCAATTCATATCTAATTTCAGAAAACCAACTAGGTCTGGTTGAATCATATACTCCAGGTCTTAAAGATATTTCTTCAGGCTTTACTGAAATATTGTCAGTAGAACAAACTATTGGATCACCACCCGCATCTAAAGCACGAGTATTAGATATGACAATTTCATTCGAAAGTAAATTTTCAATAAATTGTTTAAGAGCAGCTGCAGAATCTTCAAAATTATCTTTACTATTCTTTAATTTTTTTATTTCAAGATTTTTTGTAGCTAATTCAGATTCCACAGTCTGTAATTTATAAAGCTGTGAATAAAACTCCTCATTTAAAGAATTGTATTTTTCTGAAATATTTTCAAAAAGGAATTTATATGACTGATGTTCTTCAGATTCAATGTCAGTTAACTTACATACAGAATAATCCGGATAATTTTTTCTAACAAATTCTGTCAAAAAAGAATAGTCTAGCAATCCAGTCACAATATTTTCAAAAACATCCTGTAAAAACATTCTCAAAAAATCAAACTTAATCTTATAATTGGAATCACTATAATCAACTAGAGGTTCTAATGTAGACATATCAAGTGATGGAAATTTTTTTTGTAATTCCTTTTCGTCAACTGTTCTGGATCCAATATAATCAAAAACTTCAATGTTATTTAAATATATCGCTAAATAATTCCTTGTATCTTCTCTCATCAATTTAACCTCAAAACAAAGTTTCCCATATAACAAGAAAATCATAACAAATAAAGTCCATTATTTTGTTAGACCTAAAACAACAAAACCACGAATTTGTTTATTTAATTATGAAAATTAATTTTCTAAAATTATAAAATTTAATCTTTTTATAAAAAGTCATTTAACTTTCACATTTTTAGACAAAATTCCACCTAAAACACTTCTGAAAACATGAATAGAACGAATAAATTCGGTAACAGGATACGCATAAATGTATACTCTACCGCTGCGCTCCGAGAACCATTTACGCAACTGGTTTGCCAGGCAATACCACAGCAAGGGGAAATCCCCTAACACCCCAAATACAATCATGTATTCACAATTAAAAAGGAAAAAGATGGCAATAAAAAAAGAACCATAATGATAATTCAAAATGATTCTTTCTTAATTAGTGTCATAATGGCACGAAGTAAATAAGTTTTATAAATTGTCTAAAAATAAACCGATTTCTGAAAAATATTTAAGTGCTTGTAAGTCTATTATATCCGAAGTAGCATCCGAGGTTGAATCTATAAAACACTTTAATTCAGTTTTAAGAGATTTCACTACAGCTTTATTTATTTTATTATCATCTTTTAAAAATCTTATGACATTTATGCAATTATTAACGAACTCAGCATAATGACCTTCTACATTTTCGTTAAGAAAACTGTAATTCTCATCTGATAATAATAATGTAATTTTTTGAGGTATTGGAGTACCAGGTTTTCTTCTCATACTAATCTCCTTAATTAAAAATATTCCAGTTTTCATCCATAACAACAAATGAATGTGTATTCATTAAGCCTTTTTTTGATGTAGACATATATTCAAGATTATCTGACATTGGCCAATAAAGGTAGTCAAAGTATTCATTACCTGCAGCATCTTTCTGAATCATAACCTGTACTGAACAAGTAGACTCATTCATTGAAAATCCACTACGATTATCTTGTGGTAAGTTATTATCATATACATAGAATTTCAGTGAATTTTTATCAACCCATTCATATCCATATATATTAACTGCATGAGCGCCGCCATATTTCATAGACATATATACGTCTAATACTTTACCTTCATCAATAGATCTAATCATTTTATTAATAAGATTCATGCTACCTTTTTCTTCGTAAGTAAGCTCATAGTCATTCATATTAATTCTATCATTACCTTCAGACCAGAAGCAGCCTACCATATTAACGAATTCCATTTCCTCATCTGTAAGCGTTTCGCCAATATAATTATTTGAACTATCTGAATTATAATTAACAAAATCCGAATCTTTGTAATCGATAAGGCCAGGATCTAATAATGTAGCATTGGATGCAGCTGTTCCAACATTCCAAGTAATCTTTTCATAATTACCATTAACATTACAATTATATTCACCTGAAGAAGGTAATTCTTTTTTATTAAACAGATAAGAAGTAAGATGAGTAATACCTGCACAGTTTCCACCATTGCCTATATAAGACTGGAAGTTCTGAAAAGGTAATTCGTCAATATTTTTATCAAAACCGGTCATAACTCGACGATAATATGGATTTGTTTCTTCTTGCTGTGTTGCATATGCTGCCTTATAACTTGAATAATAAAACAATAAAGCTAATGGACTATTATCTTTTTCGCCAGGAATATATTCAAAAGCATTTAAAAACTTATCAAAAAAGCCTTTTTTTATTTCTATAGTTCTTTTATTTACCGAATTATAATTCTTCTTATATTCTTTATCTCCACCTAATACTTTCTGATCTACATATAAACCTGTAGCAGATTTAAATATTTCAGTATTTTCCTCTAATTTGCATTCTGTATAATCTACATGTACAGATCCCCCAAGGAAATTGAATAGTGGTATTCCATATACAAAAGCTTCTGCAGTATCATCTCCAGATAAATTGCTAAAATCTTCCTTATCATCTGGATTATAAAAATCTTTAAATATACCATTAACAGAAAACTTATGCTTCTCTGAAATATAAACATAATAATCTTCATGATTATCAAAATTATAATCTATCTTAACAACATTATTATCTAAATCAAATTTACACTTATTGAATTTGGTATAACCATTAATAAGAAAAGGACCGGTAGTAATATAAATCTCAAATTTATCGTTCAGGTTTAATTTACTTATATCAATTGACAGCATTCCCGCATAATTGTAGACCTCATATCCTTTTACAAAAGATTTAAGACCATACTGTGATAAATCAGTATATTTATCAGTGCAATCACTTATAACAGCGTTAAAGTCGGATGGAATCGTCGCAGAAAGACCAATTTCTTCACACTCATTAAATTTATATGTCATTTGTTCCATATAATCAGCATACTGGAATGGATCCATATTATGATTAATCTTATATGAGTCTGTATATAAATCACCTGCAGTAGAAGCTTTTAATGGATCAGTTCCATACACTTCTATTTCTTCTTTGTCTGTAAGACCGTCATAATCAGAATCCGAACCCACTTGTCTTTGAAGTCCCATTGTATATTTATCATATACAGAATACCCAACTATATCTGACTGAATATCTTTAAGTGATTCAATATAAGCATCAAAGTCCTCTACTTCCATACCTAAAGGAAAATCTTTTAAAGCAGAAGGAGTATAGAATCTGTCTTTAATTATCATACTAATATTACCTACAACTAACAAAATAGCCATAGTAATGATAAATTTCTTATTATTCTTATATATATTTAGTAATAAATTCTTCATATGTAAATCCTCCATAAAGAATATACTTCTTCTTAGTATTATTGTATCAGTTTATTTCTATTTTGTCAATTATTTATGGTTAAAATAAAAAGAACTTTACCAACAAAGTCCTTTTTACTATAAACATATTATAAATTTGCTTTTTCAAGTGCCTGAAGCAATCGTTCTGGTGTGTATGGTTTAATCACAAAATCTAAAACCCTATATCTTAGTGCTTCTATAACATTTTCCTGGCTGCTATCTCCAGAACACATAATTACTTTTGCATTTGCATCCATCATTCTTATCTTCTTTAAAGCATAGAACCCATTTTTTTCCGGCATTTCTATATCAAGAAAAGTAAGATCTGGTTGAAGCTGTCTGAATGCTTTAACAGCTTCTAATCCCGTAGAACCTTCAGTAAAAAAACATCCTGGAATGTATTTTTCAAGATTCTTTTTTAGAATTAATCTCATTGTAGCATCATCATCTATAATCAAAATTTTCATTAGAATAACTTCTCCTTTACCTTATAACATCTTCATTATGAAGAAATAGAAATGATTCTGGCCGATTTCCATGAATTATGATTGGAACATTGCACGAAATAATATTTGATCCATGTTTTATTCCGCTTAAACAATCAAAATCAATTAAAATAGACTTGCTATTACTTAAATAAAAATCATCATATAATCCATGTGATACATATGTACAATTTAACCATTTTGAAATAGATATTTGAGGATATGTATTTATCTTAACCATATGTCCTTCTGTTCCTGGTGAAAACATAATTTCAAAATTTGCAAATGGACGTTCTTCAGAAACCAATGCTCTAATTTCAAATTTAAACGTAAATCTTTCTTGATCGTCATTTCCAATAGGCAAAGTAATATAAATATATC
Source organism: Lachnospiraceae bacterium (assembly GCA_030531435.1). Taxonomy (GTDB): domain Bacteria; phylum Bacillota; class Clostridia; order Lachnospirales; family Lachnospiraceae; genus UBA2868. The sequence continues at coordinate 36,220 of JAUNNN010000019.1, forward strand.
TAATATTTTTTATTTCTTCTAGACTACCAATAATAGGAATTCCCGCTGAACATATTTTTTTGTTAATTTTTTTTGATAAAGTATTAATAGTTTTATCTCTGTAACGATGAGTTAAAATTATTTTCTTTACTTTAACCTTTTCCCCAGAATATGTTTCATAGAAAATATTGAAACCTTCTTTGCACTCTGAAATAAAAGCTATATCCAAAAGAATAATTGATGTACTATTCATACGTTCAGCTCCAGAATATGAAAAAACATCTATTCCAAGTCTTTCCAACTCATTAAGAAATAATTCTTCCACTTATCTTCCTCGCTTTCTATGAATTGGCATACTTATATTTAAGTTGTTTTTTTTTGAATTTAGCAAGGATTCATTAAAATCTTTTCCCGATTCAGGTATTTCAACTTTTACTTCATAACCTTGAGCTTCATATTTTTTCTTTAACCCTAGTCTTCGTTCTTCCTTGTTATCTTCAGGATTTCCATAAATAGCTTGTTGGCCAGCTTTATCATTATCTAAACAAAAACTAATAGATTTTATGTGTTCATAATCCTTCAAAAACTGAACTAAAGGATTATCTTCTACCATACCCAATACAAGCTTATTTGAAGTATAATCTCCAGTCATATCGATATAAGACATACAATCAATAACGGATTCAAAAACTTTTAGATCTGGACTATCCTTATTTACAATATTTACTCCATAATTTTTATCATTACCAGGAACATCCATCTTAAAAGGTTTACCATATAGATCTCCAGTACCTCTTAAGCCGGCATATCTAATAACACCTTCTGGATCCATACCACAATAAACTATATTATGGTGTACAGAATCCTCGTAAATTAAATGTTCATGCACAAAGAAATTTACTACTTCTTGCGACAAACCTCTTGTTTGAATTAAATATGCATATAGACGCTTATAATTAGAATTTTTAGGTGGTAAAGATAGTATTCTATTTTCTTTTTCTTCCTGGCTAATCGTATCTATAGAAGGTGCAGCCACATCCATACCTTGTCCTTTAAATTGCAAAAGTTTAAGTATAGCTTCTGGAACATCTGTAGCTTCTCCATATTCCATCATAAAATCTATTTGAGTACCACCAGTAATAGAGCCTTTACCACTCCATCTATTCCATGTCCTATCATTATAAATAACAAGACTATCCATCTCTTTTAGATGATAATGTGTTCCAGTACGAACAGGAGTAAAACCCAAATAAGAAGCAAGCGAAGTCAAACTAACCTCAAGAGCAGCTGCACGTTCTTTATTTGTGTATGTTACCACTTCCGTTCCATCTTTTTTCTTAAAAATCATGATAAAATACCTCCACTATTAAGCATATCAATAATGAAGTATTAATATGTTAGACTAAAAGCCAACAAATAAAGGATTTTTTTCTTTTTAATTGTAATAACTATAGCTTTTGATATTTTTATGTCTTGAAATGATTTAAATAGAGAATTATCTATCAACTTGCTTTAAAAAGAAAGAAAATAAATGAATCAATATTTATGAAATACATTACGTAAGATGTTATAATACAAAATCCAGTAAAATATAGGAAACATGCATGTATAAAAGAATTATTAAAATATAGAAGGAATGTAAATTAATTATAATTACCTATATATCTCTAAAAGCCTATAAAATAAGCGTTTTGAAACATATACTAAAATAAAGTTCGTATGCATTAATTGAAAATAGTTATCAACAATATCACTATAACTTGAAAATATCATTTTCAGTTTGTTTCTGTAACTTGAAAATCACATAATTTGGTGGTTGCAAAACTTGAATAAACAACCTGATTTTATCCACAATTTCGACAAAAATAATACCTGCAGGGGATAAAATACGATAACAGATAAAAGAAAAGTAATAATATTATTCGTGATATTGTTTTAAGTAAGCTTTATGACATCACAAATAGGCCTTTAATAGCTTCTTAAAGACCTTTTAAACTCAATATGTATATATTTATAGGTTTTTATTAGATAAGCGCTAAATAGCCTGTAAAACACTTATTTACCAGTGCCGCATTAAGTTGCAATACTTTCTTATGCTCTGCTTTCTGGATCATAAAGCTCTCTCGTACTGCCCTAATTAGCTTCTTCGGAAAATCTCGTGTTTCCAAAGCTCTCTTAGTTTCAGCCATAGCTGCTAAATGCCTTAGTGCTTTTTTATCTTTTTCATCTGTCGGATCAATATAATGTTTGAAATTATGTATAATTAACTTCTTAATATTTTCCGTATACCATTCTTTTTCTCTTCCAGGGTAGTCCTTTTTATCCAAGCATAAACTTCTTTTCATTGTCATTTCATAATGATATGCTTTATTTCGTTTCTTGCTAATGAATAAATACTTCTTCTCTTTTAATTCCTGAACATATAATTGAAGAGTTTTCTTTTTCACATGAAAAAGTTTACAAAAATCATCATAGAATTTTTGTAGCAGCATATGCTTTCCTTCGATGAATCTTTGCGAATAAAGATATAATAATTGGGAACCAACTTTTATAGAAGCAAATGATTCTGAAAAGAAATCTTTTTCGACAACATTAATATAACCCTTGTCGAAATTCTGTTTTTCAAAATTATTGCCATTAAGATGTACTCTGAAGTCTGCTGGATTGTCTTTTTCATAAAATATAAGACCTTTTTTACTCAAAGAATTCAGAATATCATAGAATTTTTGAATAGAGATGCTGATCATATCACATACATCTTTATAATAGACAGAATGAACCGTTCCATAATCATCCTGGAATCTAGCAATATAAAGTATAAATGCTAACTCGCTTTTACTGACTTGTTTATCTATTAAATTATCAATGTATGTATTCTTAAGCTTATACAACTTAGATCAGCACCTCCTTTCCTTTAATATTTCTTACAGAATTCATCATTTAAGACGAATGTAATATGAAAAAATACGTCGAATCATACTATCTTCCTCCCTTCTTATGATTTTTAATTTGAACTGCAGAATGAGATAAATCTTCGGACTCTTTGCTAAGCAGCTTCTCTTCTTTACATATTTTGCCACCATTTGTAACAACAAGAAGTCTCAATTCTTCAATTTTTTCTGCAGGTACTTCTACAGTTACTCTGTAATCTCTTAACATCACAACCTTCTCCTCCGTTCTAAAATTTATATATGGCTCTACTAAATGAAAAATTAAGCCTAAAACAGCAAACACACCACACATAAACATGCTAAAATAATAGAAATTCATTTACACTTCCCCTTTCTTATAGTACTAATCCCTAATTGTTCTGAAATATAACGATCTTTCAGAGGATTTCTACTGCCAACTAGTTTTAGGATATGTTTTCGTTCTCTATTTGCCTTTCCTCTCATAGGAGGACATCCATGCATTCGAGCATAATTATTTGATTTAAAGAATTTCGCTTCTTCCCTAGCTTTTTTAAGCCATTCATCGTTAAATAAATTCATAACTAACCTCTTTACTTATTAAAATTGTTCGAATATAGCAAATATTAAACCTATAATGAATATAAACACTACGCTGATAACTAACATAAGACTTTTCTCCAATCAGGAAGATTAATCCACAACTCAAAGTTTTCTTTAATATAATCAACCAATTCGTTATTATCGTCTTTGAAAAACTTATCAAACAGTGTTGAAAGTTTTTCAAATTCTTCCTTATCAAATTTGATCTCATATTTTCGTGATTGCCATGGTGTGATCCAGCAAATCACTTCTGCAGTATCAATATCTTTAGTTAATTCAACATAATAATCGTTAATACGAAAGTTTAATGTTTTGTATAATAATTCAATATCCATATCATCTTTTCCCTAATCAAAGTATTCTGAAAATACACCCTCTTTATACTTCTGCAGAAGCTGAACAATGATTTCTGACATTCTCTCTGGAGCTGTTTCAGGCTCAAAATATGACTCAATATCTTTCTTCTTGAATGAAATACTATTTTTTACTGCTTTCTTTTTTTCTTCGCCAAGAATTATCGCAATAATCTTCTCTTTTGAAATTGTTTCACTCTTTTTACCTAATTCACCAAGCAAAGTTGCCTGCTCAATATTAGGTAATATAGAATACTCTTCAATAACTTCCTGGAGAATTGCTTGTGAAGCTTCATCCAAATATGAAAGTTCTATACCTATATTAATTGTAAGTCTTTTTTCGCTAACACCACTTAATAAATAATCATTAAGATAAGATAAGCGAATATAACGATATACCTTTCGTCTTGAGTCAGAAGCTTCTGCTCCAAGTCTCTCTGCAGTATCTCCACCAAATTTTTTACCTTGGTGCTTTTCTGCATCATGGCACATTCTATAGGCTTTTGCTCGTTCCATAATAGAAATTTCTGGACGATACAAATTTGTATGAACCATTAAAACAGTTGCTTCATAATCATCCATTGGACGAATTATAGCAGGTACTTCAGTTAAACCAGCAGCTTTACATGCAGCAACTCGTCTATGTCCGGAAATAATCTCATATTTATCATCCTGCGGACGAACAAGAATAGGATATATAACACCATTTTCTTTTATGCTTTCTACTAATTCGTTAAAATCATCTGAATCAGTAATGACATTAAAAGGATGATTATCAAATTCGTGAAGGTCTGAAATAGAA
>JAUNNN010000065.1 GCA_030531435.1 Lachnospiraceae bacterium
AAATACCTGTTTTAGATGAAAATGAAACACCTGATGAGACACCAGTTCTGGATGATTTATCATCTTTAGATGGACTTTCAGATTTAGGTGACTTGAATCTTGATGATTTGAATTTAGAAGATATATCTCTTGATGATGTTCCATCAATAGATAGTATTGAACCTGATGTAGAAAATAATTCGAGCATGCCAGACTTAGGTGAAGTGGCAGATATGGATTTAGATGCTGCGACAGATATAGAGAATAATTCAAGTATGCCTGATTTAGGTGAGTTATCAGATATTGATCTTGGAAGTTTAGAGGGATTAGATGATACTCCTGCTGAAGAAACAGTAGAAGAACAGTCAGAGGAGAGCCTTGAAGACGAAGACATTTCAAACCTCTTAAAAGAACTTGAAGGAATGTCTGAAGAGGTTGAAGCTGCAGGTAATATAAGCGCAGACCCAATAGACGAATTCCTTAATTTAAATACAGATGCTGAATCATCAGGCTTAGAAAATGAATCACTTGAAAGTCTACTTGCTGATTCTGATGATATGGATTTATCAGAAATCGGAGATATTCTCGATAAGGAAGAAAATGATATTCTTCTTGATGAAGGAATGGGTCTTGAAGCAGAAGAAGACTTCACAAGTGGAAACATGTCTGAAGAGGAATTATTTGATCTTGAAGACGTGATTTCTGATGATGGTGGCAAAAAGAAAAAGAAGAAGAAAAAGAAGGATAAAAAATCTTCAGATGAAATAGAAGAAGATGGCGAGAAGAAGCCAGGCTTTATTGCAAGAATTATTGCATTCCTTAATTCTCTCACAAAGGAGCCAGGAGAAGAGGAAGGACTTGATGTATTTGCTGAGGAGTCAGCAACTGATCTGGCACTTGAGGGAGCAATAGAGAACGATATTGCTCTTAAGGAACTCGAGGAAGAAGATAGCGAAGCAAATAGTAAGGGCAAGAAGAAAAAGGAAAAGAAGAAAAAAGAGCCAGATCCAAAGGCAAAGGAAAAGGCCGCTGCGAAGGCTGCAGCTAAAGCTGCAAAGAAGGCTGCTAAAGAAGCCAAGAAAGCCGAAGAAGCTAAGATCCCTACAAAGAAGCTTCCAAAGAAAAAGGTAATACCAATTTATATTTTATGCTTCTCACTTGGAGTAGCAATTACATTACTTGCATATATTGTTCCATCAAAGCTTGATAAGAAAAAAGCATTTGAAAGTTACCAGAATGGTAATTACGAAGAGACATATGCATTATTAAAGGGAAATAAATTAAATGAAAAAGAACAGCTCACATATGATCGTGCAGTTGTACTATTAAAGGCTCAGAGAAAGCTTGATTCATATAACAACTATATTTCTCTTGGAATGCGTACAGAAGCTCTTAATGCTCTTGTGCAGGGAGCCAAGGAAGCTGCAGAGCTTAGAGAAAATGCAGAGACTCTTGGTGTTGTAAATCAGTTTGATGATATTTACAGAAGAATTATTGCCGAGTTAAAAACATCATTTGGTGTTTCTGAAGATAAGGTAAATCAGTGGATTCAGATTGATAATATTGAAGATTATACACTTACTCTAAATCGTTATTTAAATAGAGCAGAAACAGGTGATACAGTAGACAGCGGTACTGAGGACCAGATAATTTCAGGTGAGGAATCTGAAATAGATATAGACGTAGATGTAGCACCTGTTATTGAAAATGCACCTGATGATGGCGCAGATTATGACGAAGTAATTGCTGCTGAGGAGGCTGAATTTTGATTGCAATAATTGATTACGATGCTGGTAATATAAAGAGTGTCGAGAAGGCCATTGCATATCTTGGATATGAGTCTGTTATCACAAGAGATAAAGACACAATACTTAATGCAGAAAAGGTTATTCTTCCTGGAGTAGGATCTTTTGGCGATGCCATGGAAAGAATACGCTCATATGGATTAGAGAGCGTTATAAATGAAGTTGTAAAAAAGGGAACTCCTTTTCTTGGGATTTGTCTTGGACTCCAGCTTTTATTTGAATCAAGTGAAGAAAGCCCTGGAGTTAAAGGATTATCTTTACTCAAAGGTAAAATAATTAGAATACCTGAGGGTGAGTATAGGAAGATCCCACACATGGGATGGAATTCATTAGAGCTTGTTGGTGATGGAACACTGTATAAGGGTATTTCTAACTCACCATACGTCTACTTTGTTCATTCCTATTATCTTAAAGCAGAAGAACGTGAAATAGTTAAAGGAACGTGTGAGTACAATGTATGTATAGATGCTACAGTTGAAAAAGACAATATCTATGCATGTCAGTTCCACCCAGAAAAGAGTTCAGACGTAGGACTTAAGATTATTAAAAATTTCCTGGAGTTATAAATGTATACAAAACGTATTATTCCATGCCTTGATGTAAATAATGGACGTGTTGTCAAAGGTGTGAATTTTGTAAATCTTATAGATGCTGGTGATCCAGTTCAGTGTGCTGCAGCATATGATAAAGCTGGCGCAGATGAACTTGTATTTCTTGATATAACAGCATCAAGTGATAGAAGAAATACAGTTGCAGATATGGTAAGAGCAGTTGCAGAGCAGGTGTTTATCCCATTTACTGTAGGCGGTGGTATTCGTACAGTAGATGATTTCAGAGCAATTCTTCGTGAAGGCGCAGATAAGATTTCCGTTAATTCTGCTGCAATTGATAATCCAAACCTTATTGCAGATGCAGCTGATAAATTTGGCAGTCAGTGCGTTGTACTTGCTATAGATGCAAAACGAAACGGTGATCATTGGAATATTTATAAGCATGGTGGCCGTATTGATACAGGCATTGATGCTGTTGAATGGGCAATAAAGTGTGTAGGCCTTGGCGCTGGAGAAATACTTCTTACAAGTATGGATTGTGATGGCACAAAGGCAGGATATGATATAGAACTTACAAAAATTATTTCTGATAATGTATCAGTTCCTGTTATTGCATCAGGCGGTGCAGGAAATAAAGAACATTTCTATGATGCATTAACAAAGGGTGGCGCAGATGCAGCGCTTGCCGCATCGCTTTTCCATTTTAAGGAATTAGAAATAATGGATTTAAAGAACTATCTTTCTGATAGAGGTATTTCAGTTAGGAAATAAAATGGCAGCTATTGAAAATGATTGGCTTATCCCTTTTAATGAGGAGTTTAAAAAGCCATATTACAAAAGCTTATATATGAAGGTTAAAGAGGAATATAACACTAAAGCTGTTTATCCTCCTTCAGATGAAATATTTACTGCATTTAATCTGACCCCACTTTCAGAAGTTAAGGTTTTAATACTTGGGCAGGATCCATACCATGAACCAGGACAGGCTCACGGATTGTCATTTTCGGTTAAGCCAGGTATTCAGACACCGCCTTCACTTGTGAATATTTATAAAGAATTACAGGATGATCTTGGACTTTATATTCCAAATAATGGCTATTTGACAAAGTGGGCTTCTCAGGGTGTTCTTATGCTTAACACAGTATTAACTGTAAGAGCACATCAGGCAAATTCGCATAAAGGTATTGGCTGGGAAGAATTTACAGATGCCGCAATTAAGGCGTTAAATGAGCAGGACAGACCAATAGTATATATGCTATGGGGAGCGCCTGCAGGAAGAAAGCAGGAAATGCTTAATAATAAAAAGCAGCTTGTACTTACGGCTCCACATCCAAGTCCATTATCAGCATATAGAGGATTTTTTGGATGCAAGCACTTTTCAAAGTGCAATGAGTTTTTAAGAAATAATGGAATTGATGAAATCGATTGGCAAATAGAGGATATTTAAGGGTATATTTATATGAATAAGGTGGCAAAGACAGTATTAATCAGTGCCATAATTCTAATTTTTGGAATAACTGTTTTATTTTTTGTTTATTACGGAGTAAGCTATAGCTCTGTTGATAATACAGTAGCTGATTTAGTAAATACTGGTAACGATTATATGAGCGCTGAAAGCTATCAGCTCGCAATTGACCAGTATGTACAGGCGTTAGAATATGAGCCAGAAAATAATGATTTGAAAACAGCAATAGCACATGCGTATGTGTGCCTTGCAAATACACTTTCAGATGATGGACAGGTTATTGAAGCTTATCAGAATGCATTGACATATAATTCAATGAACACTAATGCATACTGGGGCATGTCAGAGGTCTATGAGAATAGAGGAGATGAAGACAGCCTGCTTATGACATTGCAGACTGGATATCAGAATACTGGCGATGAAAATATGCTTATTAAAGCAAATAATATTGAAATCGAGCGTGCAAGAATTAAGGCTGAAGAAGAAGCTGCTGCAGCAGAGGAAGCAGAAAGGATTGCCCTTGAAGAATCTCATAATGATTTGTTATCAGAGCTTCTTTCAATGTTTGCTGTAGATAAGCCAGATATGGATGGCATTAAAGAGAAAATCCGCACTGATGAATATATAAACATGGTTGATGAAGTTATTGGCGATAACAAGTCATTCTACTATGGTGACAGAGATGCTGATGGTAGAAGAAATGGTAAAGGAGTCGCTGTATATTCAGATGGATATTACTATTATGGCGATTATGCTGATGATGTAAGAAGTGGTAATGGTATATACATAAGAGCGGTATATGCAGAAAGTTCATCAATTGGTTCATATATTTTTGAAGGCTCATGGGCAAATGATAAGCCAAATGGAAATGGTACTGCTACATCAAGCTTCTATAAAGACAAGATAAGTTCTGCTGAATTTGCAAAGCAAATAATTACTGGAAACTACACAGACGGTCTTGAAGATGGAAAAATGTCTCTTAGTGGTACAACAAAAGGCGGAGCTAGTGTTAAATATTCTTATACTTCAAAGAATGGTGTAGCTTCAAAATCAAGTAACGAAGATTCAGGAATAAAAGGACAGTACATTATTGCTACTTCATCTGATGGAAAATCAAATCTTACATCTGATGGTTCAAATCGTGGAGTAGAAGGTTTTATTAACTAAGGTAGTTATTGGTAAGTATATACAAATTGAAAAGGCTTGTATCCTAGTGAACAGGCAGATGGAGAGGAATATTATGAAAAAACAGCCATTTGTAACAAAAGAGCAGATTGAGGAAATTGTGAAAACATATCCTACACCATTTCATATTTATGATGAAAAGGGTCTTAGACAGAAACTTGCAGATGTAAAAGAAGCTTTTTCATGGAATAAAGGCTTTACTGAATACTTTGCGGTAAAGGCTAACCCTAATCCATTTCTTATAAACATTATGAAGGAATATGGATGTGGATGTGACTGTTCATCATATACAGAGCTTATGCTTGCAAATAAGCTTGGATTTGAAGGAAAGCGCATTATGTTTTCATCAAATGATACTCCAGCAGAAGAGTATGCATACGCAAATGAAATTGGTGCAATTATAAACCTTGATGATATTACACATATTGATTTCCTTAAAGGAATTATTGGACAGTTTCCAGATACAATGAGTCTTAGATACAATCCAGGTGGAGTATTTGAGATGAGTAATGGTATTATGGATAATCCTGGAGACGCAAAGTACGGTCTTACAAAGGCACAGCTTTTTGAAGCATATAAGAGACTTAAAGAAGAGGGCGTTAAGAATTTTGGTATGCATGCATTCCTTGCAAGTAATACTGTTACAAATGAGTATTATGCTGATTTATCAAAGGAATTATTTGCACTTGCTGTAGAAATAAAAAATACACTTGGAATTAGCCTTAGCTTTATCAATCTTTCAGGTGGTGTTGGTGTTGCATACAGACCAGATCAGGAAGAGAATAGCATCATTGAGATTGGTAAGAATGTTAAGAGAGTGTATGACGAAATTCTTGTTCCAAATGGACTTGGTGATGTTTCTATTTATACAGAAATGGGCAGATTCATTACAGGACCTCATGGCGCACTTGTTACTAAGGCAATTCATAGAAAGAACACATACAAAAACTACATCGGTGTTGATGCATGTGCAGTAAATCTTATGCGTCCAGCTATGTATGGTGCATATCACCATATTAATGTCCTTGGTAAAGAAGATGCAGTACGTGATCATATTTATGATGTAACAGGATCATTATGTGAGAATAATGATAAGTTCGCTATTGATAGAGAACTTCCTGAAATCGAAATGGGTGATTACATTTACATCCATGATACAGGCGCTCATGGATATGCAATGGGCTATAACTATAATGGAAAACTTAAGTCAGCTGAACTCCTTTTAAAGGAAGATGGAAGTGTAGATCTTATCAGAAGAGCAGAGACTCCAAAGGATTATTTCGCAACACTTGACTGCTTTGACATAGTTAAGGGGTTGTGTTAGAATAACGAAGTTGTCATGTTGCTTTGTAACATGACAAGAAGCAGGAGTGGCGGAATGGCAGACGCATCAGACTCAAAATCTGACGTGGGTGACTACGTGTGGGTTCAAGTCCCATCTCCTGCAAGAATATAAGAATAGCCTCAGTGTTTTAAACACTGGGGCTATTCTTATATTCGACAAGCGAGTCCCTTGAATCCCGTGGATTCAAGGTCTCGCCTGCTGGCTCGGTCGGCTCGCAAGCTTGTCGTCCACTGGACGACGCTCGCCCCATCTCCTGCGATGGAAAAGGTACACTGGACCTTTTTCTTTTTCCACCTCACCCCATATCCTGGATAAACATTCGGATGTTGTATTTCTATTTGTTAAACAATTACTTTGATATTGTGGTAACATAGTTCTATAAATTTCTATTTTTAGCGTAAAGGGTGGGTTGAAGATGATATTTGAATTGGACGATACAAGCAAAGTGAAGCATCTTTTTGATGGTTGGAATGAAACATTAATCTACTCGTGTATTCAAAAAGTTATGGGAAAGATTTATGTCATTGATATAGATAATCCTAAATCTGCATTTGCCTTTGTTGGTTGTTTCGGCTTCTACGCAGGTGAGCCAGAGAGAGAACTTGTTATTAACAAGCCGGATGGTTTTGTCATTATGATTCCACAAAATGAGGCTTGGGAGAAACTTATTGAAGAATGTTTTCCTACAGCGAAACGTGTTACAAGATATGCAATAAAGAAGAATACGGTATTTAATAAGGAAGTATTAAGAAAAATGTCTGCACGTTGCCTAATGGGTATGAACTGAAAAAAATTGATGCAGATATATACGATAAATGTTTAGATAGCCCTGTTACAGCAGATTTTGTTTCAGCTTTTGAAAGTAAAGAACAGTATTTATCAA
>JAUNNN010000066.1 GCA_030531435.1 Lachnospiraceae bacterium
ATGAGCTTAAGTAATCACGTGGCTGTAAGAGAATCCATACAGGTGTTACTGAAGCAATTGCGATATAAATACCAACGATAACCATCCAAGCCTTGTAGCTTAAGTAAATTGGGTGGAAGTTCATACCAATTACCATACAGATGATGATAGCAACTACACCAAGAACTGTTGAAACACCCATTGGAGCGTTACGACGATATACAAGGAAACCAAAAGCGATGGCAACTACGATGAAGAGTAATGATACCATTGCTACAGAAGCGTTTGTTTCTCTTGCTGCATCTGCTACAGCTTCACCAGCTGCAGTTGTTGTTCCAAATGTACCAGCAACGATAGAAGCGAAAGCTGCTACTACAAGGATAAGTGTAAGGTAAGCAAATGTAATGAAAAGCTTCTTTGCTCTCTTACTCATGTTAGCTGAGATGATTTCACCGATTGACTGTCCTTTATGACGAACTGAAGCTACAAGAGCACCGAAGTCATGAACACCACCGAAGAAAATACCACCAATTAAGATCCAAAGTACAACTGGAACCCAACCAAACATTGCTGCACCGATAGGTCCTGTGATAGGGCCGGCACCAGCGATTGATGAGAAATGATGTCCCATAAGTACTGGAGCTTTAGCTGGAACATAGTCTACGCCATCTTCCAATGTGTGTGCTGGAGTTTCTTCATTTGACTCTCCTACACCCCACTGTTTGCAAAGCCATCCGCCGTAGAAGATATATCCACAAGCAAGAATTGCAATACAAACTAATAAGAGTACTACTGAATTCATTGTTTCAATCTCCTTTTTTAACTAATTAGTTTAAAAAAATATGAATTTCTTTCTCCTTTTTGGATGGAGAATTCCTTTTAAAAATTTCCCGCTATTGCTGCCGTCAGAATTATGCCAAACAGATTCGCTTCTTAAATCTACTAAAGCAGTATGTACTTCCATCCAGCCATATAAGGAAAATTTAAAACTTTGTCGCTTACGATATTTTTTTAATGCTATTAAAGCATCTTCATCGTAAGAATTACAAATAATCACTGTTCCTATATAAGAACTTCTGTGATCTTTATCAGGCTTTATTTGTGGAAAGCCATTTTCATAAGAAAAAGCAACAGCTTCATCAAATAATGATTTACTTAGATGGTCATAATAAAAAAAGTAAATATACTCATTCGTATCCATCTGGTATAGCTGTGCTTTTTTGGATATCACATAATTTTCAGAATGCATATGGAAAAGGGCATTCATTATATTGCCCTCTTCCACTGTATTGCTGTCTTCATTATATTTATCTGTAGTTTCTACATTATAAAATGAAGAATATGCTATTTTAATTTTTTTAAGTGTTTCTTCTAAATTTAAGCTCATTATTAGTTGTTGATAAGCTTGTCGTCTTCGTTATTCCATGAGTAAAGCTTTCTAACTTCCTCACCAACCTTCTCAGCTGGATGCTCAGCAGCAAGCTTTCTCATTGCCTTGAAGTGAACCTGACGTCCTGCTGGAGACATATCAAGTAAGAATTCCTTAGCAAATGTACCATCCTGGATATCTGAAAGGATCTTCTTCATAGCTTTCTTTGTATCTTCTGTAATAACCTTAGGACCTGTGATGTAATCACCATATTCAGCTGTATTTGAAATAGAATATCTCATTCCAGCAAAACCTGACTGGTAAATAAGGTCTACAATAAGCTTCATCTCGTGGATACACTCGAAGTATGCATTTCTCTCATCATAACCAGCTTCAACAAGTGTTTCGAAACCAGCCTGCATAAGTGCACATACACCACCACAAAGAACTGCCTGCTCACCAAAGAGGTCTGTTTCTGTCTCTGTTCTGAATGTTGTCTCAAGAACACCAGCTCTAGCACCACCGATTGCAAGTGAGTATGCAAGTGCCTTTTCAAGAGCCTTTCCTGATGCATCCTGCTCTACAGCAACAAGACAAGGAACACCCTTACCAGCCTGATACTCTGAACGTACTGTATGACCTGGTCCCTTAGGAGCTACCATTGTAACGTCAACATTCTTTGGTGGGTTAATACATCCAAAGTGAATATTGAAACCATGAGCGAACATAAGCATGTTACCTTCCTCAAGGTTTGGCTCGATATCTTTCTTATACATGTCAGCCTGAAGCTCATCATTAATAAGAATCATAATAATATCAGCCTTCTTTGCAGCTTCTGCTGCTGTATATACTTCAAATCCCTGCTTTACAGCCTTGTCCCATGACTTAGAACCTTCATAGAGACCAATAATTACGTTACAGCCTGACTCTTTAGCGTTAAGGGCATGTGCATGTCCCTGGCTTCCGTAACCAATAACTGCAATTGTCTTTCCATCAAGGATTGAAAGGTTACAGTCTTCCTGATAATAAATCTTTTGCATTTTTTTCTCCTCCTAAGTAAGAAAATATAATAATTATTTAAAAATATACGACGTCCTCGGCACCTCTTGATAAACCAGCGATACCTGTTCTTGCAAGTTCAAGAATTTCATAATCACATAAAAGATTAATGAATGCTTCAATCTTTGCTTTATTACCTGTGATTTCAATGATTACAGAATCACTGGCAACGTCAACTATTTTTGCTCTGAAAATATCTGACATAGCAACAAGGCCCTGACGAGCTTCAGCACTTGCTCTTACTTTAACCATAGCAAGCTCACGATAAACTGAATTATCTGGCTCAAGAACCTTAATATGTCTTACGTCGATAAGCTTCTCAACCTGTTTTTCAATCTGGTCAAGAATATCTTCATCACCGTTAGTAACAATTGTAATACGAGTAAATCTTGGATCTGCAGTTACACCTGCAGTAATAGATTCAATATTGTATCCTCTTCTGGAAAAAAGACCAGAAATACGTGAAAGAACACCTGATGTGTTGTCAACTATAAGCGAAAAAACTTTCTGCATTTTCTTAATATCTCCATTGATATTTGGGCATAAACCCATTCATTTAATAATAACAATTATAGATTTCATTGTCAATTGAAAGACCTTATAAAATAAGGGTTTTCTAATCACTTAATGAACATTTTTGAAGAGCAAGAGTTCCAGTTCTTGCAACCTCTACTACAGAGATTGATGAAAGCATCTGAATAAGCAGATTTGTTTTCTCTGGAGTATCGCAAATCTGAATTGTCATAAGTGTTTTTGACATATCAACAATCTGAGCACCAAGAATCTCGCAGATTTCCATAAGCTCTCTTCTATTTGCTTTGTTATATTTAACTTTTACGAGCATTAATTCTCTAGAAATACTCTCTTCTTCTGAGAAGGTTTTGATTTTAATTACATCAATTTTTTTATTTAATTGTTTTTCAATCTGCTCTAAAGTTCTCTTGTCGCCAGATGAAACAATAGTTATGCATGAAACATCGGGATCATCAGTTTCACCTACTGCAAGTGAGTCAATATTAAAGCATCTTCTTGCGAAAAGACCAGATACCTTTGAAAGTACACCAGATCTATTTTCAACAAGAACAGAATATAATCTTTTCATAGTGTTTATCCTTTATTTAACTGTATCCATAGGGTCAATCATAACTTCAATAAGCATTGGAGAATCATCTGAAAGAATTGTTTTAACATTCTTTTCAATATCATCCATATTGCTTAGCTTCATAAATCCCATATTGTATGCTTTTGCAATATGCTCAAATTCTGGACTACCTGTTAAATCAACAACAGAATAATTTGCTTTATATGCATTGTGCTGATATTCACGAACAAGTCCTAAGTATCCGTTATGGAATACAAAAATCTTAAATGGTATTTTATACTGCTGCATTGTAGCAAGTTCCATCATTGACATTTGGAATGAGCCATCACCACATACTGCAACAACCTGTTTCTTATTATTTCCTCTTTTAGCACCCATAGCAGCTGGAATTGAATAACCCATAGTTCCCATTCCACCACTTGTAAGGAAACGACCATTTTTAGCCTTATAATAACCACATGACCACATCTGATTCTGACCGACATCAGCTACATAGATAGCATCATCTTCAAGTTCATCAGAAATAAGTCCAATTAATACTGCTGGATCAACGTAATCCTTTGATGGTGATTTACGAACTGGTGCATTCTTCTTATATTCATTTAGCTTATTTAACCAGTCGCTGTAATTACATTCAAAGCTTTCTGCTTCAAAATCTTTGAAAATATGCTTAATATCACCAACAAGTGGAATATGTGGTCCAACCTGCTTACCAATTTCAGCTGGATCAACATCAATATGAACAAGTACTTTATTTTCTGTAATTAAATCAGGCTGTGAAACTGCTCTATCAGCCACTCTTGCACCAATCATTATAAGAAGGTCAGATTCGTTCATTGCCTTATTTGCATATGATTTACCGTTATTACCAACCATTCCAAAATAAAGTTCATCATCTGTTGGCATTGCACCAATTCCCATTAATGTTGAGACAACAGGAATATTGTATTTATGAGCAAATGCGCGTAATTCTTTTCTGGCACCAGAAAGTAATACACCTCCACCTACACAAATAATTGGTCTTTCAGCCTTTGAAAGTTCAGTAATAACTTTTTTAATCTGAACGGCATGGCCTTTGACTGTAGGCTTATATGTACGAAGTTTTACCTCTTCTGGATATTCGAATTTCTGAACAGCAGCTCTTTGAATATCACTAGGAATATCAATTAAAACTGGTCCTTTTCTACCTGTTGACGCAATATGGAAAGCCTCTTTAAATACACGAGGGATTTCCTTAACGTCTCTAATCAAATAGCTGTATTTTACAAATGATTCAACGGCACCAGTAATATCTGCTTCCTGGAATGTATCGTATCCAAGAAGTGATGATTCAACCTGTCCTGTAATGCAAACAAGAGGAATAGAATCCGCATATGCTGTAGCTATTCCTGTTATAAGATTTGTAGCACCTGGGCCTGATGTTGCAACACAAACACCAACTTTTCCAGTAACTCTTGCATAGCCATTAGCAGCATGAGCAGCGTTCTGCTCTGTTCTAACTAAAATAGCTTCTATATCTGTATTTAAAATGCTGTTGAAAAAAGGACAAATAGCAACTCCAGGGTATCCAAAAAGAACTTCTACGCCCTCTTTTTCTAAGCATTTTACAATTGTATCTGCACCTACCATTTTTTCTCCTTATCTTCGTCCACCAAACAATTTAGCAAGTGGCGCGACAACGCTTCCAAGATCTTTTATAGCTTTATTTAATCCATCTATATCAATAGCTGTAATTTTACCCATAGCTTCACCCATTGAAGCCTGTCCTTCAGTAACGAGTTTGTTAACATTTTCTACCATTGCAGTAAGATTCATGCTATTAAGCTCATTAGATACACCATCTAGATTCTCAACTATTTCCTGAATCTGTCCAACCATACCAAGAGTTTCATCAAGAACAGTATTAACCTTACCCATTGTAGTTAAAATTGAAGGAAGTAGAATTAATACACAGACCAGAACTATTCCAAGAGATAAAATTGAAGTAATTGTAGCTAAAATCATCTGATTTCTTGCATGTTTTCTCTCTAGTTCCTGATCTTTCTTTAAATCCTGAAGTAGTGAGACGACGACCTTTAAATCTTCACTTTTAACTGAATCGAGCTGAGCTAAATTAATTTCTTTTTCTGATTTTTTAGCTTCTTTCTTTTCTTCAACTTTTGTTTCAACGACTTTGTTTTCTTCTTTTTCGTTTTCAACTATCTTGTTTTCGTCTGACATACTAACCTCCTGTGAATTTGCTAAGCAAATCAATACTATTTTAGCCTTATTTATATTTTAGATATAAAAAAGAAGGCTATAGCCCATTTTATTAGGGCTAACGCCTTCCATTTTATCATAATTTACATGATTTGTTAACTATTGTTCTATATTAGAACTTACCTGCCTTAGCAGCTTCCTCAATTGAAACAGCTGTTGATACTGTCATACCAACCATAGGGTTGTTACCAGCACCGATAAGTCCCATCATTTCTACGTGAGCAGGTACTGATGAAGAACCAGCGAACTGTGCATCTGAGTGCATACGTCCCATTGTATCTGTCATACCATATGAAGCAGGACCTGCAGCCATGTTATCTGGATGAAGTGTACGTCCTGTACCACCACCTGATGCTACTGAGAAGTACTTCTTACCAGCTTCAATTCTTTCTTTCTTATATGTTCCTGCAACTGGATGCTGGAATCTTGTAGGGTTAGTTGAGTTACCTGTGATAGATACATCAACGTTTTCCTTCCACATGATTGCAACACCTTCGCAAACATCATTAGCACCGTAGCAGTTAACCTTTGCACGTGGGCTATCTGCATCTTTTGAGTAGCACTTACGTGATACTTCCTTTACTGTGTTTGTATATGGATCATATTCTGTCTCAACAAATGTAAATCCGTTAATACGTGAAATAACCTGTGCTGCGTCTTTACCAAGACCATTAAGAATAACTCTAAGTGGAGTCTTACGAACCTTATTAGCTTTTTCTGCGATACCAATAGCACCTTCAGCAGCTGCAAATGACTCGTGACCAGCAAGGAAAGCGAAACATTCTGTCTCTTCTTCAAGAAGCATCTTTCCTAAGTTACCATGTCCAAGACCAACCTTACGTGTGTCTGCAACAGAACCTGGAATACAGAAAGCCTGAAGACCTTCACCGATAGCTGCTGCAGCTTCAGAAGCTTTACGGCAACCCTTCTTAATTGCGATTGCAGCACCTACTGTATATGCCCATTTTGCATTTTCAAAACAGATAGGCTGAATACCTTCGATAAGATTATATACATCGATACCAGCTGCATCTGTGATTTCTTTACATTCTTCAATTGATGAGATTCCATATTCCTTGAGTTTAGCAAGGATCTGTGGCTCTCTTCTTTCATATGATTCAAATAATGCCATGATAATTTCCTCCTTTACCTTACTCTTTTCTTGGATCTACAATACGAACAGCATCAGCAACTCTTCCGTACTGGCCAGAAGCCTTTTCAAGAGCAGCTGCAGGCTCATCACCCTTCTTAATGAAATCCATCATCTTACCAAAGTTTACATACTTGTAACCAATGATTTCATCGTTTTCATCAAGAGCAACGCCTGTAATATATCCATCTGTAAGCTCAAGGTATCTAGGACCTTTCTTAAGTGTACCGTATGTTGTACCAACCATTGAACGAGCACCCTTACCAAGATCTTCAAGACCTGCAC
>JAUNNN010000067.1 GCA_030531435.1 Lachnospiraceae bacterium
GGGCAAGTGCTGGTGGTCTTGGATTTAGAGGTTCAAGGAAATCTACTCCATATGCTGCACAGATGGCAGCTGAAACTGCTACAAAGGCAGCTTTAATTCATGGACTTAAGTATGTAGATGTATTCGTAAAGGGACCAGGTTCAGGACGTGAAGCAGCAATCAGAGCTTTAAATGCAGCTGGTCTTGAAGTAGTATCTATCACAGATGTTACTCCAGTTCCACATAACGGATGTCGTCCACCAAAGCGTAGACGTGTTTGATCGTTTTACATACTTGTGCCACCGATATATAAGGTGGATTTTAGAATTGTGTAACAGCCCATTCGGGCATAATCGAAGGAAGAAGGCGTCATCGCTGTAAACTTCATTTTAAAGGAGAAAAACTATGGCAGTAAACAGAGTTCCTGTGCTTAAAAGATGTAGAGCACTCGGATTAGAGCCTATGTATTTAGGTATCGACAAGAAGTCAAGAAGAACAAAGCTTCACCAGGGCAGAAAGCCTTCAGAATATGCTCTTCAGCTTCGTGAGAAGCAGAAAGCAAAATTCATCTACGGTGTATTAGAGAAGCCTTTCCGTAACTACTACAACAAGGCTGATAGAATGAAGGGTATGACAGGTGAAAACCTTATGACTATCCTTGAGTCTAGACTTGACAATGTTGTTTTCAGAATGACATTTGCAAGAACAAGACGTGAAGCTCGTCAGATCGTAGATCACAAGCATGTTTTAGTTAATGGCAAGGTTGTAAATATTCCTTCATATCTTGTTAAAGCTGGAGATGTTATTGAAATTAAGGAGAAATGCAAGGGAATGCAGCGTTACAAGGACATCCTTGAGGCTACAGGTGCTAGACTTATTCCTGAGTGGATTGATGTAGATCAGGCAGCACTTAAGGGTACAGTTAAAGAACTTCCTAACCGTGCAGCTATTGATGTTCCAGTTAACGAAATGCTTATCGTCGAGTTATATAGTAAGTAAGCATAGATAAAAGACTTAGGAGGAGGTCCTTTGCATGTTTGATTTTGAAAAGCCAAATATAGAAGTTGTTGAAATTTCAGATGACAAGAAGTACGGCAAGTTTGTTGTTGAGCCACTTGAGAGAGGATATGGTGTTACACTTGGTAATTCTCTCAGAAGAATTATGCTCTCATCACTTCCAGGTGCTGCTGTCAGCCAGGTAAAGATTGATGGTATCTTACATGAGTTCTCATCAATTCCTGGAGTTAAAGAAGATGTTACAGAAATCATTATGAACATCAAATCTTTAGCTATTAAGAATAACGGCAATTCAAATGAGCCAAAGACAGCATACATCGATTTTACAGGCGAGGGTGTTGTTACAGGCGCAGATATTCAGTGTGATGGAGATATTGAAATCTTAAATCCAGATACTGTTATCGCTACATTAAGTGGTGGTAAGAATGCTAAGCTTTACATGGAGCTTACTATTACAAGCGGTAGAGGATATGTTAGCGCTGATAAGAATAAGACAGAAGATTTACCTATCGGTGTAATCGCTGTTGATTCAATCTTTACACCAGTTGAGCGTGTTAACATGACAGTTGAAAATACTCGTGTTGGTCAGATTACTGACTATGACAAGCTTACACTTGATGTATACACAAATGGAACACTTGCTCCAGATGAGGCTGTAAGCCTTGCAGCAAAGGTTCTTTCAGAGCATCTTTCATTGTTCATCGACCTTTCAGAGAATGCTAAGACAGCTGAAGTAATGGTTGAGACAAAAGATAGCGAAGCTATTAAGGTTCTTGAAATGAGCATTGATGAATTAGAGCTTTCAGTTCGTTCATATAACTGCTTAAAGCGTGCTGGTATCAACACAGTTCAGGAACTTACAAATAAGACAAGCGATGAGATGATGAAGGTTAGAAACTTAGGCCGTAAGTCACTTGAAGAAGTACTTGCTAAGCTTGATGAACTTGGTCTTCACCTCGATTCAGGAGAGGAATAAAAACTCTCAAGGTCGTTTTGATAAATCCATAAGGTACGAAACGGCAGTAACTCACAGTTTGGCAAGTAAGACCAAAAGGCATTGCTGGATATTTAATGGAGGTTAGCATTATGGCTATGTACAGAAAACTCGGAAGAACATCCGATCAGAGAAAGGCTCTTCTTCGTAACCAGGTTACAAACCTTATTTACAAGGGAAAAATCGTTACAACAGAAGCAAAAGCTAAAGAAATCAGAAAGATTGCAGAATCACTTATTGCACTTGCAGTTAAGGAAAAAGATAACTTCACAGAAGAAACTATCGATGCTAAGGTTCCTGTAAAGGATAAAGATGGCAAGAGAGTTAAAGAAGTTGTTGATGGTAAGAAAGTAACAAAGTATGACACAGTTCAGAAGAAGATTAAGAAGGACAACCCTTCAAGACTTCATGCTAGACGTCAGATGCTTAAAGTTCTTTACCCAATAACAGAAGTTCCTACACAGGGAGCAGGACGTAAGAAAGCTACAAAGAATGTAGATTTATGCGCAAAGCTTTTTGATGAAATCGCACCTAAGTACGAAGGACGTAACGGTGGTTACACAAGAATCGTAAAGATTGGACCTCGTAAGGGTGATGGAGCAATGGAAGTTCTTATCGAGTTAGTATAAGATACATTACTACATAAATAAAAGCACTCAGAATGTAATTTAAAAGCATTTTGAGTGCTTTTTTATTCATGATAAAAGATAAAGTTCGCGAAGCGTACTTTTCTTTTATATCTATAAATATTTTTATACAAAAGAACTGTATAAATGTGGTATACTTAACAAGTTATGAATTTGATAGAAGCAAAAAATGTTGTATTTGAATATTTCCGTCGCAATAAAGATGGAGAAGTAGATGGGATTAATAGAGCTGTCGATGACGTAAGTCTTGATATTAGTCAGGGGGATTTTATTGCCATTTTAGGTCATAATGGCTCAGGTAAATCTACACTGGCCAAGCATATGAATGCAATTCTCTATCCAAGTGAGGGAACTGTAGTTGTAGATGGCATGGATACAACAGACGAAGATAAATTATGGGATATAAGACAGACAACAGGAATGGTATTTCAAAATCCTGATAATCAGATGATAGGTACTGTTGTTGAAGAGGATGTTGGATTCGGACCAGAAAATATTGGAGTACCAAGCAAAGAGATATGGGAGAGAGTGGCAGAGAGCCTTAAATGCGTTGGAATGTACGAGTTTAGGAAAAAATCTCCTAGCAGATTGTCTGGTGGTCAGAAGCAGAGGGTTTCAATAGCTGGTGTTCTTGCGATGCATCCAAAATGCATAATACTTGATGAGCCGACTGCGATGCTTGATCCTGTAGGAAGAAAAGAAGTAATTCGTGCGATTCGTGCGCTTAATGATGTTGAAAAAATTACAATAATATTGATTACTCATTACATGGAAGAAGCTGTATATGCAGATAAAGTCTTTGTAATGGATAAGGGTAAGGTTGTAATGCAGGGAAATCCACGTGAGATTTTCTCAAGATCAAAGGAACTTCAGGAATTAAGACTTACTGTTCCTAATGCTACATTAATAGCAGATGAATTACGTTCAAGAGGAGTAAATATTCCTGAGGGAATTATTTCAGAAGAGGAGCTTGTTGAAGCTTTAAGTACGATTTTATAAATAATGGGTATAATTGTTAATCACGTAAATTACATATATAACGAAGGTACAGCCCTTGAATCAGTTGCTGTAAGGGATGTTTCTTTTGCTGTCAATGAAGGCGAATTTATAGGTGTTATAGGCCATACAGGATGTGGCAAATCAACGTTAATGCAGCTTATTAATGGTATTCTTAAGCCTAGTTCTGGGGGAATATACTATAATGGGCAGGATGTCTATGATGACGACTTTGATTTAAAGACATTAAGAAGTAAAGTTGGGTTAGTATTTCAGTATCCTGAACATCAGTTATTTGAAGTTGACGTATTTTCTGATGTGTGTTTTGGACCAAATAATCTTGGCTTACCTAAGTCAGAAGTGCAGCTTAGAGCATATGATGCACTAAAAGCTGTAAAGTTGCCTGAAGATTGTTTTTATTCATCACCTTTTGACTTATCAGGTGGAGAAAAAAGAAGAGTTGCGATTGCAGGTGTTCTTGCGATGAAGCCTGAAATATTAATTTTAGATGAACCAACTGCTGGGCTTGATCCTGCAGGAAGACTTGAAATACTTGAATTAATTAAGGAACTTCAGAAAAAATCAGGTATTTCTATAATACTTGTATCTCACAGTATGGAAGATGTTGCTGAATATGCAGATAGAATAATTGTTATAGACAAGGGTAGCATTGTCTTTGATGATACGCCAGAAAATGTATTCACAAAATATGATGAATTGGATGCCCTTGGACTTTCAGTTCCATCACCAACAAGAGTTCTTTATAAACTACGAGATAAAGGTATACCAGCCAAAGTTAAGGCTATAACAACAGATGAAGCTGTTGAGGAAATAATGCGATTATATGCAGATAAATACGGGAGGCTAAATTGATTAGAGAGATTACTTTAGGTCAGTATTATCCTGCCGATTCAATAATACATAAGCTTGATCCAAGAGTTAAACTCATGGGAACGATTTTCTTTATTATTTCATTGTTCTTATTTAAAAACTTTGTTGGATATATTGTTGTAACGATATTTCTTATATCAGTTATCAAGCTTTCAAAGGTGCCATTTTCATTTATGGTTAAAGGAATGAAAGCGATAGTCTTTCTTTTGATGTTAACCGTTGTTATGAATATGTTTATGACAGTTGGAGAGCCGCTTGTTACTTTAGGCAAGCTAACAATTACAAAAGAAGGATTAAGAAGTGCTATATTCATGGGATTACGACTTATGTATCTTGTAATTGGTTCTTCAGTAATGACACTTACAACAACACCAAATAACTTAACTGATGGAATGGAAAAGCTTATGAATCCTTTAAAGAAAATAAAGGTTCCAGTTCATGAGATTTCGATGATGATGTCCATTGCGTTAAGCTTTATTCCTACACTAGTTGAGGAAACTGATAAAATTATGAAGGCTCAGACTGCAAGATGTGCTGATTTTGAGAGCAAGAATTTAATTAAGCGTGTTAAAAGTTATATTCCAGTTCTTGTGCCATTATTTATTTCAGCATTCAGACGTGCTAATGATTTAGCAATGGCTATGGAGGCAAGATGTTATAATGGCGGCGAGGGTAGAACAAAAATGTATCCCCTTGAATATAAAAAGAGAGACAGAATTGCTTATGCGATTATGCTTATATATCTTATTCTGACAGTATTATTGCCAAGAATTATTCCATTTGATTTATTAGTTGGTTTATTATTTAAAGCATGAAGCGAATTGAGTTGATAGTTGCCTATGATGGCACTGAATATGCCGGATGGCAGATGCAGCCAAATAAAGAAACAATAGAGGGAGTCCTGAATAGAGAACTCTCTCGTCTTTTGAATGAAGAAATAAAAGTAATTGGTGCTTCAAGAACGGATGCAGGAGTACATGCTGAAGGCGCTGTGTGCGTTTTTGATACGGAGTCACGAATTCCTGGAGAAAAATTCTCATATGCACTAAATCAGTCTCTTCCAGAGGATATTAGAATTAGAAAGTCTATGGAAGTGGCATCTGATTTTCATCCAAGAAAAGTCCCATGTAGAAAAACATATAGATATTCTATTTGGCATGATGAGTTTCAGAAGCCGACAAATCAAAGATACACCCATCTTATATATACAAAGCTTGATATTGATGCAATGATGAAAGCATGTGAGTATTTTAAGGGGAAACATGATTTTAAATCTATTTGCTCAGTTCATACGGATGTAGATAATACGGAGCGTACTATATATGATATTCATATAGAGGTGACTCCTGAAAAAAGTGTATTACAGTCTAGTGGACTTATAAATAACAGTGTTATTAAATATAGAGAACGAGGACCACAACAGATAGATATATACGTTACAGGGAATGGTTTTTTATACAATATGGTAAGAATCATTGCAGGAACACTTATAGATGTTGGTCAAGGTCGTATTAAGGCTGAAGATATTCCTTCAATACTTGATGGGAAAAATAGACAGCTTGCAGGCCAAACAGCTCCGGCAAAAGGGCTTACATTAGTTGGATACATATATAAGAAGTAAGAAAGTGCCATATTTACGCGAAAAACTTAGAAAATGTGTTGACACACGAGGAAACGTGTAATAAAATAAATAGCTGTGACGGTAGAAGTGCGTCTATGCTTCAAATGGAAGTTGCATAGTCACCAAAGCCCCGGTGAAGCACATATCTCACAGGGATTGATGATTTCCACATCAATCGATTTTTAATAATGATTTTACGGAGGATAGATATGAAGACATATATGCCTAACGAAGCTGCCGTAGAAAGAAAGTGGTATGTTGTTGATGCAACAGGACTTACTCTCGGTCGTTTAGCTTCAGAAGTTGCTAAGATTCTTAGAGGTAAAAATAAGCCTATTTTCACACCTCATGCAGATACAGGTGATTACGTAGTTGTAATCAATGCTGAAAAGATTACTGTTACAGGTAAGAAGATGAATGATAAGATTTACTATCATCATTCTGACTACGTTGGCGGTATGAAGGAGCAGACACTTGCAGAAAAGCTTGCTAAGAAGCCAGAACAGGTTATCGAACTTGCTGTTAAGGGTATGCTTCCAAAGGGACCTTTAGGACGTAAGATGTACAAGAAGTTATTCGTATACGCAGGAGCTGAGCATCCACACGCTGCTCAGAAGCCTGAAGCACTTGAGTTATAATCGGTCTAAGGAGGAAAAACAATGGCTAAATCAGCTGAGAGATATTATGGTACTGGTAGAAGAAAAAAATCAGTTGCCAGAGTATACATGACACCTGGTAAGGGTAAAATTACAATCAACAAGAGAGACATCGATGAGTATTTTGGTCTTGAGACACTTAAGGTTATCGTTCGTCAGCCTCTTGCTGCTACAGAGACAGAGACAAAGTATGATATCAACGTAAATGTACGTGGTGGCGGATATACAGGACAGGCTGGTGCCATCAGACATGGTATCGCTAGAGCACTTCTTAAGGTTGATGCTGAATTCAGACCAACACTTAAGAAAGCAGGTTTCTTAACAAGAGATCCAAGAATGAAAGAAAGAAAGAAGTACGGCTTAAAGGCAGCTCGTCGTGCTCCACAGTTCTCAAAGA
>JAUNNN010000068.1 GCA_030531435.1 Lachnospiraceae bacterium
AACTGTGAAAGTTAAAGTTTTTTCACCTTCCCAAGCGATTAATCTAGTATTTCCTTTTCCACCTGTTGCATATACAGTAGTAGCAGCTCCTTCTAATGTAGAAGTTTTAGCAGTATCGATGTATAATACAGGTTGTCCTGTTTTAAAAATAGTGTTTCCGATTTTAGTATCAGCTTTAGCTTTAAATACTACATCGCATATTTCTCTTACACCAAATTTCATATAAAATATCCTCCTTTATTTTATTTGTTGTTTTTAATTTTTTGGATGAATATCCTTCATCCAATCTTCTGGATCTTTTAGATCCGAAGCCCCAGCCATTTTTGCCTGAATATTAATATCATATCCAGTCTTTAACTCATATCGTTGAATTTGATCAAATAACTGATACATAGTAAAATTCATGACTTCATTTATACTAAGTGATAACCCAATGGCCAATACAGAAATATATCTATTCAACACACTTGATGGTTGATCATTTGGCTTTAATTCTGCCAACTTTTGATGTCTTTTTCTTAATTTTTCAGCAATCTTTTTAGAATACTGACCTGCGGGATTTGGATTTGAGCTATCGCCCTCATCTCCCGTATTAAACATCTTTTTCAGTATAGTTTGAAAGTTATCAAAATTTGAACTATTCAAAGTATGGACTTCTTCTTTATAAGTTAAAGAAATCTCTTTATCCTTGAAAGCAATTTCGCAATCTTGGAATAATATTGCTAGGAGCATTTCAACGCAATACTTATTTTTTTGCATTACCGCATTACGCTCCTTTAGTATTGCTATTAATATATCAAAATTAGTTATGTCATCTAAATTAACTTTGTCCTCTACTGTTAAAAGATTTTTAGAAATACATAACATTTGATAACCTGTAAAAAAGTTCTCTTCGCCCATTAACGCAATTTCCTTTAGAGTGGGGTGATGAACAGAAAGCCCAAGCCCCACAAAAGGAATATCATTACCAGACAATAATAATAAACTGTCTACCTCATCCATTATTCTTCCTCACTAGGAATAATATCATCACTACCATGGACTGCTCTATAAGTTAAAGTATATCCAGATAAATCTTCATTTAAAATTAATTCATTACATGCTAGAAAATTAAAAGTTCCTATTCCAGATAGTTTACACTCATTCAAAATTCCATCTATATATCCTGCAATTTTTAAAGGTCTTAATCTATAATCTCCAAGATTCCAATAATCTGTATGACAAATAATATCAAAATTAACTGTACAATCTCTAAATTGAGGATTTGTTGTATTTGGAGCATAATTATCAATAGACATAATTATATATGCTTTTACTTCTTCATGCTCTCCAAATTTAAGTTTTGGCTCTAATCTAATATAACCTTCCTTTATTAAATTTGATAAAGAAGCCTTACTCAATGCGGCAAGCGCCGATTCAGTATTAACTTCAAGACAATCTTTTGTATTTATAACAAGTAATCTTTTTAAAATTTCTTTATAAGAACTTTCAACAAATAACTTTCTTAATATTGTTTCAATATCTTTCTCACAAGATAAGAAAGATGAATTAAAATTATTATTGTTTACATCTCTTTTCATTCTCTAACACTCCTTTTCTATAAAGATTCAATAGTAATTGGTAATTCTATATCTTCTTCATTCTCTCTAATATATCTTAAAACGAATTGTCCGCTCTTTCCTGTAATAATTTCTATATCTACAGCTGCGGCATTGCTAGTAATAATTTTTGCTTTATTGTTTGATATTTGTCAGTCTCCTTCTTCTGCACCTACTACCGCATATGTTTCTTCTCCATATGGATATACAATTGTAGGTCCATCAATATAAGGTTTTACTACTGGTTTAATTTCTTCTTTTTCTTTTTCTTCCTGTTTTTCTTTTTCTATTTCTTTCTCTAAAAGATTTTCAAAATCTTCTTTCAAATGAACCATTATGATTCCAGGAGTACTTAATCTATCTACAGTTTGCACTTCCCAAGGTTTACCATTTATTTCTATTTTTGTAAATCTTTTGAAATAATCATCTGTATCTTCATCTTTTGTTATATACATGAAAATCCCATAATTTTCACGATTATACATTTCATAATTGCCTTTTCTCCATGTGATGGTTGTTTCTTCTGGACCTCTAACATATACGTGATAAGGTTTTCCATCTATATCAACAGTATAATCACATTTTCTTATTTCAGCTCTAAAATAGGCAATTTCTTCATATCTTTGTAAATAAACTAACCAATATGTTTGATTTTCTTTTCATTCAAAGACATCTCCTGCCTTTAAACCGATTTCAACTTCGCCTTGAGATTTTTTCCCAACCTTTTCTGCATTTAAACATATATCCTCAAAAGGAATTGAGATAATTTTATCATCATAATGCACTTTTGTTTTATCAGGATTTATTAAACATCTAAATTCGCGACCATCACTTAAAATTGCAGTTGCGGCTTGATATGAGTATAAAAGAGCTTTTTTAAGACTTTTTAATTTATCTTCCGCCATTCTGCTTTGTTGGCGAGTTCCGCCATCAAATTCAAGACGAGTCTTTAAATTTTCTAATGCTGTCATATTACGCCTCCTCTAATTGTTTTTTTATTTCTTGAAGCAAGCTTAAACATTCAAATATTGTTCTTCTATATTCATAAAAGTCTTCTTCTTTAGTTAATGTAAATAACCCTTCTAATTTACATAATAATGGAAATAAAACTTCATGTTGTTCTGTCATGAGCCTAGCCATTCCAGACACTTCTTCAATTATTGTGTTTAAAGGAGATTCTCAATCTATTTTTTCTTCTCTATTTGGTAAAAGTTTATAGATTTGATTTATCAATCTTTTTAAATTGTTTATGATAGCTCTATTACTTATTTCTACATTATTAATTTTCATAATCAATGGCCTCCATTACTGTGCCGAAAGTTGAACGCATAATACCATCTTCATCTTTTATTCTTCTCTTATATAATCTTTGTAAATGAAAGCCTTCTCTTTCATAATCGGCTTTTATTGAAAGGATTTTTGCCATGTGATTGGCTTGAGAAGTAAATTTAAAATCAGAACCGCTATATTTCATTCTTGTGTTTTCTACACTAGCTAATTGTTGACCTAACCATTCTACTATCATGTATGTTGATAAAATATTAATTTCTTCTGGAGTTAATGCTGTATTAAAGCAACCTCCGCCATATATTAATGCAGGAACTTCCATTCCTTCGCTTTCAACACCTTCATATATCCCTTGATCTTCTATGTAACTAATTTCATAATCTGTAATATCAAAACGAGGAAATTCAAATTTATGAATTGCAGTCATCAATAGCTCTTCTAACATTCTATATGTATCTAGTTCTGATAATTCCATATACATATCGTCTGTTATCTTAGATAAGAAGCTATCATAAATCATAGAAAAAGGTGTAGTAGTTGATTCATTGTTCATATTACACCTCCTAAAAAATTATTTTTTTACAATATTATATTTACTTGTTGTTGTTACAGGTGCGCTTTTTCTAGTGGTTGCGCTTGAAGTTGCAGTCTTTTTAATAGAATCTGATTTTCTTACTTTTTCTGCTACAGGAGTTTCTTCTTCTGGTTCTCTTGCGGCGATTGCTGCAGTAATATTAAATCCTAAAGTTTTTAAGATTAATTCTCTTTTAGCAACATCATTTAAAGGTAACTCTACAGATACTTTTTTTAATAAATTAATTGTACCCTCTGGAGCAAAATTTAAACAATCTTCTAATTGAGCTAATGTTCCAACTGTAAGTAATGTTTTAACATCTTCTTCAGTATAATAGTATTCAGGTTCAACTGAAACTAATAATTCTGAAACAGCTTCTTCGCTATCCATAACTAAATAATTTTTTAAGATATTTAATCCGCCAGGAATGAAAGCTAATTTTCTTAACTCGTCCATTGTAATTTCTTTTGTTTCTCCTGAAAGAAAAACTCTGTGTAAATGTAAATCAGGAATTGTATATCCTACACTTCCATTATCCCTATTTGTAACTTTTATTAATTCTTCTTTGTTCATTTTAATCTCTCCTTTTTTCTCCATTATAATAAAAAATTGGGAAGACGCCTCTTGATACGTCTTACATATCATAATTTGTCTTCCCTATATATAAGTTTCTTTTAAATACTACATAGAAGTTTCAGTATCTAAAGTAGTGTTTACATATACGCAAATGTTGTTAGTAATTAAAGTAGCAACTCCAAGTTTTTTGTAAACTTGAACTTCTCTTGATCTATCTTTATTTACATATTCATCAACAATTGTATTTCCTTCGAAAGCGATTTTAACTGGTTTTTCAGCTCCAACAGGAATGATATAAGCATATGCTGGATTGATAACTTTTTTCATGTTTGTTTCATCTTCGAAAGATTGATTTAATACAACAACATTGTGTCCTTTGTAGTTAGCTAAGTAACCATTGTTCCATTTTTGATCTCTCATGTTATCAGAAACCCATCCTTCAGATGGAACCATAGTTGCAGCAAATTCGTAAGTACAATAAATTGTAGATTTTCCATAACTATCAGCAACTGCAATTAAGTTGTCCATAGTTGTTTCAACGAAGTTGCTTTCAGTAGCTTTGTTAGCTGTTCCTAATGTATTAACAGCAGCTCTTAATGCTTTTTCGATTTCAACATAGATAGCTTCATCTAATCCTTCCATAACTACATCTAATACATCAGCAAAATCTACTCTACCATCTAAGAATTCTTCGAATCCGATTTGAGCAGCTCCACCGATTGCTTCAGTAGTAACTTCGATAGATTTTCCATCTAATTTAAATACTTCATAAATACCTGCTAATCCTACTTTTGTAATAAATTGTTTTGCTCTTCTCTTAGCAGCAGCAGTAATTCTTTGAGTGAATACTGGTTTATCTCCTTGAGCAAATGTTCTAATATCAGCAAATTGTCCGTATTGGTCCATAACTTTTCTTGGTAATACGTCATCGATAGTTTCTTCGATTAATGAGAAAATTGTATTTTTGTTTTCACGATATAAAGAATATGTTCCGGCTAATTCTCTTAATTCATTTCTTAAAGTTTCATTTAATTCAGAATAAGAAAATTTATCTTCACCGAATGAATAAGCTACTTGAGAAGAAGCTTTTGCGTTAGCTGTAACTTTAGCTAATTCTAATAAATCACTTTTATTTAATGCCATAATTATCTATTTCCTCCCCTCAATTATTTAATTCTTACTACTTTAACAGCGTCTTGTCCATCAGCTAAAGTATATCTTTTAGCTACTTGGAAGCAAGGAACGTCGCTTTCTGCACCAGTTGTAAGAATTCCGTCGTCACCAACTTTTAATAAACTTCCAACTGCTGGATCGATTTCATCGATCATATTAGTAGTATAAATATCTCCTATATTTGTTTTGAATACTCTTGGTACCATTTCACCGTTAACACAATCTTCTTTTAACATTGCATAGTCTCTATACATTTGTTTTCTATCATCATATAATTTAATCTCATTGAAAACTAACATCCATTCTCCTTTACCAGTTAAGTTGCATTCGTTGTTAGCTAAATCATATTTAACAAATTGACCATTTTCAATTTTGTCTCCTAATGCAGCTGCAGCAGGTAATTGAGCATAGATTTGACCAGTTCTTTGAGCTGATAAATGATTAGGTTCTACTTGACCATAACCAACTCTTTTAATGTTTGCCATAATTTTCCTCCTTAATTATTTTATTTTCTACTATTTCTAGCATTTTTTAATGCAGCGATCCACGCTGGTGTAGAAGTAACATTTTCATTTAAGTTATAAGTCATAACTTTTTCTTCTACATTTTCTTTCTTAGAAGTTTCATCTTCAAAATTAACTTTCTTTCTTACACAGATAACTGAAAGTTTAGATTCGATATCATCTAATGAATAATTTTCTTTATTTGCAATGACATCTGCTTTATCTTCTTCAGATAACATATAGAAACTTTGGATTAAAGCATCTTTCTTTTCGTTGTCGATTTCTTTTTTGAATTCAACTAAAGCTTGATACTTAGTTTCAAGTTCTGAATAAGCTGTTTGTAATTCTGAATATTGAGATTCTAATAAAGAATAATCTTTTTTATCTTCATCTTCATCATCTTTTTTATCTTCTTCAGAATCTTCTTCTTCTTCTTTATCTTCGTCTTCAGTTTTTTCTTCTTCTTGTTTTGAGAAGTTTTCTTGACTAGATTCGACTTCTATAGAATTATCATTTTCTACTAAATCAGATTGTTCTTCATTGTCCATGTTTTCTTCAGTTTCAACAACTTCTTCAACATTTTCAGTTTCTACAACTGTTTCTTCAATAGCAGCTTCTGATTCAACAACTTCAACAACTTCTTCAGTTGCTGGTGTTTCAACCATTTCTTCTATATCCATTTTTTGTCCTCCTTCTAATGCAAATTTTAGATCTTGCATCATAGTGTACAATGTGTTTTTAAAATTCTTATCCATAGTGAATGTTTTACTTACTTCTTGTGCGGTAATGCTTGAGCCCTCAAAGCAAGGTTCAACATCGTCACCTAAGATACACAATTTTGAAAATATCGCATCGTTTATAATGAAAAAGTCCATACCATTTTTGTCATTTGTTGCCCAATGTCCATTTAAACTTTCTTCATCTAATTCCATAGATTGAGGCTTTCCGCCTTCTACAACTGATTTACACTCTTCGTATTGACCTGTCCACAAATAACCTGTAGTCATTAAATATTCACGAGTTGTAACATTTCCAAATTCGTCTGTATCTTCAAATTTTTGAAACCAAACATCTGCGTCTGGTGCTACAAATCCATAAGGTTTTGTCATGCATTCGAATTTTACGCCTTCATCATCAAAGATAATCTTTTCTCCATGATCAGCAAAATCTTCTTTCTCTTCTCTGTAGTATCCAACAATTGGAGCTCCTCTAAGAGTTTTCGCCATTTCTGTCGCTACATCTTTAGTTATATAACTGTGATTTCTGTTTTCACCTAAATATAAAACCTTGATTTCACAACTACTCATGAGCGGATTAATTTCTAGCGGTTGTAAATTAATAAACTCAGGAGAATCAATTGTTGC
>JAUNNN010000069.1 GCA_030531435.1 Lachnospiraceae bacterium
AGAAATACACACGTTATTGCAAAAGAAGCAGGTGGTATTACACAGGCTATCGGTGCTTATGTAGTTAAGCCACAGGGTTCTGATAATAAGATTACATTCCTAGATACACCTGGTCATGAAGCATTCACAGCAATGCGTATGAGAGGTGCTAACTCAACAGATATTGCAATCCTTGTTGTTGCTGCAGATGATGGTGTAATGCCACAGACTGTTGAAGCTATTAACCACGCTAAGGCTGCAGGAATCGAAGTAATTGTTGCAGTTAATAAGATTGATAAGCCTTCAGCAAATATCGACAGAGTTAAACAGGAACTTGCTGAATACGAACTTACTCCAGAAGACTGGGGTGGAAGCACAATTTTTGCACCTGTATCAGCTAAGACAGGAGAAGGAATTGAAAACCTTCTTGATATGATTAATCTTACAGCAGAAATGCACGAGCTTAAGGCAAATCCAAAGCGTAAGGCAACAGGACTTGTAATTGAAGCTCAGCTTGATAAGGGAAGAGGACCAGTTGCAACTGTTCTTGTACAGAAGGGAACTTTACATGTTGGTGACTTCATAGCTGCTGGTGAGTGTCATGGTAAAGTAAGAGCCATGATTGATGATACAGGAAGAAGAGTTAAGGAAGCAGGACCTTCTACACCTGTTGAGATACTTGGTCTTGATGCAGTTCCAGCTGCAGGAGAAATCTTTGTATCACCTGAAAGTGATAAAGATGCTAAAGCATATGCAGATACATTTATTGCATATAACAAGACTAAGAAGATTGAAGAAACAAAGGCTCATGTAACTCTTGAAGATATGTTTGAACAGATTGAAGCTGGTAAGCTTAAAGATCTTAACCTTATTATTAAGGCAGACGTTCAGGGTTCAGTTGAAGCCGTTAAGGAAAGTCTCACAAAGCTTTCAAATAACGAAGTAGTAGTTAAAGTAATTCACTCAGGCGTTGGTGCTATTAATGAGTCTGATGTTATTCTTGCATCAGCATCAAATGCGATTATTATCGGATTTAACGTTAGACCTGACGCTCAGGCTAAATCAACATCTGAGCATGAAAATGTTGAAATTAAGCTTTACGATGTAATTTATAAGGCTATTGAAGATGTAGATGCTGCTATGAGAGGTATGCTTGATCCTGTATTCGAGGAAAAGGTTATCGGTCATGCAGAAATCAGACAGATATTCAAAGCTTCAGGAATCGGAAATATCGCTGGTTCATATGTGCTTGATGGTACATTTGAACGTAACTGTCTCATTAGAATTACAAGACAGGGTGAGCAGATTTACGAAGGATCACTTAACTCACTTAAGAGATTTAAAGATGATGTTAAGGAAGTTAAATCAGGATTCGAATGTGGTCTTGTATTTGAAGAGTTTGGTGACTTCGAAGAGCTTGATATCGTAGAAGCTTATAAGATGGTAGAGGTACCACGATAATTATGAGAAAAGGTAGTATTAAAAATACAAGAATTAACTCAGAAGTTCAGAAGGAGCTTGCAAACATTATACGAGGGGATATTAAAGACCCTCGTATAGCTCCTATGACATGCGTTACTGATGTAGAAGTTGCACCAGATTTAAAAACATGCAAGGTTTACATAAGTGTGCTTGGGGATGAAGAGGCTAGAAAGGATACTCTTGCTGGATTAAAGAGTGCAGAAGGATATATAAGACATCAGCTTGCTTCAAGCCTTAACCTTAGAAACACACCAAGCCTTACATTTGTTCCTGATGTTTCTACTGAGTATGGAATGAAAATGTCACAGCTGATTGATGAGGTAATTAATAAGGAAAACTAATGGATTTATTAAAAGAATTAGAAGGCGCTAAGAAAATCGGTATATCTGGTCATGTTAGACCTGATGGAGACTGTGTTGGTTCGTGTCTTGCTATGTATAACTATTTACTTAATGCAATGGAGGGCGTTGAATTAACACTATTTTTACAGCCACCAGCAAACGTTTTTAGTTTTATGAAGAATTTCGACAAAATCAATACAAGCTTTGTTGGAATAAATGATTTTGATGCATACATTGCACTTGATTCTGGTGATTTAAGTAGACTTGGAGATGCAGAACCGTTTTTTAGAAGAGCTAAAAAGAAAATTTGCATAGACCATCATGTAAGTAATACTGGATACGGTGACGTTTCGCTTGTTGAAGGCGAAGCCAGCTCTACTTGCGAGGTGATTTATACATTATTTGATAAAAAGTATATTGATGATGATATCGCAGCATGTATTTATACAGGAATTGTTCATGATACAGGCGTGTTCCAGTATTCAAATACTAAAAAAAGAACATTTGATATCATTGGAGATCTTACAGAATATAATTTTGATACATCAAAAATAATTGATGAAACATTTTATCAAAAAACTTATGTACAAAATCAAATATTAGGAAGAGTATTAACAGAAAGTATTCTGTTTATGGATGGAAAGTGCATCGCAGGAATTGTAAGTCAGAAGATGATGAGATTTTATGATGCGGTTCCAACAGATCTTGAAGGAATTGTTAATCAGTTAAGAGTAACAAAAGGCGTAGAGGTTGCTATTTTCCTTCATGAAATGAGACCTACAGAATATAAGGTTTCAATGCGTTCAAACGGAAAGGTTAATGTTTCTACCATTGCCCAGTACTTTGGTGGTGGCGGTCATGTCAGAGCTGCGGGATGTGTATTAAACGGTACATATCATGATGTTCTTAACAATCTGTCTAAACATATTGAAAAGCAGCTTGAACAGTGAAAGGCAAAAAAATGGAAAAGATAATTACAAGCTTATTAGATAATGATTTATATAAGTTTAATATGGGGCAGTGTCTTATGCACCAGTTTGCGGATGCTCATGTAGTATGGGAATACAAAAACAGGGATGCAGCAGACAGAAAATTTACAGCCGAAATGGTTGAAGAAATAAAAAAGCAGGTACAGTATTTCTGTGACCTTAAGTTTCATAAGGATGAACTTTTATATTTATCAAAGGTTTGCCCATGGCTTACAAAGGATTATCTTGATT
Source organism: Lachnospiraceae bacterium (assembly GCA_030531435.1). GTDB lineage: Bacteria > Bacillota > Clostridia > Lachnospirales > Lachnospiraceae > UBA2868. The sequence goes on from JAUNNN010000069.1 coordinate 3,023, forward strand.
TCTTATCAATTTATCAGCCATCTTTCGACTGGTATGATATTTCTCTTGCAGATGATGGACAGTTATCACTTATCATTACTGGAGCCCAGTTCTTAACAACATACTGTGAAACTCCAACAATGGCAATTGTAAGTGAAGTTTGGTTTAGATATGCAATGTCAGATGAAGAATATGAAGCTTCAATGGCAGAGCTTTACAGACGTACAGATGAGAAAATAGAAAAGCTTATTTCAGGTGAATATCAGCTTGGAGGATTCTCTGATTTTGGAACAAGAAGACGTTTCTCAAAAGAAAGCTTTGATAAGATTATTGATAAGTTTTCATCAAATTCTAAGAAGTTTTCTGGTTCAGTTTTTGTTGGAACAAGTAATGTTGAACTGGCAAAGAAATATGGTGTAAAGCCTGTTGGAACAATGGCTCATGAGCTTATCCAGACTATTGGACAGGGTTATCCTGAAAGAAACCCAGCTTACAGTAATAAGTTTGTTATGGATGCATGGCATCAGGAATACGGTACAGAAAATGGTATTTATTTAACAGACTGTATCGGAACAGATGTGTTCCTTTGCGATTTTACAAAGGTTGAAGCAAAGCTCTTTGATGGTGTTAGACATGATAGTGGTGACCCATATATGTGGGGCGAGAAGATGATTGCACACTATGAATCACTTGGAATTGATGCTAAAACAAAGACACTTTTATTTAGTGATTCTCTTGATTTCAAGAGAGCCCATGACCTAAGACAGACGTTCAATGGAAGAACTAATGTAGCTTTTGGTATTGGTACTTTTATTGTTGCAGATACTGATGTTAAAAATATGAACCAGGTTCTTAAGGTTGTAGAAGTAAATAATCGTCCAGTTGCAAAGCTTTCAGACGTAGAAGGCAAAAACATGTGCAGAGATCTTCAGTACATTGATTATTTAAGACGTACAATTAAATGGAGAATGGAGCACAATTAGGATTCTTAAATGTATAGTGGAATTATAAACATATACAAAGAAAAAGGCTTTACAAGCCATGACGTGGTGGCGAAGCTTAGAGGAATTACAAAGCAAAAGAAAATAGGACACACAGGAACACTTGATCCAGATGCGGAGGGAGTTCTTCCTGTGTGTTTTGGTAATGCAACAAAATTGTGTGACATTATCACAGATAAATCTAAAGAATATAAAGCTGTATTACTACTTGGACAAGAGACTGATACCCAGGATACATCAGGAGAAATCATTAATTCAGACGATAGTTGGAAGAATTTGTCAGAGGCTAATGTAAAGGATGCGATAAATAGCTTTATAGGTACATATGATCAGATTCCGCCAATGTATTCTGCAATTAAAATTAACGGCAAAAAGCTATATGAATTGGCGAGAGCTGGTGAAGTTGTTGAGAGAAAACCAAGACAGGTTACAATCGATAAAATAGAAATTAATGAGATAAATCTTCCATACGTTACGATGACAGTTGGGTGCTCAAAAGGCACATATATTAGGACATTATGCCATGATATAGGCGAAAAACTTAAGTGTCATGGTTGTATGGATTCGCTACTAAGAACTCGTGTAGGCAAGTTTTTAGTTGAAGATTCCATAAAGCTTTCGGAAGTAGAAGATCTCGTAAAAAATGGTGAATTTGAAGATAAACTTATCCCACCTGATAAGATGTTTGATTATGAAGTAATACATATCAAAGAAGAGGCATCAAAGCTTATATACAATGGAAATAAGTTTGTGCTTGATCACGTTAGTGAGATGGATGCTAAGAAAACCAGATATTACAGAGTATATGATCATAACGACACATTTGTTGGAATTTATGAAAGAAAGGGCTATGTATTCAGCCCATATAAAATGTTTTTATAAAATATGCAAATAATTAGTGGAACAACAGAATTTGAATTAAATGGTGATTATGCTGTAACTATTGGCAAGTTTGATGGAGTGCATAAGGGTCATAGAGAGTTAATCGATAGAATCTTATGTAAACCAAATCTGAAATCAGCTGTATTTACATTTGATAAATCTCCATTAGAGTTTTTCTCTGGCAAGCAGATACCAGCGTTAACGACAATAGAAGAGAAACGCAGAATATTTTCATATCTTGGTGTTGATACTTTGATTGAGTTTCCTCTAAATGAAGTAACAGCCAAAACATCGCCAGAGTCATTTATTGAAGATATCCTTGTAAAAAAACTTCATGCTAAATATATTGTTGCAGGAAGCGATGCTACCTTTGGCGATAAGGGAATGGGTAATGCCAAATTAATTGCCGATATGTCAGCTAAACTCTTATATGATTATGAAATAATTGATAAGCTTATTATTGATAACGAGGAAGTTAGCTCTACACTTATAAGGGACTATGTGAAGTGTGGCAATATGGAAAAGGCAGGAGAACTTATTGGCGTGCCTTATGCCATAATAGGTACTGTTATTAGGGGAAATCAGATAGGAAGAACTATTGGATTCCCAACAATTAATATTGAGGTACATAGGTCAAAGCTTATGCCACCATTTGGAGTTTATTTTACAGAAATATCCGTTGATGGCAGCCATTATAAAGGAATTACAAATGTTGGAACAAAACCAACAGTATCTGATGATTTAACAGTATTTGCCGAAACAAATATTTTAGATTTTAATGAAGATATATACGGTAAGAATGTAACTGTTAAGCTACTTCATTTTGAAAGACCTGAGAGGAAGTTTGAAAGTCTTAATGAATTAAAGGCTCAGATTTCAAATGATATGGCAAATGGAAGAGTATATTTTGGACAGTAGTCAAAAGATGGCGAATATTCAATGATTTCGCTTTACATAATTACCCTAATATGCTAGAATAATATGCGTTGTGGTCGGACTATGTCCGATTGTGCCAATACTTTGATTTATGCTACTCCGGCTAAGTCGCAGTATTTGGTGAATATTTTTATTAGCTGCATGGCAGCAAAGGAGGAAACTATGATATCAAAAGAAAAGAAAACAGCAATCATGAAGGAGTACGCTAGAACAGAAGGCGATACAGGTTCACCAGAAGTTCAGGTAGCAGTATTAACAGCAAGAATTCAGGAGCTTACAGCTCACCTTCAGCAGAACCCTAAGGATAAGCACTCAGCTCGTGGTCTTTACAAGATGATCGGACAGAGAAAGGGTCTTCTTGCATACCTTCAGAAGAAGGATATCAACAGATATCGTGCACTTATCGAAAGATTAGGACTTAGAAAATAAGCGTTTAGAAATTTTTAATGGCTGCAGATCGGGCATGCTTGCATGTGACGGTATGCAGCCATTCGAAAATTTTACGGTTATGAGCGGAACGTAGTGTAGCGAATAGGCGTGAGAAACGCTTGTATGTTTTCTTGACAAGTGGAGATTCCCTCCCGAGACCACTTATAAGTACATATTTAAGATGTGTGTTTATAAGTAGTTTCGGATATAAATCTCCACAAGAAATTTTTATTTTGAAAGGAGATTAACATGTTCAAAAGTTATTCAATGGAACTTGGCGGACGTACACTTACAGTTGATATCGGCCGTGTTGCAAAGCAGGCTAATGGCGCAGCTTTAATGCATTATGGTGATACAACAGTTTTATGTACAGCTACAGCAGCTGACAAGCCAAGAGATGGAATCGATTTCTTCCCACTTTCAGTTGAATTTGAGGAGAAAATGTATGCAGTAGGAAAAATCCCAGGTGGATTCAATAAGAGAGAAGGTAAGGCTTCAGAAAACTCAGTACTTACAGCTCGTGTTATTGACAGACCTATGAGACCTTTATTCCCAAAGGATTTCCGTAATGACTGTACACTTAACAACCTTGTATTATCAGTAGATCCAGAGTGCCGTCCTGAGCTTGTTGCAATGCTTGGTTCAGCAATCGCTACATCAATTTCAGATATCCCATTTGATGGCCCATGTGCTACAACACAGCTTGG
>JAUNNN010000070.1 GCA_030531435.1 Lachnospiraceae bacterium
TTGATGGAAGAATTCATCCAGCTCGTATTGAAGAGATGGTTGAAAAGGCTCAGAAAGAAGTTGAAAACATGATGAGGGAGGAAGGTGAAGTTGCAACACTTGAGTGTGGTGTTCATGGAATTCATCCAGAACTCGTTAAGCTTCTTGGACGTATGAAGTTTAGAACAAGTTATGGACAGAATGCCCTTAAGCATTCAATGGAAGTATCTCTTCTTTCAGGACTTCTTGCCGCAGAAATCGGCGTAGATGTTCGTATGGCGAAGAGAGCAGGACTTCTTCATGATATTGGTAAAGCTGTTGACCATGAAATGGAAGGATCACATATCCAGCTTGGTTCAGAGCTTTGTCGTAAGTATAAGGAGTCTCCAATCGTTATTAATGCGGTTGAGTCTCACCATGGCGATGTAGAAGCTACATCACTTATTGCTTGCATAGTTCAGGCTGCTGATACTATTTCAGCTGCAAGACCAGGTGCAAGACGTGAAACATTAGAAACATATACTAACAGATTAAATCAATTAGAAGAAATTGCTAACTCCTTCAAGGGAGTTGATAAAACTTTTGCTATTCAGGCGGGTAGAGAGATTCGTATAATGGTAGTTCCAGACCAGGTCAACGATTCAGAAATGGTATTGCTTGCTCATGATATTAGTAAGCAGATTGAATCTGAACTTGAGTACCCAGGACAGATTAAAGTCAGTGTCGTAAGGGAATCACGTGCAGTTGACTATGCGAAATAATTAATTTTAGAATAATCACAAAGGTGTGAGCTTAGCTCACACCTTTATTTATTGCCACTTTTTTATTGTGGGAACCCGCCAGAGCATTAATTATTGAAATAACAATATAAATGTATTATGATACAATAGTTGAAAAATGAACGAGGAGGAAGAAATTCATGTCATTAACATTATCAGAAAAAGCTAAGAGAGTTAAACCATCATCTACTCTTGCTATCACAGCTAAAGCAAAAGCTATGAAAGCAGAAGGTATTGATGTAGTTGGATTTGGTGCAGGTGAACCTGACTTTAACACCCCAGACAATATTTGTAAGGCTGCTATTGATGCAATTGAGAATGGTTTTACAAAATACACTCCAGCTTCTGGTACAGATGAACTTAAAGCAGCTATTAGCCAGAAGTTCCATGATTTCAACCATTTAACATATGCGCCTAACCAGATTGTAGTATCAAATGGTGGTAAGCAGGGCCTTCAGAATGTATTCTCAGCAATCCTTAACCCAGGAGATGAAGTTTTAGTACCAGCTCCATATTGGTTAAGCTATCCTGAGATGATTAAGCTTGCAGATGGTAATCCTGTATACATTGTTGCTACAAAAGAAAACGGTTACAAAGTTACAGCTGAGCAGATTGACAATGCTGTTACAAAGAAGACAAAGGCATTAGTACTTAACTCACCTTCAAACCCAACAGGTAGCATTTATACAAGAAAAGAACTTGAAGAAATTGCAGAAGTAATTGTTAAGAATGATATTTATGTAGTTGCTGATGAAATGTATGAGAATCTTATTTATGGTGATGAAGAGCACGTAAGTATTGGTTCACTTGGCGATGAGATTTATAAGAGAACGATTACATGTTCTGGTCTTTCAAAGAGCTATGCTATGACTGGTTGGAGAATCGGTTATACAGGATCAAGCGTAGAAATCGCTAAGCTTATGTCAGCAATTCAGTCACATGAGACTTCAAACCCTAACTCAATTGCTCAGAAGGCTGCAGTTGAAGCCCTAACAGGCCCACAGGATACTATTAATGCAATGAAAGCTGAATTCGATAAGAGACGTAAGTACATGTATGACAGAATTTGCAAAATGCCATACATTTCATGTAATGAGCCAAAGGGTGCTTTCTACATGTTTATCGATGCTGGTGAAGTTGCTCAGAAGTTCTACAATGATAAGAAGATTGGTAATGCAGCAGAAATCGCAGCAATTCTTCTTGATGATTTCTCAGTAGCTGTAATTCCATGTGCTGATTTCGGTTTCCCTAACCACTTCAGACTTTCATATGCTATTTCAATCGAGCAGATTGAAAAGGGACTTGATAGAATTGAGAAATTCTTAAAGTCATTATAATTATTAAAGTATTTAATGGAGGTTTTGTCTTACATAAGTAGGGCAAAACCTTTTTTTATAATTTTCATAAAAGGAGAAAAAATATGCCAGACAGAGCAGAAAGAATTAACAGAGAACTTGTACATAAAGGTGCAATTATTGATTTAAATAAAGATACAATGAAGCTTCCAGATGGAAGGATTGAATATTTTGATTTTATTTACCATAAAGGTGCAGCGGCTGTTGTACCTGTAAGAGATGATGGAAAGATTCTTATGGTTCGTCAGTATAGAAATGCTGTTGACCAGTACACAATTGAAGTGCCAGCAGGTGGAAAGAACGGGGCAGATGAGCCAACTCTTGAGTGTGCATATAGAGAGCTTGAAGAGGAGACAGGATACTACACAGATAGAGAAAATCTTGAGCTTCTTTTATCTCTTTATACAACAGTTGCATTTTGTAATGAACAGATAGATATATACGTAGCTAAAAATCTTACAAAGACAGAGCAGCATCTTGATGATGATGAGTACATTGATGTGGAAGCATACACAATTGATGAACTTGTGGATATGGTTATATCAGGAGAAATAGTTGATGCAAAAACTATAGCTGCAATTATGACTTACAAAGTAAAGTACTGCTAAGCGTTTTGTCACATTTCTTTTATATGTTTACAATAATCATTTTCAATAAATATCATTATGGTAACTTACGAAAATATTATGGTAACATTTTATGAAAAAAGTTATGTCGATTTACCTATATATTGTACAGCGATAAAAAGCCTGAAACTATATTTTGTTTGTCAATACCTAAAATGCAAAAAAGGGCTTAAATTAAGTAAATTTTATCGTTGATTTTAGGAAAAAATCCTTTTATAATGAAATCTGCGCTGAACAAATTAGGGGAGAATTTGCGTTTGTTCAGGAAAGGTTTTCTTTTATGGAGAATATCCTAAATGGGTTCATAACCTATTTACATAACGTTAAAAAGAAATCTGAGAATACGGTGCTCAGTTATAACAGAGACCTAACAAAGCTTGTTAATTATTTAAAGGTAAATAAAATCGACAGCTTTGATAAAGTAACAGAAGAGGTTCTTGATAAGTACATTAAATCACTTACAGAAGATGGTTTTAAGTCAGCTACAATATCAAGAAACATTGCATCGATTAAAGCTTTATTCCATTACCTTGCGAATGAAGATAAGATAGAATCAGATCCATCAACAAAGCTTAAGGCTCCAAAGATTGAAAAGAAGATGCCAGAGATTCTTACTATGAATGAGGTTGTATCACTTCTTGAACAGCCATCTGGTGATTCTCCTAAGGAAATAAGAGATAAGGCAATGCTTGAGCTATTATACGCAACAGGCATTCGTGTATCAGAGCTTATTAGTCTTGATCTTGAAGATGTAAATCTTTCAATGAGCTACATTAATTGTCACGATGGTAACAAGTCAAGAACGATTCCTTTTGGAAAGGAAGCAAAGACAGCACTTGTTAATTACCTTGATGGAAGCAGAAATGCAATCGTTGATGATAAATCTTCAACATTATTATTTGCAAACTGTTCAGGACAGAAGATGTCAAGACAGGGATTCTGGAAGCTTATTAAGCACTATGCAAAGAAGGCTGGAATTGAGGTTGATATTACACCTCATACACTTAGACATTCATTTGCAGCACATCTTGTAGAAAATGGTGCAGATTTAAGAAGCGTTCAGGAAATGCTTGGACATTCAGATATTTCTACAACTCAGATTTATGCAAATATGAGTCACAGTCATATTAGAGAAGTATATAACAGAGCTCATCCACGTGGATAAGCATCATAATAAAAAGCCCTGCGAAGTGATTCGCGGGGCTTTTCTATAATTACAAATTGATGAATTCAGGCTTTCTGTCTTTAAACACAGCGTATCTTGTGAAGCCGGCTTTTTCTAAAACGCCTTTAGCTCTGTCAAATCCATAGGCTATGTTTTCTGCAAAGTGGGCATCAGACCCTACAGTAATTATTTCTCCACCTAATTCTTTATAGCGTTTAAGAATATCTAGAGATGGGTTAGTTTCTTTCATGCCCTTTTTAAGTCCGCCTGTATTTATTTCAATCCCTTTTCCAGAAGAAATAAGTTTCTTTAAGATTTCATCAAGGATATCTTTATAGTCATTAAACTGGTAATTTGCATCCTTTGTTGGGCCATATCTAACAACGTAATCAAGATGACCATATACATCAAAGTCGTTAAATGCATTTATATTTTCAAGCTCTGATTCAAAATAACGCATATAGCAGGCTTTCTCATCTTTATTTTTGTAGAAATCAGGATAATACACATCATAGCCGTCACAGACATGAGATGAGCCGATTATAAAATCAAAATCATATTTTGAGATATAGTCCTTATGCATATTTGCAAGATGTGGCTGAAGGCCTAATTCAACACCAAAATATAGGTTGATTTTGTCTGCATATTTTTCTTTATTTGAAATAAATTCCTTATAGTAAGCGTCTGTATCAAGAACAAAGCTAATGTTTTCATCAGGAGTTTCTGGGAAATCATAATCCATATGTTCTGTAATACATAAGTGAGAAATGCCTTTATTAATGGCTGCCTCAATTTGAACACTCATTGGTATATCACAATCTCCAGAATTAGAAGAGTGTGTGTGAAAATCTGCAATAATCATATTATTCCTCATTAAATAAATTCTATTGTAATTATAATGAATAATAAATATTTATACAATAAATGAAGTATCCTTAAAACCAAATATATATAAATGTGATTTTTCTGCGTACTTACTGAAAAAAAATGAATTTAGCACTTGTTTTTTATTTATAAAACAAGTAAAATATATATCGCTGATAAATTAGTGCGAAAGCACTTTATAAAAATTAAATTTCCAGGAGGAATTAAAAATGGCAGTTAAAGTAGCAATTAACGGTTTTGGTCGTATCGGTCGTCTTGCATTCAGACAGATGTTTGGTGCAGAAGGATACGAAGTAGTAGCAATCAACGATCTTACATCACCTAAGATGTTAGCTCACCTTCTTAAGTATGATTCATCACAGGGAACATACGCTAAGGCTGCTACAGTATCAGCTGGTGAAGATTCAATCACAGTTGATGGAAAGACTCTTAAGATTTACAAAGAGCCAGATGCTAACAATTGTCCTTGGGGCGAGCTTGGTGTAGATGTAGTTCTTGAGTGCTCAGGTTTCTATACATCAAAGGAAAAGGCACAGGCTCATATCAATGCTGGTGCTAAGAAGGTTGTTATTTCAGCTCCTGCTGGAAATGATCTTCCTACAATCGTTTACAACGTAAACCACACAACACTTACAGCAGATGACAAGATCATCTCAGCTGCTTCATGTACAACAAACTGTCTTGCACCTATGGCTAAGGCTCTTAATGACCTTGCTGGTATCAAGTCAGGTATCATGAGCACAATTCATGCTTACACAGGTGATCAGATGATCCTTGATGGTCCTCAGAGAAAGGGTGACCTTAGAAGATCAAGAGCAGGTGCTATCAACATCGTTCCTAACTCAACAGGTGCTGCAAAGGCTATCGGTCTTGTTATCCCAGAGCTTAACGGAAAGCTTATCGGATCAGCTCAGAGAGTTCCTACACCTACAGGTTCAACAACAATTCTTGTTGCAACAGTAGAGAAGTCAGTTACTAAGGATGAAATCAACGCTGCAATGAAGGCTGCTGCTACAGAGTCATTCGGATACAACGAGGAAGAAATCGTTTCTTCAGATATCGTTGGATCAACATTCGGTTCAATCTTCGATGCTACACAGACAATGGTAGGTGAAGATAACCTCGTTCAGGTTGTTTCATGGTACGATAACGAGAACTCTTACACATCACAGATGGTAAGAACAATCAAGTACTTCGCTGAACTTGCTTAATTAGAATATTATTTCTGATTTTTAACTCCGGTCCAGATGGGCCGGAGTTTTTTTGTTATAGTGGTCATCATAAACTATCAAAAAAACATTTATTGGTGGCTTTTCTGTGTTTATTTCTACATATTGTTGTGGTAAAATATGAGTGCTGTGGGTCTTCACAGCGTAAATCAAAATGGTTCATAATGTTGCGCAGATTATGAATCAAATTTTAATATAAGGAGGACATGAAAATGTCATTAAACAAAAAGTCAGTTGATGATTTTAACGCAGCTGGAAGAAGAGTCCTTGTTAGATGTGATTTCAACGTACCTTTAAAGGATGGCGTTATCACAGACGATACACGTATCAAGGCAGCACTTCCTACAATTAACAAACTTATTGGAGATGGCGCTAAGGTTATCCTTTGCTCACATCTTGGTAAGGTTAAAGAAGGACCTAACGAGAAGGAGTCACTTGCTCCAGTTGCTAAGGCTCTTTCAGAGAAGCTTGGTAAAGAAGTAGTATTCGTTGCTGATTACAACGTAACAGGCGAAGCTGCAACAGCAGCAGTAGCTGCAATGAAGGATGGCGATGTAGTTCTTCTTCAGAATACACGTTTCCGTGGCAAGGAAGAAACAAAGGTTAAAGAGGCTGGTGAGGCTTTCGCTAAGGAACTTGCTGATCTTGCTGATGATTATGTATGTGACGCTTTTGGTTCAGCACACAGAGCACACGCTTCAGTTGCTGTAGTTACAAAGTTCATCACAGAAAAGGGTGGTACAAACGCAGTTGGTTACCTTATGCAGAAGGAAATTGATTTCCTTGGAAATGCAGTTGAGAATCCAGTTCGTCCATTCGTAGCAATCCTTGGTGGTGCTAAGGTTGCTGATAAGCTTA
>JAUNNN010000071.1 GCA_030531435.1 Lachnospiraceae bacterium
TGATTGATTACAAGGACACAAACACACTTAGAAAGTTCGTTTCAGAGCGTGGTAAAATCCTTCCAAGAAGAATCACAGGTACATGTGCTAAGCATCAGAGAGCAATCACAGTTGCAGTTAAAAGAGCTCGTCACGTTGCACTGATGCCTTATGTACAGGACTAGTATAATATATACTAAATAATTATCGCGTATTACCGAGTATATCGAATGGGCTGAGACAAGAAAAAGACCACAAATTTGTGAGTGATAAATGGTCTTGGTTAGCGATAATAGGTTGTACAAGGTCAAAAATAGTCTAACAGGACACCTTTAAATGAAAGTTTAAGGGTGTCTTTTTTATGCATTTTAAAATGTCCTTCCATGATTCCTGAGTAGCTGTTAAATATTAATTTTCAGGAGGAAAAGGAAATGCGAGAAATAACAGAAACAAATAAACCGAGCATGACTGAAGTGAGGCATGAGATTATTAAGCACCCTCAAAAGTTTATCCGTTACAAACAGGGTGCTGAGCTCTATGGCATGTGTCAGACAAAGTTTGAGAAGATGGCTCACGAGGCTAATGCGGTATATAAACTTGATAAGTTGGTATTAGTGAACTTGGAGTTGTTTGATAAGTATTTGGAAACGTTTCGTGTTGTGTACGACAGGAGGTATTAAAATGTGTAAGGTCATTGCTATAGCAAATCAAAAGGGCGGTGTGGGTAAAACCACTACTGCTGTCAATTTAGGAACCGGACTTGCTGCAGAAGGTAAGAAGGTTTTACTAATCGATGGAGATCCTCAGGGAAGTCTCACTATAAGTTTAGGTTATTCAGAGCCTGATAAGCTTAAGGTTTCACTGGTGGATATTATTTCAAGAGTTGTTAATGAAGAAGATATCGAAGAAGACTTTGCTGTTATTAAGTATAAGGAGAATGTGGACCTTATTCCATCAAACATAGAATTATCAGCAGTAGAGATTTCTCTTGTGAATACCATGAGCAGAGAACTGGTACTTCGTTCATATGTGGAATCAGTAAAGCACAATTATGATTATGTAGTAATAGACTGTATGCCTTCACTTGGTGTTATGACAGTTAATGCTCTTGCATGTGCAGATTCAGTGCTTATCCCAGTACAGGCAGCATATTTATCAGTTAAAGGCTTACAACAGCTTATTAAGACAATATATACGGTTAAGAGAAGGCTTAATCAGAAGCTTGAGATTGAAGGAATACTTCTTACTATGGTTGATAGTCGCACAAACAATGCAAAGGATATCGTAGCTGAGGTAAATGAAGTTTATGGACAGGCAATGCCAGTATTTCCGGTGGAGATTCCTTTATCGGTAAGAGCTGCAGAGATTAGTTCTGTGGCTAAAAGTATTTATGATTATGATCCAAAGGGAAAAGCTGCGTATGCGTATATGTCATTAACAAAGGAGGTACTGGCTCATGGCTGCTAAGAGAGAAAAGATACATTTTGCTTCAGTGGAAGAATTATTAGGTGCTCCTACTACAACAGGAGAAGGAACTGTAGAGATAAAAGTTGATCAGATATTTCCATTTGAGAATCATCCATTCAAGGTAAGAGATGATGATAAGATGGATGATTTGGTGGAAAGTATCAAGAACAATGGAGTGCTTACTCCTGTACTCGTAAGACCTGATGATGAAGGTAATTATGAAATGATATCAGGTCATAGAAGACTTCATGCAGCTAAAAGAGCTGGCCTTATTGTAATACCTGCAATTATCAAGCCTATGACAAATGATGAAGCTACTATTGCTATGGTAGATGCTAACTGTCAGCGAGAAGAGATACTTCCAAGTGAAAGAGCATACTCATTAAAGATGAAAATGGATGCGATGAGGAGGCAGGGAATGAGATCAGATTTAACTTCAGACCATAATGGTCCGAAGTTGACCTCGAGAGAAGTTGGGGAAGTTTATGGAATATCACAGACGCAAGTAAAGAGGTATGTAAGATTAACCGAGTTGTTACCAGAATTACTTTCATATGTAGATATTAAAAGAATAGGCCTTGTTACAGCAGTTACAATTTCATATTTCGACAAGCAGGTCCAGAGATGGATTTACGAATATATTAAGGAAACCGGATTTGTAAGACCTGAGCAGATAGATGCACTTAAGGCATGTGAGAACCTCGAAAATATGACACAGAACACGGTTGTAATGACAATGAATGAAGCTATAAAGCCTAAGACGTCAGGTAAAGTATCATTATCAGAACGTAAGCTTAATAAGTATTTTGGAACACATGTATCCGGAAGTGAAAGAGAACGTATTATTATCGGACTTCTTGAGGAATGGGTTAAATATGACACAATCTTTATCGAAATATTTGTACTAAAGTTGTGTCAAAGATACTTTCGAGGTTGGATTTTGGTTTATATTATATTATATTTTCAATGCTCCAAATGCTTCAAATGCTCCAAACTGACTGAGTCCGTTTTTTTGTACAATAGATTTGATAGTATTGTATTGTAGGAAATGTAAAGAGTCAGTTGCAGAAAACAGAAACCCCAATCAATTCCATAAGCAAGAAGGCTTCTTCAAGATATTGCTCCAATTCTACTTTTCTAAACTTTGTTACCTTTTGTGGATTTCCCTTTTTCTTATTATCACAATCTAGTTTATTATTATCATTTGCTTTGTTTATGAGCACTGATTCAAGGTAATCTATATCCGATCGATTTAAGCTATCATCTTTTGTTGTAAGGACTATTGCCCTTTCCCACCAATCCTTTCCTGCAAGATGTTGCTTGATACGAGTTGCAAGATCCATCGATTGTCCCACATAAACCATTTCTTCAGATAACAGTAAATACACTCCAAACTTATTACATGCTTCTGATGACATTAGCTCATTAATAGATTCTCTTGGAGCGGAATACAACTCTCCAGAGTTCCAGCTTGAATCTTCAATACACATTACTCCTTTTAATGTTCCATCTTCTAACAGAAGACTAATTGTTTTTGCTTTCGCGCTTGCCATAAAATACCTCACACTATTTGCTTACTGCACATGCAATTTCATTTGCAATTCTTGCAATTACGGATACACAAACAGAATTTCCTGCCTGTTTGTATAATCTTGATTCACTCTGGTTACTTGGAAGTTTAAAATCTTTTGTAAAGCCTTGTGTATTAAAACATTCATGGGGAGTCATTTTACGAATTCCATTTTTAGTTTTAATAAGACATACATTATGACCGCCTTCTCCTTGATTAGCAGTCAATGTAGGTACAACTCCACTTTTATTTTTTCTAACATATTTACGTCTCCATTGATAAATAGCATTATCATCATCCATTGCCTCTATCAATTTTTCGTAAATATCGCCTTTATACTTTCCTTCAGTATAATAATATTTATCATCAAGTTTATTTATGAAATCTATAATGTCTGAAAGTTTTGTGGTTAAAGGAATTGGCAAAGGAAACTCATAATTTTTATACCATTCAACGTCTTTAAAAGCCACAATATATATCCTTTCTCTATTTTGTGGAATATTTCCATACTCCATAGCATTTAATACGGAATATTTAACATTATAGCCTTCCTTTTTCAATTCTCCTATAATCACAGAAAACGTATTTCCATTATCATGTCCAACTAAGTTTTTAACATTTTCAAGAAAGATGATCTGCGGTTGTTTTGCTTTAAAAATTCTAACCAATTCAAAAAAGAGTGTTCCTCTTCCTTTCTCATCATCAAATCCTTGTCTATTCCCAGCTATTGAAAATGCCTGACATGGAAATCCTGCAAGCATAACATCAAAATCAGGAATTTGATCAGCTTCAACTTCATGTATATCTCTACAATCTACTTTAATATCTGAATTTAGCTCATATGTAGCAACTGGATATGGGTCAAACTCATTTGCATATACAACTTCAAATAGTTCGTTCTGTTCAAATCCCTTATCAATTCCACCAACACCAGCAAAAAAAGAGGCGCATTTCAATTTTTTCATATCTGTCTCTCCATGATATATTAATCTACAATAAAATATATCAAAAATCGCGGCGCGCCGCAATTGTATTCTTAAAAAGAAGAAGAGGTTTATTCCTCTTCTCCATAAAATTCTTCGTATGTACCGATTTCTGAGAAATCAACCGAATAATCACCATCACTGTTTTTAGTAAACACAACACTATCCACGCCAAATTTTTCGAGCATTTCATAAGTTACTACTGTTTTTTCAGGAAGTTCAAATACATCCCTAAGCAACCATTTTCCTAAAACTTTATTTGGGTTGCTCATAATAGCTTTCCCTAACTTCGGATTTGTCTTATCTGCTTCCTGACATACTTTTGCCGATATTTCTGTTCCATCCGGAAGATGTAAGGTAAATGGAGTGTCACGTGGTGGAAAGAAATCCAAACAACGATTTCTATCTGGAGCATTATAAGGTATATAGATTTCATTTACATCTCTTGTTCTACCGCCTGCATTCCATTGATTTAATCCACTTTTTGCAGCTACAAACTTCTCATCTTTTTTCTTTGAATACAATGGAAGGCATAAACGTGGCTTCGATGTCAAAATTGACTCAACTTCCAGTTGCATGTCTCCAACATCAACTAAATAATCAATTTTCTGAGATCTGCTATCTTTTCCATAAACAAATAATGACATCAATAGTTTATATGGATCATCTAATATTGGTACTGAAAATTCATCTAGCAACTCAAGATCACTAAAAATCATAAACAATGTATTTTTAGAAATACTAAAATGATACTCATGTTTTCCATCAGTAAAATATGTATTATTATCATTTCCTTTGCCAGAAATAATTCTAAGGCAACTGGTATCAATTGGATCAAATGCACATTCTAATATTTGCATTGCCCCTGGAACTCTTTTAACCACATGATATAACATTTCATCAATACCATGTAATTTCTTTGTTACTCTAATTCTCTCATTCCTATATTCTGCAATTCTTCTAACTAAATCCATTCCAGACAAATTTGCATAACTGGATTTTAATTTTCCAAATTCGGCAACTTTCTGATCATCTCCACCCATCCAGGTTTTTAAACCTATGCCAACTTGCCCCTTTTTTGCATCTGCAGAGCAATCTGAACGAGCCAGGTTTTCTGCTTCTAAATATTTACAAAAAATATTTTCATGTGCACGATATGCCAGATAAGGACATTCGTTTTCAGAAAACAAATTCGACAGTTGTCCCATGATTTTCAGCATTTGTTTATATTTTTCCTGTAATTCTTTAGATTGCAAATCATAAAACATATACTCACCTACCTGCTCATCATATTAATACATAGTATTCTTTCTCAACCTTAAAATATTCTGAATTACCTATTTCTTTAGGAATCATCTTATATGCCAATCCATTAACAACCAAAAATGATAAAAACCTTCCTTCACTCAACGAAATATATCCATTATTTTTAAATACATAAGCAACTAATTCTGAATAAGACTCTATACCTAAATCACACATAACAATAAATGATCTTTGATATCTCCTATCTTTATAATCAGGACTTATAATCTTCAATTCAGAAATATATTTCGTGACAATAGTCTCTAATAAAAAAGCATTCCACTCATAACCAATTTCAGGAAGTTCAGAGAAATCATCAAAATCTAACAGCGATATATACTCTTTTTCTTCAAGTGCTTTTAACAAGAATTTTTTAACCATATTTATAGCACTTTCATCGACAAATAATAAATCTTCTGTCAAATACTCATCTTCAGATATTCTGCAATAACCATCTTCTATCTTATAGAATGTGCTTGATGCAGATACCGACGTCCATTTCATTCTCTCTACAATCTCTAAATATTTTGTATATGATAATTTTGTAGGATTACCTAATAGATACAACGCTACCTCTTTTATAGTAAGTGTGTCCACCAAGCCCGGTTTTCCTATATTAGGATGTCTAAATTCATATTGATTTTTATATATTTTCGAACATAAATAAAATAATTGCATTGGCATTGGTACAATCATAAACACATACATGCCGCTATTTTTATCAACACATACTGGAACAAACTTTTTAAGCGAAACTTCCTCTTTTTGTGGTCTCTTCTCATCCCCTCCTGTTTCTGTATGAGCTTCCTGACCATCTTTTGGAGATCTTTCATCAGTCTTTCCACCAGGATGGAACCATTCTTCATCTTCTCCACCTGGTTCCTTATGATAACCTTCTACCTCCGAATCAGATTTTTCTGCTTCATCATTTCCTGGTTTTTGACCACTGATGCTCTTTTTCTTAATAACCTTTTTCTCAATTTCCAGCACCTTATGAACTGGCATCATTAGGGCTTAAGGACACGTCGCTCAGAATGGTTTTAGCTGAAAAGGAAGAATTAATAGAAGATATCAATAGCCTAAAAAAAGAGATTGCAGATATAAAGCTGACATATAGAGCTTATGCTAATCTTGAAAAAAGAATTCCACAGGCTATAGATCCTGAATATCTTAGAATTTTGGAATACGATAATATTGATTATGTACTTGATGAATTAAATAAGAAAGAGGAACAAAAAAATGATATTGAACAAAAAGAAAGTACATCTGCTGTAGATGTTGTAGTAATGCCAGAAGCTAATTCATCCAATGAAGAACCTGAAGCTGAAAAAAGAAAGAAGAGAAATAAACGTAATATTGGTTGGAGTTTGGTGGATGATTAATGTTAACTCATTTTTTGTAAGTTATTTTCTCTCTTCTTTATTTCTTAAATGATAAATACGCTTTAGTGGATTCAGCCCAGGAATAGGCG
>JAUNNN010000020.1:0-9940 GCA_030531435.1 Lachnospiraceae bacterium
GAAAAATATATGCATAAAAATACATTTTATTCAAAAAAACAGTTGTTTTTCTCATTGAATTAAGGTAAGATGTACTAGAATGTTTCATAATAGGAGGAAAATACCATGATTAATGCAGGAATAATTGGGTCAACAGGATACGCAGGAGCAGAACTTGTGAGACTCTTGTTAAGACATCCAGAAGTTAATATTAAGTGGTATGGTTCAAGAAGTTATATAGATCAGAAATATGCAAGCGTATACGGAAATATGTTCAAGCTTGTTGAAGATATATGTTCAGATGATAATATTAATGCTTTAGCTGATGAGGTTGATGTTATTTTTACAGCAACTCCTCAGGGATACTTAGCATCAGTTCTTACTGAAGATATATTAAATAAAGTAAAAGTAGTTGACTTATCAGCTGATTACAGAATCAAAGATGTATCAATATATGAAAAGTGGTATGGAATAGAGCATAAGTCACCTCAGTTTATAGGTGAGGCTGTATATGGTTTATGCGAAGTTAACAGGGAAGATATTAAGAAGGCAAGACTTATTGCAAACCCTGGATGCTATACTACATGTTCAATTCTTTCTTTCTATCCTTTAGTTAAGGAAGGAATAATTGATGCTAATTCAATAATTGTTGATGCAAAATCAGGAACATCAGGCGCTGGACGTGGTGCAAAGGTTCAGAATTTATATTGTGAAGTTAATGAAAATATTAAGGCATATGGTGTACTTACTCATCGTCATACACCTGAAATTGAAGAACAGTTAAGCTATGCTGCAGGCGAAGATATTAACATTATTTTCACACCACACCTTGTTCCAATGAATAGAGGAATACTTGTAACAGGATACGCTAATCTTAAGAAAGATGTTTCTTATGAGGATTGCCTTAAGGCATATGAGAAATATTATAAAGATGAGAAGTTCATTCGAATTCTTGATAAGGATGTATGTCCTGAAACAAAATGGGTTGAAGGAAGCAACTATTTTGATGTTAACTTCAAAATAGATGAGAGAACTAAGAGAGTAGTTGTAATGGGCGCTCTTGATAATGTAGTTAAAGGTGCAGCTGGACAGGCAGTTCAGAATATGAACCTTATATTTGGTTTTGAGGAGAGTATGGGACTTGATTTAGTGCCAATGTTCCCATAATTAAGATATGATACGAGTAATGACAATTGATGACTATGATGAAGTATATAAGCTGTGGAATTCTATTCATGGTTTTGCAATACGAAGCATAGATGATTCAAGAGAAGGCGTTGAGATTTTCCTTAAAAGAAATCCAACAACTTCAGTAGTTGCAATTGAAGATGGAAAATGTGTAGGGGCGGTTCTCTGTGGACATGATGGACGAAGAGGCTGTCTTTACCATGTATGTGTTCATCCAGATTACAGGTTACGAGGTATTGGCAAAGCGATGGCAACATTTTGCATGAATGCCTTAAAGGAAGAACACATAAATAAAGTAAGTCTAATTGCTTTCACAGAAAATGACATTGGAAATGCTTTCTGGAAAGAAATTGGATGGACTAAAAGAGAAGATCTTAATTATTATGATTTTACTCTTAATAATGAAAATATTGTAAGATTTAATAAATAGCCAGTAGGCGGAAAGAGTGTAGAAATGGAATTATCAGATATTTACAAAGAGAAATACCTTCAGAAGGCTGAGGTGCTTATTGAGGCGCTTCCATATATTCAGCAGTTTAACAGAAAGATTATTGTTGTTAAATACGGTGGATCTGCAATGGCTGATGAAGATTTAAAAAGAAATGTAATTAAGGATGTTACACTTCTTAAGCTTGTTGGTTTTAAGCCAATTGTTGTACATGGTGGTGGTAAAGACATCAGTAAGTGGGTTAACAAGGTAGGAAAAGAAGCAGAATTTGTTAACGGACTTAGAGTAACAGATGCAGAGACAATGGAAATTGCTGAAATGGTTCTTTCAAAGGTAAATAAATCATTAGTTACTATGGTTGAAGAGCTTGGCGTTAATGCAATTGGTATATCAGGAAAAGATGGTGGTCTCCTTAAGGTAGAGAAAAAGTATTCTGATGGAAAAGACATTGGATTTGTTGGAGAAATCACAGAAGTTAACACAAAGGTTTTAGAGGATCTTCTTGAGAAGGATTTCCTTCCAATTGTTGCACCAATTGGTCTTGATAAAGAGTTCAATACATACAACATTAATGCAGATGATGCAGCATGTGCAATTGCTGTTGCTATGAAAGCAGACAAGCTTGCATTCTTAACAGATGTAGAAGGTGTATTCCTTGATCCAAATGATAAATCAACATTTATTTCAAGACTTACAGTATCTGAAGTAAACGACCTTATTGCAAAGGGTCACATTGGTGGTGGAATGCTTCCAAAGCTTAATAACTGTACAAACGCTATTGAAAGTGGAGTTAACAGAGTACATATACTTGATGGAAGAAAGCTTCATTCATTATTACTTGAGGTATTTACAAATAAGGGTATTGGAACAATGTTCTTCCCAGATGAGGATAAGGAGAAATTACTATGAGTATGAAACAGTATATTGACGAAGGCGAAAAGGTTCTTCTTCATACATATAACCGTTATCAGATTATGCTTGATAAAGGTGATGGTGTTTATTTATACGATTATGATGGAAAAGAGTATTTAGATTTTTGCTCTGGAATCGCAGTATTTGCGCTTGGATATAATAATAAGGAGTATAATGATGCCCTTAAAGGACAGATTGATAAGCTCCTTCATACATCAAATTATTACTATTCAATGCCTGCAATTGAGGCTGCAAAGAAAATAACAAAGGCAGCAGGCATGGACAGGGTATTCTTTACAAACTCAGGTGCAGAGGCTATTGAAGGTGCAGTTAAGGCTGCGAGAAAGTATGCATTCACAAAGGATGGTTCTACAGATCATGAAATAATTGCATTTAGTCATTCTTTCCATGGACGTACTATGGGAGCACTTTCTGTAACAGGAAATCCAAAGTATCGAGAGGCATTTGAGCCAGGTGTTGGAAATATTAAGTTTGCAGAATATAACAATATCGATTCTGTAAAAGAACTTGTAAATAAAAAGACTTGTGCCATTATTATGGAGACTGTTCAGGGTGAAGGTGGAATTCACCCAGCAGATGAAAGCTTTATTAAAGAAATTAGAAAGATATGTGATGAAAATGGTATTCTTCTTATTTTGGATGAAATCCAGTGCGGAATGGGAAGAAGTGGAAAAATGTTTGCATATATGCAGTATGGTGTGAAGCCAGATATCGTTACAGTTGCAAAGGCTTTAGGTTGTGGCGTACCTGTAGGTGCTTTCCTTATGACTGAAGAGGTTGCAGAAAATTCTCTTAAACCAGGTGATCATGGAACTACATATGGTGGAAACCCATTTGCAACAACTGCTATAAATGCAGTATTTGATCAGTTCGAAAAGCTTGATGTTTTAGGTAATGTTGAAAAAATTACTCCATACCTTGAAAAGAAACTTGATGAGCTTGTTAGTGAATATGATTTCCTTACAGGCAGAAGAGGTCTTGGATTAATGCAGGGAATTGTTTTTGACACATCAAAGAAAACTCCAGGTGAAGTAGCAAAGGCTGCACTTGATAATGGCCTTGTGCTTATTACAGCCGGAGCAGATGTTTTACGATTCTTACCTCCACTTATTATTACAGAAGCAGATGTTGATGAAATGGTAGTTCGTCTTAAAAAGGCATTTGCATAGGATTTATTTATGATAAAAAGACTTATAGCTACAATTCTTGTGCTAACACTTACGGGTTCTGTTTTGTATTATGCTTATGGCGATTATAATAAGCAAATAGAAGAGTCTGAGGTGGCTGAAGTAAGTAATAGCAATGTAGAAGTCGTACCAGATGACACAATAGTTATTTGGTATACAGATGATTCATTAACTGAATATATAAATGATGTTTCACTCTCATATAGAAATAGCTCTGGGATGAAGGTTAGAGCGGAGCTTGTTGATGGTGTAGGATATCTTGAAAAGATTAATGATATGTCTATTTCAGATACACCAGAGATTCCAGCACCAGACCTTTATATTACAACTCATGATAATCTTATGAAGGCATATTTAGCAGGGCTTGCATCAGAGGTATCAGATAGCGAGGGATTACTTACATCATCAGAGTTTCCAGACACATCACTTCATGCTGTGAGATGCAATAATAAATATGTTGCATATCCTCTTTATTATGAAACAAACTTTTTCTTATACAACAAGACATACATGGCTTCAATAGCTCAAAACCGTATTGAGTCAGAGTCTGATATGGAAGAAGCAAAGGAATCAGAAGAGGAACTTAATGCAAAGCTTGAAAATGGCGAGAAGCCTGATGCTGGAGATGCAACTGAGGAAGAAATTTTAGAAGCTGAAATGGCAGATGAAGATGAGGATCCAATGGGAGAAGAAGACTCAAATGCATCAGCTGAAGTTCTTGAAAAGCTTGCAACTATGATTCCTTCAACCATTGCAGATGTAATTACTTTTGCTAATAACTACGAAGCTCCAGATGCAGTGGAGGCCGTATTTAAATGGGATATATCAGATATTTTCTACAACTATTTCTTTGTTGGAAATTACATGGAAGTAGGTGGTGAAGACGGCGATAATAATGCGATTTTTAACCTATATAATCAGCAGGCAGTTCAGTGTCTTTCTACATATCAGAGTATGAACCAGTACTTTTCAATTGATTCTGCAGTAGATAACTATGACAATATTCTACAGGAATTTATAGATGGAAAGCTTGTTTTCACTGTTGCAACTACAGATGCCATCGCAAAAATAACAGAAGCAAAAGCTGAAGGAAAATTTGATTTTGACTATGGTATTACAGTGCTCCCTGATATGAGTGATTTGTTAAAAGCTAGAGGTTTATCAGTTACAGATGCTGTAGTTGTAAATGGATACTCATCTAAAAAACAGGCAGCAAATGAGTTTGCATCATTCTTATCGTACAAAGGTGCAGAAGCTTTATATTCAAAAACTGGAAAGCTTGCATGTAAAAAGGGTGTTAAATATGAAAATGATGAGATATATAACGTCCTTACCGAGTATGAGAAGTCAATGCCACTACCTAAGATGATTGAAACATCAAATTTCTGGTTACAGCTTGAAATTGCTCTTTCACAGATTTGGAACGGAGAAGATCCAGACACTGTACTTAAAGATCTTTCTGATAAGATTGGTGGTCAGATTGATGAAATTACGTATTCGATACCAGTTCAGGAAAGCATAGAAATAGGCGGAGCTGGACTATATAAGTAAGTTATGATATATCCGTGGCCACGAGTTACGGATATATTTATATGGAGGACACATTTTTAACACATTTTAGACACAAAATACACATTCAATAGAAATATATTCTTTTTATAAGATGGATGTCTAAATACGGTTATTAATGGGAGGGATTATTATGTATGAGTCATTCGATTATGAAAGTGAATCTGCAAATGCAGAGAAGAAACCAACAATTGATGAGATAAAAGCTCAGGAAAAGGCACTTAGAGCAGAAAGACTTGCCCAGAAGAAAGCAGAGAAACGTGCAAAAAAGCTTAAAAATAAAGGTATCAGAAGAAAAATATATGGAACACTTGGACTAGCGTGTTTATTTGGTGTAGTTGCATCTTTCGTATTCCATGGATCAAACTATATTTTTGATAAAACGATAGGGAAAAAAACCGAAGCTACTACACAGAATGAAGATGTTAAAAAAGTAGATAAAATTCAGGATGTAGCTCCACCAGAGGAGAAAGAGGTTATTCCTGAAGAAGAATTATCAAAGCTTGCACCTGTTAACACAACTGGAATGGGAGATGTTACTCAGGTCGCTGAAAAAGCTATGCCATCTATTGTAGCTATTACAAATAAGAGTGTTCAGGAAGTAATGAGTTTCTTTGGCGCAGGTGTACAGCAGTATGAAGCGCAGAGTGCTGGTTCTGGAATTATCATAGGTAAAAATGACACAGAACTCTTAATTGCAACAAACGCACACGTTGTAGAGGGTGCACAGACATTAACAGTATGCTTTATAGATGAAAAGGTATGTGAGGCTACGGTTAAGGGAAGTGATAAGAGTAATGATATAGCGGTAATATCAGTGCCATTAAATGATGTAGAAGGTTCTACACTTGATGCAATAAAGGTTGCAAAGCTTGGAGATTCTGATTCACTTGTAATTGGTGAGCAGGTAGTTGCAATCGGTAATGCCCTTGGCTACGGACAGTCTGTTACAACAGGTATTATTAGTGCTCTTGACAGGGATATTACAGATGATAATGTAGATAATTCATATATTCAGACAGATGCAGCTATCAATCCTGGTAACTCAGGTGGTGCTTTGTTAAATATGAACTGTGAGCTTGTTGGTATAAATTCTGCAAAGCTTGCTAATACAAAAATTGAAGGCATGGGATATGCTATTCCAATTGCCGCAGCAAAGCCTATTATGGATGATATTATGAATAGAGTTACTCGTGAACTTGTGGATGAAGCTGATGCAGGATATGTAGGTATATCAGGATTTTCAGTAACTCAGGACGTATCAAAGCAGTATGGTATTCCAGTTGGTATATATGTTTCTGAAGTGACAAGCGGTGCTGCAGCAGAAAAGGCCGGAATACATAAAGGCGATATTATCACAGAATTTGATGGAATGAGTGTAGATAGTATCAAAAAACTGCGTGAACAGCTTGATTATTATAGAGCTGGCGAAACGGTTGACATAACTTTATACAGAGCTGATGATGGTCAGTATGTAGAGAAAACTTTCAAGATAACACTTGATGGAAGAAAAGGAACTCCACTTGATGTTACTCCTAGCGAGGATACAGAAGAAACTCCAGAGAGTGATCGTCCAGTAGAGAAGAACGGCCCAAGTGGCGATTTTAGAGATTATATTAACCCAGGAAATGGAAGAAGTATATTTGATTTCTTTGGATATTGATTAGTAAAAAGATAAAACTTGCGCAGTGAGGTAGAAAGCAGGTTTTATATGAAAAAAATATTATGTGTTGTTTTGCTCCTTGTATCACTATGTCTTAACGGATGTAGCAGTAAAGATGAGCTATCTCTTGAAGTGACTAAAGAGGAGACTATGCCAGTACTGGCTGGACCTGATGACACAATAGCTGAAAGTAAAGCCTTGGATCAGAGTGAAGATTCAGGGCTTTCTTTCGTTGTTTATGTGTGTGGTGCAGTAAATAAGCCAGGTGTATATGAATTATCTGAGGGCAGCAGATTATTTGATGCAATATCAATTGCTGGTGGGTATGCTGGAGATGCTGCTGATGGTAGCTTAAATCTGGCAAGGCTAATTACGGATGAGGAAATGATTTATGTGCCAACTATGCAGGAAATCGAGGAAGGATACGGATATGGAGCGGCCCAGTCAATAGAATCATCATCAAAATCAGAAGAGAAAAACACCGGGTTAATTAATTTAAATACAGCAACAGCAGCAGATCTTATGACATTGCCAGGAATTGGCGAATCAAAAGCAAATCTTATTATTTCTTACCGTGATGAAAACGGTCCATTTAGTGCTCCAACAGATATAATGCTCGTAAGAGGAATAAAAGACGGATTATATAATAAAGTAAAGGATTATATATGTGTCAAATAAAAATACGCCGTCCGTTGTGCCTGATAAGCCTTGTGTTTTCAGGGTTTATGTATGTTTTTCTGATTTTGACTGGAGGAGTCGATATAGAAGAACACATACCTGATAACAGGAAAGTTACACTTGTTGGAACTATTTATAACAAAAGTAATAAAGGTGGGGAGAATATTCTTTATTTAAGGGATGTGGATATGATATATGGACCTATAGAAAATGCTAGTATGCATTGTTGCAATAGGTTAAGAATTAAGTTAAGCCCAGAGGATGTATGTGAATATAAAATCGGACAGAGCATTAAGGCATATGGATCATATAAAAATTTTAGTATTCCTCAGAATGAAGGTGAATTTAATTCCAGAAAGTACTACAGAATTCATGGAATTGAAGGAGGCGTGGAAAATGTAACTGTAATAGAGAAATCTACAAAATACAGTGGTTTACATAATACATTATTTCAAATAAAAGAAATTACTAAAGTGATATATGAGAGCTGCATGACTCCACTTGATGCAGGTACCATGGAGGCACTAGTGCTTGGAGATAAAGATTTATTAGATGCAGAGGAAAAGGAATTATATCAGGATGCTGGAATTGCACATATTTTAAGCCTGTCCGGGCTACACATTGCAACAGTTGGACTATGTCTATATTCATTTCTAAGAAAGATCGGAATTAGTATAAAAGGATCATCTGGCATTTCTGCCTTAATAATGACGATGTATGGGATTATTACAGGTCTTTCAACTTCAACTATAAGAGCACTTATTATGTTTGTTCTTGGAATAATAGCCAAAAGTATAGGGCGAACATATGACTTAATGTCAGCGGTTAGCTTATCTGCGATTTTAATCCTTATTGAAAATCCATTATACATATTTGACAGTGGTTTTTTGATGTCAGTGTTGGCAGTTACAGGAATAGGGATAATATATCCAATATTATGTCAACTGATAGGCGAAGAGCTTATGCAACATGGAGAAAGAATTTGGAGTAGCCTGTGCATAAGCATTTCTGCATCATTAGCAACACTTCCCGTATCAATGAGTAGCTTTTACAAAGTGGCCTTGTATGGTCCGATAGTTAACATAATTGTAGTGCCCCTTGTGGCAGTAATCTTAGCAATTGGGTTATTTGTAGGGGTGATGGGAAATGTAATGGTTCTATTTGAGGGAATAATACATAGAGGTGTTTTTAGATATGCTGGAGTTGATTATTGTGATTTCATAACATCGCACGGCGGTTTACATAAATGTATTATTTGGGCTTTAAAACCAACAAGTGTTGTTTTGGCATTATATAGAAAAATTGCAGGATTTAGCTCGTCAATTAAAGGAAATGTATGGATTACAGGTAAACCATTATATATTGCTATTATAGGTTACATAATACTGTTGTGCGCTGCCGTATTATTCTGGAAAATGTCTGTTAATCAGAAATTATGGATTAGGAAATCTGTTACATTCACACTATTTGTCGCGTCTATTGTATGCATATCAGTTCGAAAATATCCCAAATATGAAATTGATGTTTTATCTGTAGGACAAGGAGCCTGCAACGTTATTTATGGAAAAGATACACCTACAATAATGATTGATAATGGTAGTTCGGATAGAAAAAAGGTGTTTAAATACACGGTTGAACCTTTTCTATTAAGTAAAGGAATAAGTAAATTGGATCAGATTTATATTACTCATCCAGATGCAGATCATGTAAGTGGAATAAAAGAAATGTTAGAAGATGGGTCAGATATTGAAGTGGGCCATGTGTTTATGTCCATTAACGATGATAATATACGCGAAATGGTTGACATAAAATCAAAAGAAAACAGATATCATGTAATTAACAGAGGTAATGTGGTTGATACTGGCGGGATTCGTATTGAATGCATAAGCCCTGTAGATAAAGGCCTTAGGGATTGGGATACTGCTGATGGTAACGAGGAATCTTTAGTGTTAAAGGTTACCCACAAGGAATCAGGATATACAGCGCTATTTACTGGAGACATATCATCTGAGATTGAGGAGCAGATTATAAATAATAAAAGCTATGCAGATAAAATTAAATCAGTTGATTTTATGACAGTTGCCCATCATGGTAGCCGCTTTTCAAGTGAAGATAGGTTTTTAAGTATTGTTAATCCTAAGATTTGTACTATTTCCGCAGGAAAGAATAATAGCTACGGACACCCACATAAAGAGACATTAGAACGACTTGAAAAGAATCTGCCTGATGCAAAAGTATTTAGGACTGATGAATGCGGGCAGATTACGATAAGTGTAGATAAAAGTGTAGGGATTA
>JAUNNN010000020.1:9950-37956 GCA_030531435.1 Lachnospiraceae bacterium
AATGAAGGAGAAACTATGGCAAAATGGGATAAATTAATTGCACGGATATTTGCGTTGCCTTCGGATATTAGGTTTGATGAATTAAAGAAGGTATTAGAACATTATGGATATATAATGACAAAACCTCGGGGTGGAAGCAGTCATTGTACTTTCAGAAAAAAAGGCAAGATGCCAATCACTATTCCACAAAATGAGCCTATAAAAAAGGTATATGTTGAATTAGTTATACGTGTTATAGAAAGTGAGGAGAAAGATAATGAAAACAGTTGATTATTATATGTCTCTTGCGTATCGAATGGAATTTATAGAGGATAAAGAAGAAGGTGGATATACAGTATCCTTTCCTGAACTTAGAGGATGTATAACATGTGGAGAAACATTGGAAAAGGCATATAACAATGCTATGGATGCAAAAAGGGAGTGGATTATTGCTGCGCTTGAAGATTGCATTGAAATACCTGAACCAATTGATGTAGATGATTACTCAGGACAATTTAAGCTAAGAATACCAAAGTCTCTTCATAAAAGTCTTTCAGATCACTCAAAGAGAGAAGGTATAAGTATGAATCAGTATTGTCTTTATTTGCTAAGTAAGTATGACGCGGTATATGAATACAAGTAAAACCACAAGGACGGAGTCAAAATTCATTTCATAAATGATTTTTGACCCCGTCCTTATTAAATTAAACTATTCCTCTATAGACATACTCTTTTCTAACTTAGAGTATATAAAGCTTATTGCAAAGCAAAGTATACCAGCCACAAAGAATCCAACAGGTCTTAGAATATTTGAATCATAGCTTATATCAAATAGAATCAGCTTTACAACGCTTACCATGGAAATAATAAGTCCATACAATCTGAAAGCCTTTTGTCTAAATTTAAATCCAAGAATGATACATACTATTGCTACAAGTATTCCAATAATTGAAATTACATATGAAGCTGCATTAAGTCTATGTAAAACAGTACATATCCACAGAGAAAACTTGATACATATATAGAATCCAACAGACATCTCTGGAATGCCAATACCAAACAGATTTTTTGTGTTTATGCAGCTTATGATGAGTGTAATAAGTAGCACAATTATAACCTGATAAAGTTCTGGAGTTATAGACTTTGTGAATGAACATACAAGCCCTGCAAAGATCATAAATGCAGAAAAGACGTAGCCTATTATTTTTGATGATATTTCATCAGCCTTAGTCCGCATATTTTTATGATATATTTTTGTATTTGTAATGCATGTGATGATTCCAAAGGTTACAAAGAAAACACAAATATCAAGATCAAATACATCAATAACACTCATTAAAAGAATACATGCAAGAGCTGTAATGATGTATTTGTCTGCCATTGTATAACTTACAAACATCATAAAGGCAAAGACTGCAGCGAGCAGTATGAAATAAATTGCAAATACTATCCATGTTTCATAGAAATCTATTTGAATTAGATAACTAATAAGAAGTGCGAAGTATCCACCTGCACGAATTACTACATCTTTCTTTATAAATCCTAAAACTAAGAAAAGAATAAATGGAATAAGGGCAATAACAATGTGCATTTCTGTTATTAATAACAGGATAGCAGAGATTATGTATGTAACCCCGTATGCAACATAAAACAGGCATCTTAAGTTCTTATAATACCTTATTAAATAAAGAACCATAATCGCCATAAGTAGTGCAGCAGTTACATAGAGAATGGCGTTTCCGTCGATATCAATGCAGATTCTGATTATTGCACATACATTTAATAAAAGTGTAATGATATTTGGAGCAAGGTGTATCTTCTCAACCTTATAAGTTACATTTGCAAAGAAGAATACTGCCATTAGAAGAACAGTAAATACAGTGTAGCTTAAAATTCCTGTTTCAACAGCACAACTTAAAATAATAAATACAAGTGGATACTGAATAAAGAAAAGGCTATCGCGGCCAAAGGATTTCTTTTTCAGTATCATATATAAAGCTATAAGACATATTGTATAAAGTATAAATGCCATTAAGCTGCTATTAAACTGAATAGCGCTAAGAAGAGTGGCAATTATGAGTCCGATGTTAGAAATATAGGCAAATATCGGTGAATATTTGTGCGCCAGACACATGGTAACTATTATCCAAACTAATAAAAAGATTATAAATAAAACAAGTGGCAGGCATTTAAATCCAAAATAAGCAACAAGGTCTGTAATATATATTGCTCCTATACCACAGGCGGCTAGTGTTGTATAAAAGGTTTTAAATTTCCCATTTTTTTCTGCATTTATTTTTGTCATTTTAATTATGCCAAAAGCCGCAATAGCAATACTTATGACGTACATAATGACTACTTTTGCAATGTCAGATAAATAGCTGAAAGCAATGCCAGCAAATAGTATTAAACTAAAGAAAATAAGGACAGAGGCGAGAATGGCCATACCATTTTTTCCTATGCTGTTTTCCATATTTTTTTTGACAGATGTCTTGTTAACGGAAGTGCTATTACTAGTAGGAATATTATTAACTGAAGGAACAATCTCAATATTCCTTGGAGCCTCTTTTGTATAAGTAACAGGGCTATCAACAGGTGAAACATTCTGTACAGGGACACTGTTAAGGTTAGGTTCGTCCTCCTTAAAGTATGGCTGTCCACCAAGCTTTATTATTTCTTGTTCAAGATGATAGACTCTTTTTGTAAGATTCTGTATTAAAACATCATTATTATCCATTAATAAATCCTCTTATATTTTAAAAATTATGGAGCTATTTTTACATATGCATAAGTTTACAGCCATATGGGTAAAAAGTCGACCAAAACTCTATAGTATGATAAAATTTATTTTTGTATATATGAACATTTGAATTTTATAAATAGAAAGAGGACAAGCTATGATATGGGACAAATTATCACCATTTTATGATTTTTTTGAAACAGCATATAACGGAAAATGTTTTAAAGGAATTGCAAAGGAAATAAAAAACCATGTTAATACAGATGATACTGTTTTAGAATGCGCATGTGGTACAGGACTACTTACAGTGCCTATGGCAGAAAAGTGTAAGGAATTAATTGCCACAGATTATTCAGTTGGAATGCTTAGGCAAACGAAAAAGAAAGTTGCAAAATTTGACAATGTAAAGCTTGAGCAGGTAAGCATTTTAGAGCTACCATTTGATGATAATAAATTTGATACAGTTGTAGCTGCAAATGTAATTCATCTTTTAGATGATCCAGGGCTGGCACTTTCTGAAATGAAGCGTGTATGCAAGGCAAATGGAAAACTCATTATTCCTACATATATAAATAAATCAAAAAAGAACTCTATGGTTGCTGCTAAAATATTAGAGAAAATGGGCGTTGATTTTAAGCGTCAGTTTGACCTTGATTCATATAAAGAATTCTTCAATAAATATGGTGTTGATGTTAAAGAATACCTAATTGTTGAAGGAAGAATGCCATGTGCATTTGCAATTATTGATAACAACTAATTTATGAAAAAAATTGATCTTATAACTGGATTTCTAGGATCTGGAAAAACAACATTTATAAAAGAATATGTAAAGTATCTTGTAAGCATAGGCGAGAAAGTATGCATTCTTGAAAATGATTTTGGCGCAATAAATGTAGATATGATGCTATTATCAGAGCTACGTGGTGAGAATGTTGAAATAGAAATGGTATCTGGTGGATGCGATATAGACTGCCACAGACGTCGATTTAAAACAAAGCTGATTGCTATGGGCATGGATGACTACACAAGAATTATTGTTGAGCCATCAGGCGTTTTTGATACAGATGAATTTTTCGATGCACTATATGATGAGCCTCTTTGCAATTGGTATGAAATATCAAATGTCATTGCTATTGTTGATGCAAAAGTAGAAGATTCATTGTCAGATAATTCTAAATATATGTTAGCTTCCGAAGTGGCATGTGCTGGAAAAATAGTATTAAGTAAAGTTCAGGACTATACTAAAGAACAAATAGCTACCACTAAAGGATTAATAGAAAGCTTTTTGCATGATATAAATTGCAACCGTGATATATCAGATACATTTCTTATAAAAGATTGGAAATCACTAACAAATAGTGATTATGAAATGATTTCCAATAGCGGATATGCAAAATCAAGTTTTGTAAAAAGAGTTATAGACCCGAATGAAATATACGATACGATTTTCATTATGGATAAAAAGCCTTCTTTAGAGAAAATTGAGGAAATAGCAAAGAGGTTATTTGATGACAGTAAGTGCGGAAACGTATTTAGAATAAAAGGCTTTGTTAATAGTGATGAAGGCTGGCTTGAAATTAACTTTACTAAAAATGAAACTAGAATTAATATAATTCCAGAAGGACAGGATGTAGTAATTATTATTGGTGAAAGCCTAAACACAGATTACATAAATAATATTATGTAAAATAATTATGTAATCTAAAATATAAAAATGAGAGTAGTAAAAGAAGATATAAATAATAGACAATTTAAAAGAGTTTATTTATTCACAGGTGAAGAGAGTTACCTTAGAAATCAGTACAGTAAAACTTTAAGGGATGCACTGATTTCTGCTGATGAAACCCTCAATCTGGCTGAGTATTCTGGCAATGGTATTGATGCAAAGGAAATAATTGAAACTGCGGAAACAGCACCGTTTTTATCTGATTACAGGGTTGTTACTATTACAGAATCTGATTTCTTTAAAACATCACAGGATGATCTTGCAGAATATATGAAGGCAATCCCTGAGTATACGGTTATTATTTTTATTCAGGAAGAAGTAGATAAGAAAAGAAAGCTTTACAAGGCTATTAAAGATAATGGTCATATAGTTGAATGCAGTAAGCAGACTGAAGAGACCTTGTCAAAATGGATATTATCAAAGATTAAAAATGAAAAAAAAGAGATAACAGGCAGTGCATTAAGGCTATTTCTAAACAGAGTTGGGGACGACATGGAAAATGTATTGTCAGAGCTTGAGAAACTGCTTTGTTATACCCTTAATAAAGATAGCATTACTGAAGCTGATGTTAAGGCAATCTGTAGTGAACAGACTACAGATAAAGTATTTGAAATGATTGACTTAATGTCAACTGGAGAACAGAAGAGAGCACTGTCTTTATACTATGATCTTTTAACTCTTAAAACGCCTCCATTTAAAATAATGGCACTTATAGCAAGGCAGTATAACATTTTGTTCCAGGTGAAATGTTTAAGGAACTCAGGCACAGATAAAAAGCAGATTGCATCAGCTGTAAAGGTGAGCCCGTATTTTGTGGACAAATATATTTCTATTTCAAATAGGTATTCTGTAGATGCACTTAAAGAAGCAATGGAACTATGTGCTGATTATGATGCGGCTTTTAAGTCCGGAAAACTAAATGATACTATGGCAGTGGAGATGCTTATAGTGAAATTTAGTGCTAAAGCATAATTATTTGAGGAAATAAGATGAAATCAAGAGTTGTTGATATGACAAAGGGAAACACAACAAGGCTTCTTGTTAACTTTATGCTTCCCATGTTACTTGGAAATCTTTTTCAGCAATTATATAACTTTGTAGATTCAATGATAGTTGGAAAATTTGTTGGAGCAGATGCACTTGCAGCGGTTGGTGCTACAAGTGCTATTAATTTTCTGTTCTTTTCTTTGTGCAATGGCCTTGCCAGCGGTATTGGAATAGTAATTTCTCAGTACTTTGGCGCCGAAAGAGATGATGACGTAAGAAACACTATTGGGAATGCTTTATATATTATGGGACTTAGTGCTTTTGTAATGACAGTTCTTGGTATATTACTTGCAAGACCAGTTCTTTCTTTCCTTAGAACTCCATCAAACATTTTAAATAGCTCAGCTGAATACATGATAATAATCAGCTCTGGAATAATATTTATTTCTTCATATAACTGTGTGTCTGCTATATTGCGAGCAGTTGGTGATTCAAAAAGTCCATTATATTTTCTTATATTGTCATGTTTTGTGAATATAGGTCTTGATTTACTATTTGTGTATGTATTCCGTATGGGTGTCGCAGGCGCAGGTATTGCAACAATCCTTTCACAGCTTATTGCAGCCCTTGGAAGCTTTTTATTTGCACTCAAGACGAATATTTATTTCAAATTAAAGAAGAAAGACCTTAGCTATAATAAAATAATCGTTGCAAGAAGTGTAAAAATTGGTGTCCCTCTTGCGTTCCAGAGTTCATTAATTGCAATTTCATGCGTTGCGCTGCAGAGCGTAGTAAATACATTTGGATCTGCTGTTGTAGCAGCCTTTACAGCAACAAGCAGAATAGAGCAGCTTGTTCAGCAACCATTTAATTCACTTGGAATGGCGGTATCCACATTCACGGGACAGAATATTGGAGCTGGTAATGAAGCAAGAGTTAAAAAGGGCCTGTGGACTGGAATGGCAATAATGGCTTTATTTGTTATGGTATATCTGCCATCAGCCCAGTTTGGCGGAGAGTTCTTTATTAGTCTTTTTGTAAATGATGCAGAAGTAATTGCCCTTGGAGGAAATGCTCTTAAAATAACGAGTTGGTTTTACGTTTTCCTTGGCATGATTTATGTCGCAAGAGGCATGCTAAATGGAGCAGGAGATGCGATATTTGCATTTGTTAATGGCTTTGTAGAAATGCTTGGTAGAATATGTTTTGCAAGACCATTTACAATGATTCCAGGCGTTGGAGTATGGGGCGTCTGGCTTGCAACAGGAATGACATGGTGCGTTACGGGGATTATTAGTTTACTAAGATACCTGCAGGGAAAGTGGAAGGTAAACGTCCCTAAAAAGGTAGAAATCAACGAATAGCTTGATATTTCATAGAAAAAGTAATATTATCAAGATAGATAAATAGTTACATTTGATGCCGGAGGTGATATTCATGGCTATTTCAGCAATCAATAATGTAGGAAATGCATACGGTCAGATCGCTAGTGGGAAGCGTATTAATAGCGCTGCAGACGATGCTGCCGGATTAACAATATCAAAAAAACTTGAGTCACAGACAAGAGGTCTTAATGCAGGTACAGAAAATGCACAGCATGGTAAGGATGCATTAAATATTTCAGATGGCGCTCTTGGACAGATTAATGACTATCTTCAGAGAATTTATGAGCTTAGCGTTAAAGCTAAGAATACTGTTACAAACGGCCCTCAGGAACTTTCAGCAATGCAGAAGGAAGTAGATGGCTTAATGAAGGGTATTAAGGACGTTGCTATTGGTACAGAATACAATGGACTTAAACTTCTTGACGGAAACATGGCAGACATGGATCTTGCTACTAATCCAAATGGTACAGGCTCATCAATTAAAATGGCAAATGGTACATTAGAAGCTTTAGGAATTGATGGATATGACCTTACAGGTAAATTTGATATTAACCGTATTAAAAAGGCAATGGATATGGTTAATGAGTCAAGAAGTAAAGTTGGTGCTCAGGTTAATGGACTTGAATACACAATTGGTCAGAACAATACTATGGCTGAGAATATGACAGCAGGTCAGAGTAGAATTGAAGACCTTGATATGTATCAGGCAATCAGCGACATGAAGAAGAAAGAAGTTCTTGATTCATATCAAATAATGATGCAGAAGCAGCAGGAAGAACAGGAAAAGCAGAAGCTTGGAATATTCCAGTTCTAAATGATGCTAATAATATCTATAGTATAAAAAGCACACGTAATGTGTGCTTTTTATGTTATAATACTAAAAGTTTAGTGTAAAAGTATAAGGGGATATTTATGAGAGAAATACCAAAGGATTTACAGGTTTATAAGCATTTTAAAGGTTCATTGTACCAGATCGTTACAATAGCCATTCATACAGAAACCACAGAGAAGATGGTTATATACAGATCATTAAAAAATCCAGAGAGAGTATTTGCAAGACCACTGGATATGTTTTTAAGTGAGGTAAATCATAAGAAGTATCCTGATGTTAAGGCAAAGTACAGATTTACTTTACTTGATGAAGTGGAGTCAGAGGAACCTGCAGAAGAGGATACTACTACTGAAGAAGTAGTTAATGAAAAAGTGCCTGAAGAGTCTTTCAGTGAACCAGTTTTAGAAGAAAATAACGAGCAGGTAATAGATTCAGATACAGATACTTCAGAAGAAAAAGAAGATACAAGTGATGATGATAAGATTTATAAGGAAGATGGAACTCTTGTTATAGATCCTTATGTTGAGAAAATACTTGATTCTAAGGAATATTCTGATAAAATTGAAGCGTTTGAAATGTTAAGAGGAAAGTGTGATGAAGACATGCTATCTACATTAGCAATGTCTCTTGACATTCAGCTATCTGGTGACACACTTGAAGAAAAGTATGCGGACATTCTTAAGTGTCTTAAAATGCATCAGAAATATGAAACAAACAGATTGAGGTAAGATATGAAATTATTAACAATAGCAATCCCTTGTTATAATTCAGAAGCATATATGTCAAAGGCTATTGAGTGCTGTCTAAAGGGCGGAGAAGATGTAGAAATAATTGTTGTAGATGACGGCTCAAAGGATGGTACTGCGAAAATCGCTGATGAATATCAGGCAAAGTATCCAACAATAGTAAAGGCTATTCATCAGCCAAATGGCGGACATGGAGAGGCAGTAAATACAGGAATAAGAAATGCTGAAGGATTGTTCTTTAAAGTTCTTGATTCAGACGATTGGCTTAATGAGGAAGCATTTAAGAAAGTACTTGCAAAGCTTAAAGAAATAGTTGGTGGAAACACAGCTCTTGATTTAATGATTTGTAATTTTGTATACGAAAAGGAAGAGAAGAAACATAAAAAGGTTATGACTTATAAATCAGCTCTTCCAAAGGATGAGATTTTTACATGGGCTGATGTAAAAAGATTCTTACCAGGTCAGTACATCCTTATGCATTCTGTAATATATAGAACAAGGCTTTTAAAGGATTGTGGAATGGTTCTACCATCTCACACATTCTACGTTGATAATCTATTTGTATTTGAACCACTTCCTTTTGTTAAGAATATGTATTACATGGATGTAAATCTATATAGATATTACATTGGCCGTGAAGATCAGTCTGTAAACGAGAAGATAATGATTGGAAGAGTTGATCAGCAGCTTCTTGTAAATCATAGAATGATAGACTACATGGCTAAGGCAAAGTTCAGTAATAATAAGCAGTATAAATATATGCTTAACTATCTTGATATTATTATGACTATTTCTTCAATCCTTCTAATTAAGGAAGGCTCCAAGGATTCTCTTAATAAAAAGAAAGAGTTATGGCAGTATTTAAGAGATAGAGATAATAGAGATTATTTTAGATTACGTTTTGGACTACTTGGTTCTCAGATGAATATCCCAGGAAGAGCAGGAAGAAAAATATCTGTAGCAGAATATAAGATTGCACAGAGATTTGTTGGGTTTAACTAATGAAGAGTAAGCTAAGTGATAAGAAGCATTTGTTAATTGTCCCAATATACGGACTGCTTTATCTCATTGGTTTTGCGATAGTTGAGAGACTTATTACAAATGACTACGTGGTTATCCATACAAGTCTGGATGATTTAATCCCATTTTGTGAATACTTTGTTGTATTTTATTATGTTTGGTTTGTTTATATGGCCATCACCGTTGTTTTTGTTTCATCTGGTGATAAGGGTGACTTTCTAAAAACAGCAGTTTTTCTAATGATTGGTATGACACTATTTGTCGTTGTGTCTGTTATTTTCCCTAATGGTCAGGATTTACGACCAAATGAATTTGCTAGAAATAATTTTTTCACTAAACTTGTGAAAGGGATGTATGAGCTTGATACACCAACAAACAT
The DNA here is from genome assembly GCA_030531435.1 of Lachnospiraceae bacterium. Lineage (GTDB taxonomy): Bacteria > Bacillota > Clostridia > Lachnospirales > Lachnospiraceae > UBA2868. The sequence continues at coordinate 19,745 of JAUNNN010000020.1, forward strand.
CCTTCCAAGTATACATGTATATAATTCAATTGGATGTCATATTGGACTATGTAGATGTAAAGAAATTAAAGATAAAAGATGGGCGAGGGTTTTGTCTCTTGTCACATGCATAGCGATAATTATGTCAACCATGCTTATAAAACAGCATTCAGTACTTGATGTAATTTCAGCTATCGTTCTATCAGTAGTAATATATCCTCTTGCTTATAGAACTGACTGGGTAGAGCTGATAGAAAAAGCTAAAAATAAATTTGCATAAGAGATGGGGGCAAAAATGTTTCATATTATTATGAATCCATCTTCCTCAACAGGAAATGGAATTAAGGTTTGGAACAGTGTTGAAGCAATTCTTAAAGAAAAAAATATAGAGTATAAGCTATATGAAACATCTGGACCTGATAGCGCTAGAAGATATGCTAACGATATAACATGCGATGGTGAAAATGATATATTAATTGGCATTGGCGGAGATGGTACGATGAATGAAATCTTTTGTGGAATAAAAGATTTCTCAAAGGTTACTCTTGGATATATACCATCTGGTTCAGGCGGAGATCTTGCAAGAGATCTAAAAATAAACCTTGATCCTGTGAAAGCCCTTGAAACAATTCTTCATCCAAAAGAATATAAGCTTATGGATGTAGGACATATTGTAACAGCTGAATGTGATAAGAAATTTGGCGTTAGCGCAGGTATTGGTTTTGATGCAGCTGTATGTCATGAAGCCCTTAATTCAAAGCTTAAAGTATTTTTAAATAAGCTGCATATTGGAAAGCTTACGTATGTATTAATTGCATTAAAGCAGTTAGCAGCCACAAAGAAAACAAGCTGTACAATTATTTTAGATGATGGAGCAAGAACAATTCATCTTGATCATTTCTACTTCATTACAACTATGATTCATAGATATGAAGGCGGTGGATTTATGTTCTGCCCTAATGCTAAATGTGATGATGGAATTATAGATATATGTGTTGCTGGAGATATTTCAAAGAAAAGAGTTCTTAGAATTCTCCCTACAGCATATAAAGGAAAGCACGTAAAGTATAAAGGAATAAGTACATATACAGCAAAAAAGGTACAAATAATAGCTGAAAATCCTCTAGCAATTCATGCAGATGGTGAGTATGCAGGAGTGCAGAAAGAAATGACAGCAACTGTTTGTGATAAAAAGGTTAGGATGATAGTACGTTAATACGTTAAATCTTTATTGTTTTTTATGATTGATTTATTTATAATTGAGAAGATGTATTTTTTTAATGGAGGATTAAACTATGTATTCATTAGACGAAGTAAGAGCAGTAGATCCTGAAGTGGCAGAAGCCATTGTAAAGGAACAGGAAAGACAGAACTCTCATATTGAGCTTATTGCATCTGAGAACTGGGTATCAAAGGCTGTTATGGCAGCAATGGGTAGCCCACTTACAAATAAGTACGCAGAAGGATATCCAGGAAAGCGTTACTATGGTGGATGTGATTGTGTTGATATAGTAGAAGATCTTGCAAGAGAAAGAGCTAAAGAGCTTTTCCATTGTGATTATGCTAACGTTCAGCCACATTCAGGTGCTCAGGCTAATATGGCTGTATTCTTTGCAATGTTAGAGCCAGGGGATACATTCATGGGTATGAACCTTGATCACGGCGGACACTTATCACATGGTTCACCTGTTAATATGTCAGGTAAGTACTTTAACTGTGTTCATTACGGCGTCGATGAAAATGGATTTTTAGATTACGATGAGATGGAAAGACTTGCACTTGAGTGTAAGCCAAAAATGATTCTTTCAGGTGCATCTGCTTACGCTAGAAAGATTGACTTTAAGCGTATCAGAGAAATCTGTGACAAAGTTGGAGCATATATGATGGTTGATATCGCTCATATTGCTGGACTTGTTGTTACAGGAATGCATGAGTCACCATTCCCATATGCAGATGTTGTTACTACAACAACACATAAGACATTAAGAGGACCAAGAGGTGGACTTATCCTTTGCAACCAGGAAGCAGCAGATAAGTTTAACTTTAATAAAGCTATTTTCCCAGGTATTCAGGGTGGCCCATTAATGCATGTAATTGCAGCTAAGGCTGTTTGCTTCAAGGAAGCTCTTTCACCAGAGTTCAAAGAGTACGGAAAGAACATCTGCGCTAATGCACAGGCTCTTTGTAAGGGACTTCTTGACAGAGGTTTAAGCGTAGTATCAGGTGGTACAGACAATCACCTTATGCTTCTTGATTTAAGACCACAGCAGCTTACAGGTAAGGAAATTGAGAAACTTCTTGATGAGGCTCACATTACAGCAAATAAGAACACTGTTCCAAATGATCCTCAGAAGCCATTCGTTACTAGTGGTGTTCGTCTTGGTACACCAGCTGTTACATCTCGTGGTATGAATACAGCAGATATGGATAAGATTGCAGAAGCAATCGCATTTGTAGTAAAGGAAGGAGAAGCAGGAGTTCCTAAGGCAAGAGCTATTGTTGATGAACTTACAGCTAAGTATCCTTTAGTACAGTAATTTGGATAATTAAATGGTATTCAGCAGTTTACTGTTTTTGTTTTGGTTTTTACCAATATTCTTTTTAATATATTATTTGGCTCCGCCAAAATTTAAAAATGCTGTGCTCCTTACGGGGAGCATAGCTTTTTATGCGTGGGGAGAACCTAAATTTCTTATACTCATATTCATTTCTATTTTTGTAAATTATATTGCAGGAATAGTTATGTCTAAGGTTAGTTATAAAAAAATAGTGCTTATAATTGCGCTACTATATGACTTTTCTATGCTTCTTGTGTTTAAATACACAAATTTCTTTATTGAAAACCTTAATTCAATAGCAGGACTTAACATTGAGTTAGTTGACATAACTTTGCCGCTTGGCATTAGTTTTTACACATTCCAGATAGCTTCATACATAATTGATTTATATAAAGGCGAAATCGAAGCAGAGAAAAATATAATCAATCTTGGCACATATTTGTGCATGTTCCCACAGCTTATAGCAGGACCTATTGTGGTCTACTCTGATGTTTCTAAGAAGCTTCATGAAAGAAGAATTATCCTTTTTGATATTGAAGAAGGAATAAGAATTTTTATACTTGGACTTGGCTCCAAGGTTATTATTGCAAATAATGTTGGTTCGCTTTTTGATAGAGCAGTAGAACTTGGATTTTCAAATATATCAATGCCACTTGCATGGCTTTCAATGATTTCATATACGCTTCAGATTTACTTTGATTTTAACGGCTATTCACTTATGGCTATTGGACTTGGAAAAATGCTTGGATTTGATTTCCCTAAAAACTTTGATTTTCCATATATAAGTCGTTCCTTAACTGAGTTTTGGCGTAGATGGCACATTACATTATCTACATGGTTTAGAGAGTATATTTATATACCTCTTGGCGGAAATAGAAGAGGTAAAGCCAGAACTTATGTAAACTTATTTATTGTATGGGCACTTACTGGTTTTTGGCACGGTGCTTCATGGAATTTTATTTTATGGGGATTATTTTTCTTTGTAATGCTAAGCATAGAAAAGACATGGCTTATGAAATTCTTAGATAAAAATAAGATTATTTCACATATATATGCGCTACTACTAATAAGCTTAAGCTGGATGATTTTTGCCATTACAGATATGAGAGAGCTTGGAACGTTTATTGGAAGGCTATTCTCATTTAGCTATTCTAATGATTTTATTTACTATTTAAGAAATTATGCAGGAATTATTATTGTAGGATGTATATTTGCAACGCCGGTATTTAAAAATGTATATGAGAAATATAAGAGAAGTTTCGCTGGTATTTTAGTTAGCGTCGTTATTCTTGTAATAAGTGTGGCGTATTTAACTGATGCAACATACAATCCATTTTTATATTTTAGGTTTTAAGATTTAATGAAGAAAAAGTTCGGGGAATTAACTGAATATCCACTAGTTATTATTTTTGCCATATTTATTGTGGCTTTTTTCGCATGCTATTTATTTGTGCCATCTAAAGAAAAAAGTGAATGGGAAAATAGGTATCTTGCAAAAAGACCTGAATTAACATTAGTTGATGTGGCTGATGGAAGCTTTATGCAAAAATTTGAAAGCTACACAAATGATCAGATTGCTGGCAGAGACTTATTTATTAAAATAAAAGCAGTTTGCGAAATGTCTTTACTTAAGAACTGCAATAATGGAATCGTAAGAGGCAAGGAGTCTAATTTATATACTGAGGACATTTCAGATGCATCCTTATTTATAAAAAATAAAGATGTGATTAAAAAGTTTATAGAACAGACTGATAAAACAGTAACAGTGGCTATTGCACCTAATGCATGCGAAGTAAATAAAGAGCTTATTCCAGTCGGAATGCCATGCCCTGATCAGGCCTCATTTATATCAAATTTTAACCAGGAGATATCTTTACTAAAGAACACTCATGTGGTAGATTTAGTAGAGGCTTTAAGTGGCCACGGGGAAGAGTATTTATATTACAGGACGGACCATCACTGGACGACTACTGGGGCGTATTTAGCTTACAGAGAGATATCTAATAATCCTATCGAAATCAGTACGCTAAACGAGAATAAAATAGAGAATTTTTATGGTACGCTTTATGCGAAGTATAAGGGACTTTCTATTAAGCCTGATGTGATTTCGTATTATGACATACCTATTAAAGAGGCTGTATTTGGTGATGTTAAAACAGATACTCTTTATGACCTTAGTAAAGCTGATGTTTTTGATAAGTATGGACTGTTCTTATACGGAAACTCAGGGTATTCTAATATAAAAACGAAGTGCGAGAACGGAAAGTCACTAATTGTATTTAAGGATTCTTATGCAAATAGTGTTATTCCATTTCTTACTTTTGATTATAGTGATATTACGATAATAGATTTAAGATACTATGGTGAGTCAGTAAAAGAACTGATTTCAGAGGATAATAATTCAGATATCCTGATTTTATATAATTTTGACTTCTTAAACGAAGACAAGCATATGTATAAGCTTTTGAAATAGATTGACCTGAAAGGTTTTTATGAGTTTAAAGAAACGATATTTTACAATTGCATTTACTCTTATTTTTTCTATTCTCCTTTCATTTTTTGTAGGTGCATCTCTAGCTGTGTGGGATATGGGAGAAGATGTTTCTTCTATGAAAGCGCTTATATTAGGTGATACTGAGAAGGGACCTATTATTGGAGAGACTCAGAAAATCGTTAGTGCAGGTACAAGTATTATTGATGTTACTGATAATCCAGTAGAGAATATTAAAGATGAAATAAAAGCAGATATAGCAATGCCAGAGGCTATAAAGCCTATAGTGCCAGAGTCTGAAGATATAGATGAATCAGAGGAATCTAATTTGACTGAAGAAGTCAAAAAGGAAAAAGAGGTAGTTGTCACAAGCGAAATCTCAGGGATTGATGAGCTTGTAAGGGTAGGTAATGATGAAGTTATCTCTTTAGCTGATCAAATTCCTGCAAGGCCAGTTTCTTATGAAGATTTTCCTGATCCTATAGAGACATTTCCAATTCCATTTGCAGAAGTTGATGAAAATTATTTCAATGATGCATTGTTTATTGGTGATTCGAGAATGCAGGGACTTGGAATGTATTCTGACATAAATGGTACGTTTTTTGCTGCAACAGCATTTCAGCTGTTTAAGTATAAAACATTTAAGGTTGTTCCAACAGCAGCTGGTAAGGTGCCTATATTTGATGCAATGCCTTACGATAAATTCACGAAGATTTATATTAAGGTTGGTCTTAATGAACTTGGATGCGTAAGTGATGAGGCTTTTATAAATGATTATGCAAGTCTTGTGAATGAGCTTAGAGTTATGCAGCCAAGAGCCATTATATATGTTCACGCAGTACTTCCAGTTACAGCAGCAAAATCTGAAACTGACAGAACACACTGTAACGAGAATATTAAGGCAAGAAATGAGCTTTTAAAAACATTTGCCGAGATGAATAAGTGCTATTATATAGACGTTGCTTCAGCTGTTTCTGATGAAACAGGAGCGCTTAAGGCAGATTCTACAGTTGATGGAATCCATATGTATGGAAAGTCAATGGGAAGCTGGGTTGAATATTTAAGAACTCATGCAGTTCCTTGGCCATAGTTACAAGATATGGATTTAGTCATTTAATCATATAGGGAGGAAAAATTATGAGAAAATTTAGTATTGTTTTAGTGGCTACAGTAGCAGCACTTTCATTTACTGCATGTGCCAAAGAGGAAGTAAAGAAGACAGCTGTTAACATTAATGTTAATGAACAGGCAGAGGAAGCTTCAGAGGAAAAGGAAGTCAATGTAAAAGAGCTTGCAGACAAGCTTCTTAATGATATTACTTATCAGGATCAGCTTGGCGAACTTGATATGGATACAGCATCAACTTTTTATACTTTTGATGGTGTAGAAGTTGAAGAAGCATACTTCTTTGAAAGCTCAGGGGCTACAGCAGAAGAAATCGTTGTAATTAAATGTAAAGATTCTGACAGCGCAGCCAAGGCAAAGGAAATGTTTAAAGTAAGAGTAAGTGATCAGATTGATTCATATACTGATTATGTTCCAGAAGAAGTAACTAAGCTTAATGATGCTGTTATCATTACAAGTAACAACATTGCTGTATTATCTGTAAGTAATGATTCATCAAAGGCAAAGAGTATTATTGAAGAAGCTATTGCGAAATAATGATTTGAGTGTATTTAAGAGCATGCAGAAATGCATGCTCTTTTTTGTTATATCTATATCATATCGACGAGGAAAATAAATTTTCAGAAAATTATAAAAATATTTAAAAATAGTGTTGACAATTTAAAAATGATGGTGTATTATTCAGACATAAGATAAATAAAACAAATCTTTCAAGAAGGGGAAAGAAATAATCAAAGGAGGTACGGACCACCAGACTACTAAATTAATTTATTGTAAGACTTCGAAAAAAGGATTAGGCGTTGAAAAGCAACAGGTACTAGATGTACAGATGAAGATCTAAAGAACGAAGCAGAGATAATTGAATAGGGAACACGTTAATAAGTTTTTGGAGGTAAAGTCCATTGGAGAACGAAGTGATATAAGAACGGGTGCAGATTACGAATCGGTACCCGTTTTTTTTATTACATTTTTCAATGGAATTTGGTATAATAATGACCATCTATAAGTATATCTAAATGAGGAGTGAAAATATAATTTATGAAAGCATTTGCAAAAGAGTTTAAAGAGTTTATTTCAAGAGGAAATGTAATGGATATGGCAGTCGGTGTCATCATGGGCGGAGCGTTTACAGCTATTGTAAATTCTCTTGTTAATGACATTTTAATGCCACTTATTTCATTACTTACAGGCGGACTTGATTTTTCGGCATTATGTATCGTTCTTGGTGAAGGCGAAGGCGCTGCTACACTCAACTATGGAGCATTTATTTCAGCAATTATTAATTTCTTATTAATTGCATTATGTATATTCATAATGATTAAAAGTATGAACAAGCTTCATTTCAAAAAGGAAGAGGAAGAGGCTGCTCCAACAGAAAAAGAGTGTCCATACTGCAAATCAAAAATTGCAATTGGTGCAACTAAGTGTCCACACTGTACATCAGATGTTGAATAAAGATAAATAAAAGGGGAAATAGTATGACAAAAAAATTATCAAAAATCTGTACGATTTTTGCTGCAATAGCTGTATCTGTGTTAATACCAGTAAAAGCTAATGCAAAATCAAATATCACTGTAGTAATCGATCCAGGGCATGGTGGACCTGCAACAGTAGAGACTAACCTTGGGGCTACTTACAATGGCATGTTTGAAAAAGACATAGACTTAGCTACAGCTACTGCATTAAAGAATGAACTTCAGACATATGGAAATGTAACTGTATACATGACAAGAACTTCTGATGTGGAGCTTTCACTTAAGCAGAGAGTTGATTATGCAAAGCTTGTTGGAGCTGATGTTATCGTTAGTGTTCATCATAATGCATCATCAAATCATTTATTCTATGGTAGTGAAATATTTGTTCCATGTGCTGGTAATGGATATGCTACAGGCTATGGTCTTGCATCATGCATTATGAATAAATGGACAGCTGATGGTTCTGTAAATAAGGGTATTAAGACAAGAATTGGTAAAAGCGGAGATTATTATGGCCTTATAAGAAATGGGGCACAGGCAGCTATTCCAACAATCATTCTTGAGCATGGTTACATAGATAACTATCACGACGTTGACAGATTTAATGATGCTGCTGACTGGATGAGAATGGGTAAACTTGATGCCGCAGGAATTGCATCATACTACGGACTTAAGAAGGGTACAGCAAAGAAGGATGTAGGCCCAACAGTAAATGTTAAGGTACCTGCTGGTATTGTAAGAGATGATGTAACTGGACCTATAGCAACTGCTATGACAGTTGAGTACTATAACCCATCAACTGGTGAAGTCAGATATACAATTTATGCACAGGATCCTGAGAGTAGATGTATGTATCAGGGTGCCAGCGTTTTAACAACTGTTGGTCAGTTTGGAACTGTGATCCCACTAACAACTGATTTGACATTATGGAATGGAAAAGGCGCATCTAAAGGAGTTACATATGTTACTCCAGGTTATGTAGGACCTATATACGGTGTTTGCTACAACAATTTTAACCTTGAAAGCAACATAGTCGCAGCTAATTTATTAGGAGCAGTTGGAATGTAATATACAAGCTATTTGTAAGAGCGAGGGAGGCGTGTGTATGAAATTAACATTTATAGGCGCAGCGCATGAAGTAACAGGAAGCTGTCATTATATGCATATTGCGGGTAAAAATGTACTGGTGGATTGTGGTATGGAGCAGGGCGTGAATTTGTACGAAAACGCTCAGTTACCATGTGAGGAAGCTGCAATTGATTATGTATTTTTAACACATGCTCACATTGATCATTCAGGAATGCTTCCTAAACTTTACTCTAAAGGATTTAGAGGAAAAATTTATTCTACTGAAGCAACAAGTGATTTATGTTCAATAATGCTTCGTGATTCAGCGCATATTCAAATGGCTGAAGCAGAGTGGAAAAACCGTAAGGCAAGACGTTCATCAAAATACCATGAAGTGGTTCCTGAATATACACTTGAAGATGCTGATGGCACAATTAAACTATTTGTTCCATGTAAATATGGTTCTGAGATTGAAGTATGTGATGGAATAAAAATCAGGTTTACTGATGTGGGTCATCTTCTTGGCTCAGCTGCAATTGAAGTTTGGATAAAAGAAAGAGAAATAGAGAAAAAGATAGTATTCTCAGGCGACGTTGGTAATATAAATCAGCCACTTATTAAAGATCCATCAATTGTTGAGGATGCTGACTATGTTCTTGTAGAGTCTACTTATGGCGACAGAGAACATGAGATGGGACGACTTGATTATGTTTCTGAACTGGCATCAATTATTCAGGAAACATTTGATAAAGGTGGTAATGTAGTTATTCCTTCATTTGCCGTTGGAAGAGCACAGGAAATGCTTTATTTTATCCGTCAGATTAAAGCAAGTAAGCTTATAAAAGGTCATGATGGATTTAAGGTATATGTTGATAGTCCTCTTGCAGTAGATGCAACAGGAGTCTTCAACAAAAATATTTATGAATGCTTTGATGAAGAGGCAATGGAACTTGTTAATAAGGGAATTAATCCTATAACTTTCCCAGGACTTACACTTTCCATTACATCAGAAGAGTCAAAGGCCATTAATTTTAATGATGATCCAAAGGTTATTATTTCTGCATCAGGTATGTGCGACGCTGGTCGTGTAAGACATCATTTAAAACATAACCTGTGGAGAGAGGAAAGCACGATTCTTTTTGTTGGATATCAGGCAATTGGTACCCCAGGAAGAAATCTTGTGGATGGTGCAGAGGAAATAAGACTGTTTGGTGAGACTGTTGAAGTCAGAGCTTCAATTAAACAGTTAAAGGGTGTCAGTGGACATGCTGATAAGACTGGACTTACAAATTGGATGCTTGGATTTAAAAATAAGCCAGACAGAGTATTTGTAGTTCACGGTGATGATGAAGTAACAGATAAATTCGCAGAATATTTAAAGACAGAACATGGCTTTGATACATATGCGCCTTTCTCTGGAACAGTATTTGATCTTGCCACTAATAGCTTTGAGGTAGAAACAAAAGGAATTCGTATTACAGCTACAAAGAAAACAAGACAGGTTTCTGCCGTATTCGAAAGACTTCTTGCAGCTGGACAGAGACTATTACTTGTTATTCAGCATAATGAGGGCGGCGCAAATAAAGATCTTGCAAAGTTTGCAGATCAGATAAATTCACTGTGTGATAAATGGGACAGATAATATACTAATATAGTATTATACGGAGGATATAAAATGAGTTACGCTGATAAAGTGTTTATTGATATGTGTAAGGACATTCTTGAGAATGGATGCAGCACAGAGGGAGAAAAGGTTAGACCTAAATGGGAAGACGGCAGCAGTGCTTATACAATCAAAAAATTCTGCGTTGTTAACAGATATGATTTAAGAAAAGAATTCCCAATAATTACTCTTAGAAAAACTGCACTTAAAAGCGCAACAGATGAGCTTCTCTGGATATGGCAGAAAAAGTCAAACAATGTAAATGAATTGTCATCACACATTTGGGATGCGTGGGCTGATGAGAGTGGTTCAATTGGTAAAGCCTATGGATATCAGATGAGCGTTAAGCATCAGTATAAAGAAGGAATGATGGATCAGGTCGACAGAGTAATATATGACCTTAAGAATAATCCTTTTTCAAGAAGAATAATGACTAATATATACGTACATCAGGATCTTCACGAAATGAACTTATATCCTTGTGCATATAGCATGACATTTAATGTTACACAAAGACCTGGTGAAGATAAGCTTACTCTGAATGCGATTTTGAATCAGCGTTCACAGGATGTTTTAACTGCAAATAACTGGAATGTTGTGCAGTATTCTGTACTTGTTCATATGCTTGCCCAGGTATGTGATATGAATGTTGGTGAGTTTGTACATGTAATTGCAGATGCTCACATTTATGACAGACATGTGCCTCTTGTGGAGGAGCTTATAAAGAGACCTACATTTGATGCACCAAAATTCTGGATTAATCCTGAAATTAAAGATTTCTATGATTTTACAAAGGATGATGTAAAGCTTGAAGGCTATGAATTCGGTCCACAGATAGAAATACCAGTAGCAATATAAGGTTTACATAAAATTAAAGAGAGCGAGTTTAAGTTTAATTATGAATGCAATAGTAGCTGTAGATAAGAACTGGGCAATTGGATATAAAGGAAGTCTTCTTGTTAGTATTCCTAACGACATGAAGATGTTCAGAGAAGAGACAACAGGAAAGGTTGTAGTACTTGGAAGAAAAACTTTAGCAACATTTCCTAATGGCTTACCTTTAAAGAATAGAACAAATATTATTTTAACAACAGATAAAGAGTTTTCAGTAAAAGATGGAATTGTTGTACATAGTATAGAAGAGCTTCTTGAAGAGCTTAAAAAGTACGATGATGACATGATATATATCATTGGTGGAGACAGCGTTTATAAGCAGATGCTTCCATATGTAGATGTATGTCATGTTACAAAAATTGATCATGCATATCAGGCTGATGCGTACTTTGAAGATTTGTCAAAAAATGACGAATGGAAAATGACAATTGAGACTGAAGAAATGACATACTTTGACATTGAATATACATTCCAGAAATGGGAAAGAGTTAGCAATAAAAAATAATGAAAAGTAACAGATACGGTTTAATTGATTTCTTAAGAGGACTAAATCTGATTAGCATGATTATTTATCATGCATGCTGGGACCTTCAATTTATGTTTGGAGTAAATGTTCCAGGATACACAGGAAGATTTGGTTTAATATGGCAGAAGAGTATATGCATAACATTTATATTGATTTCAGGTTTTTGTATTAACTTTTCAAAGAATAAAAAGAAAAAGATACTTAGAGGTGTACTTATATCAGTATGCGGAGCGGTCATTACATATGTAACAGTTGTATTTATGCCTGACTCCCCTATATATTTTGGCATATTGACATTTATGGGATTTGCAATGATTTTATTTGCGCTTTTGTCAGATAGTTTATCAAAGGCAAATCCATATATTGGAGCCATTGTTTGCTTTATTTTGTTTATTGTATTTTATGATGTTATTTATGGAAGTATCGGTTTCTTAGGTTTATTCCATTTTGATTTACCAAGAAGTCTTTATGCAAATATGGTAACAGCATTTTTAGGATTTCCAAGCAGCTCGTTCTGTTCATCAGATTATTTCTCAGTGCTGCCATGGATATTCCTATATGGATGCGGATTCTATTTTGGAATTATTTTTAACAGAACAGGGTTAACTAAAATTTTATGTAAACCAAAAGATTCTGTGTTTAACTGGATAGGTAAAAATACTCTTATTATATATATGCTTCATCAGCCTATTATCTATGGGGTATTGAGTTTAATATACAAATAACAATTATGTAAACCATATAATGTAAGGAGGTTACAATGTCAGTTTTAGTTACAGGTGGTGCAGGTTTTATAGGAAGTCATACATGCGTTGAACTTATAAATGCAGGATATGACGTTGTAATAGTTGATAATCTTTATAATTCCTGTATGGAAGCAGTTAGAAGAATAGAGAAAATCACAGGAAAATCAGTAAAGTTCTACGAAATAGATTTACTTGATAGAGACAAGCTTGATGAGGTATTTAAAAAAGAGAAAATTGAATCTGTAATTCATTTCGCAGGGTATAAGGCAGTTGGCGAATCTGTAGCTAAGCCTATTGAATATTATTACAATAACATCACTGGTACATTAATTCTTCTTGATGTTATGAGAAATAATGGATGTAAGAGCATTGTATTTTCATCATCAGCTACAGTATATGGAGATCCAGCTTTTGTACCTATTACAGAAGAGTGTCCAACAGGCGGTGTAACTAATCCATATGGACAGACAAAGTTTATGATAGAGCAGATTCTTCAGGATGTATATGTATCAGATAATGATTGGAATGTCATTCTTTTAAGATACTTCAATCCTATTGGTGGACATGAGTCAGGACTTATTGGAGAAAATCCAAGAGGTATTCCAAACAACCTTCTTCCATATGTTACTCAGGTGGCAGTTGGTAAGCTTGAAAAGGTTGGCGTATTTGGAAATGATTATGATACAAAGGACGGAACTGGTGTAAGAGATTATATTCATGTTGTTGATCTTGCAGTTGGACATGTATGTGCACTTAAAAAGATTGCAGAAATGGATAACACAGATAAGCCAGGCGTTAAAGTATACAATCTTGGTACAGGTAATGGCTACAGCGTATTAGAGGTTATTGCTGGTGTATCAAAGGCATGTGGAAAGGATATTCCATACGAGATTAAGCCTAGAAGAGCTGGAGATATAGCAGTATGTTATGCTGACCCTAAGAAAGCAAAAGAAGAGCTTGGATGGGAAGCAAAGTTTGACATCGACAGAATGTGTGAGGATGCCTGGAGATTCCAGAAAATGAATCCTAATGGAATAGAATAATATCTTAAAAAGAAGGTTATGTTATGTCATACGACGACAAAAAGCACGCAGAACTTATATTGGATGATGGCCGTATTGAAGCCATGCAGGAGTTCATTAGTCCTGATGAGTTATATCGGGACCTTATTGACAGAGTGTTAAAATATCATCCATCAGACGATATTTCATTAATTGAAAAAGCGTATAAAATCGCAGACGAAGCTCATAAGGATCAGCTTCGAAAATCTGGTGAACCATATATTGTTCATCCTCTTTGTGTTGCGATTATTCTTGCTGATTTGCAACTTGATAAAGAATCAATTGCAGCAGGACTTCTTCATGACGTTGTAGAAGATACAGTTATGACAGAAGAAGATATGGAGCGTGAGTTTGGAAAAGATGTTGCTCTTATAGTTGATGGCGTAACAAAACTTGAAAAGATTAAATATAACAATGACAAGCTTGAGTATCAGGCTGATAACTTAAGACGAATGTTCCTTGCTATGGCAAAGGATATCCGAGTTATTATGGTAAAACTTGCTGATAGACTTCATAATATGAGAACACTTTCTCATCAGCCAGAAGCTAAGCAGAAAGAAATTGCCAGAGAGACAATGGATATATATGCGCCACTTGCTCAGAGACTTGGTATTTCTAAAGTTAAGGTTGAGCTTGATGACCTTTCTCTTAAGTATTTGGAACCAGAGGTTTATTATGACCTTGTTGATAAAATTGCTGTAAGAAAGTCTGTTAGAGAAGCTTTTGTTCAGGACATTGTTGATGAAGTATCAGAAGCAATAAAAGAGGGCGGAATAGAAGCAAAAATTGACGGACGTGTTAAGCATTTCTTTAGTATTTATAAGAAAATGCTTAATCAGGATAAGACAATTGATCAGATTTATGATTTATTTGCAATAAGAATTATCGTTAATTCAATAAAGGACTGTTATGCAGCTCTTGGTATTATCCATGAAATGTATAAGCCTATTCCAGGTCGTTTCAAGGACTATATTGCTATGCCAAAAGCAAATATGTATCAGTCACTCCATACAACTCTTATCGGTAAAACAGGAACACCTTTTGAAATTCAGATAAGAACATATGAAATGCATAAAACTGCTGAGTATGGTATCGCTGCTCACTGGAAATATAAAGCAGCATCTGACGGAAAGAAGGTAGAAGAATCAGAGGCAGAGAAGCTTAGCTGGCTTCGTCAGATTCTTGAATGGCAGAAGGATATGTCTGATAACAAGGAATTCCTTTCAACTGTTAAATCTGACCTTGATATGTTCTCAGACAGTGTTTACTGTTTCACTCCAACTGGAGACGTTAAGAGCCTTCCAGCAGGTTCTAATCCAATAGATTTCGCATATGCTATTCATACTGCTGTTGGTAACAGAATGATTGGTGCGAGAGTAAATGGTAAGCTTGTAACAATTGACTACGAACTTCAGAACGGCGACAGAGTTGATATTATTACATCGCAAAACTCAAAGGGTCCAAGCAGAGACTGGCTTAATATTGTTAAATCAACTCAGGCTAAAAATAAAATCAATTCATGGTTTAGAAGTGAATTAAAAGAAGAAAATATTGCCAAAGGTAAAGAACTTATTACTGCGTACTGTAAAACTAAAGGCATTGAGCTTGAAAATATTATGAAGCCTGAATATATGGAAGCCATAATGAGAAAATATGGATTCCATGACTGGGATGCAGTAAGGGCAGCAGTTGGTCACGGTGGTTTGAAAGAGGGTCATATAGTAAATAAAATGTATGAACTCTATGAAAGAGACCATCCAGAGCATATTTCAGATGAAGAAATTGCAAAGAATATCAATGATGCCCATAAAGAAAAGAATTTATCTAACATTAAAGGTAAAGGCGGAATTGTTGTTCAGGGTATGGACGATTTATCTGTTCATTTTTCAAAATGCTGTTCACCAATTCCAGGAGATGAAATTGTAGGATTTGTAACTAGAGGACGTGGCGTATCAATTCACAGAACGGATTGTGTTAATATTATTAATCTTCCTGAACTTGAAAGAGTACGTCTTATTGAGGCAGAATGGCATATTCCTGAAGGTAAGGACAGAGGTAAGTACATCGCTGAAATCACAATATTTATGAGTGATAAGCCAGGAATGCTTCTTGCTATTACAAAGGTACTTACAGAAAAGAATGTTAACGTTATTTCTGTAAATGGTCGTCCAGGCAAAAATAACACCGCTGTTACTTCTCTTTCATTTGAAACATCAGGTAAAGATGAACTTAACAGTGTAATTGATAGAATTCGTTCAATTGAAGGCGTCTTAGACGTAGAGAGGACAAGAGGATAATGGCATTAAAAATAGGTCGCATGGTCTCAGGATATGTTCAGACGAATGTGTACTTTGTATATGATGAAGAAAAGAAGCAGGCAATTGTATTTGATCCAGCTGACAATGGAAGCGGCATTGCAAAAAAACTTTCTGATGCAGGTATAGAGGTAGCTGCAATATTTCTAACACATGGACATTTTGATCATATTTATGGTGTAAAGGAATTAAAGGCGGAAACTAATGCTCTTATATATGCATCAAGGGATGAGGATAAATTATTAAAGGATCCAGAACTTAATGTTTCAGTTCAGACTGGAAGAGTATGTACAGTTGAGGCAGATGTCCTATTAGAAGACGGAAGTGTAACGGATATCGCGGGAATGCAGGTTAAAATGATTTCTACTCCAGGTCACACTGCTGGTAGCTGTTGTTATTACTTTGAGGATGCAAAGATTCTTATTTGTGGTGACACCCTATTCCTTGGATCATGTGGGCGTACTGATTTACCAACTGGTAGTTCAGCAGCAATTGATCGTTCTATTAAGGAGAAACTTATGTGTTTACCTGATGATGTAAGAGTATATCCAGGACATGGCGATTCTTCTACAATAGGCTTTGAGAGAGAAAGTAATCCTTTTTGCTAATGGTTTACATAAAATGAAAATATATATTAATGATGAAAGCTTCTCATATGACGTTCATTCGCTGGTAAAAGCATTTTTTCAGGACGATGATGTTATCATTGAAAAAATCTCAGCAGATGACAGCGATTTTGTATTTAAGATGGAAGATATAGAAGTAAGTCTTAATGCAGAAAATGAGGAGCGTTCTTTTTTTAAAAACAGAATAAAGAGAGAAATTTATTCAGCTTTATCTAAATATACTGGTAAGAAATTGCCTTGGGGTACCCTTACTGGAATAAGGCCAACAAAAATCCCAATGGGTCTTATTAATGATGGGGTATCAGATGATGATGTAGCTGAATATATGAAAGATACATATTACGTATCTGATGAAAAAACAAAGCTGTCTATTGATATAGCAAAAAGAGAACGGGCAATAATTAATCGTCTTAGTGGCACTAATGGATTCAGTCTTTATATTGGAATCCCTTTTTGCCCCACAACATGTATGTACTGTTCATTTACTTCGTATCCTATTATTAAATGGAAAAAGAGGGTAGATGAATATATTGCAGCTGTAAAAAAAGAAATCGATTATGTAAGAGACAATCTTTCAGATAAAGTTATTGATACAGTTTATATTGGCGGTGGCACACCGACAACTCTTGAACCTGAACAGTTTGATGATCTTATAGGGTATTTAAGAAGTAATCTTGATTTGTCCAAATGTCAGGAATTTACTGTTGAAGCGGGAAGACCTGACAGTATTACAGAGGAGAAGCTTATAGCCTTAAAGAGAAACGGAGTTACGCGTATTTCTGTAAATCCGCAGACAATGAACGAAGAGACATTAAGGCTTATAGGAAGAAACCACACTGTTAAGCAGTTTAGGGAAGTATTTGCTCTTGCTAAAAAGTATTTTGATAACATAAATACTGATTTAATTCTTGGACTCCCAGGGGAATCAGAAAAGCAGGTTTCTTATACTTTTAAAGAAATTGAAAAACTTGCACCTGAAAGTATAACTGTTCATTCTATGGCAATAAAGAGAGCGGCCCATATGGATGAGTATTTAAAAAATCATCCAGAAATAAAGAGCGTAAACAGTCCTGAAATGATGGATATGGCAGCAAAGTGTGCAGATAACCTTGGCATGAGTGCATATTATTTGTACAGACAGAAAAACATGTCTGGAAATTATGAGAATACAGGATATTCTCTTCCTGGAAAAGAAGGCATTTACAATATTCTGATTATGGAGGAGGTGCAAACCATAATCGCGTGTGGTGCTGGAACAGTCACGAAACGTGTGTATGGAGATGGCCGAATTGAGCGCTGTGATAATGTGAAGGATGTTGCCCTCTACATCAGTAAAATAGAGGAAATGATCGATCGCAAGCGTCAACTTTTTAAGGACTAAAATAAGGATTTTCAATTGAATATTTGATAGTGTGAAAAAACTCTTTTGTTGTAGTGGTGCAACACTAGGTACAACAAAATTTCGCCGTTTGGTACGGCTACAGGTGCAACAGTACTTTTTGGAATTTACGGAACTTATTATTTCAGTGTTATTTTCACACCGAAAATCAGAGGACATTTCTTAGAGAAATCAAAGAAGTGTCCTCTTTTTTTATTCATTTCAAGTAATGGTCAAATATTTAATGAAGGGAGCATTAACAATGCAAATTACAGCGATAGGTGCATGCGATGATTTTCACATGGCA